>CAZLFE010000131.1:0-5282 GCA_964558725.1 uncultured Nitrospiraceae bacterium | reverse complement strand
CCACGGTTATGACCTATTTGAGCTTAGAACTCCAGACCTTAATTTACAAACAAACGTAACTTTTTTTTCATCACTTATAAATTCCGAATGATGACTGAAGATGCTCGTGTGTGCTAAAGCTCTTGGGTATGTGATATTTCCCTGACCTTACCCTATTGTCAAACCAGACAAACCGTTCGTAGATGTTCTTAATGCCCATAATTATGAGGCGCATTGTCTTGATTATGGTCAATGAAAATATTAATATTATCAAGTAATTTTCGGAGGGGTGCCAGAGTGGTTGAATGGGGCGGTCTCGAAAACCGTTGTGGGGGTAACTCCACCGGGGGTTCGAATCCCTCCCCCTCCGCCAACATAATCATTTAATATCAAAGAGTTACAGTGTTTCATTGGTCTCCTTTTGGTCACCTAAAAATATCTGACAATTGGGCATTGTAACTAAATTGTAACCATTTTGTAACTGTGACAGCTTTTTTTCTGTCTTTTGATGGAGTCTCACAATCTTCTCGGATGCGTTCTTTAGGTCCGTCTCATTCACTATGTTATACCTGTCAAAAACAGACCTTGTCTTATGCCCTGAAATCTGCATGGCAAACTTTTCAGGGATCCCGGCTCTTACCATATTTCTTACAGCCGTTCTTCTCAAATCGTGAAAGAGCTTCTTTTGAAGTTTAGCTCTCGTGATTGCAGTATCCTAGGCATTGCGGAATACCTTTATTCAGATTAGCGATTATGATGGTAATATAGAGTAAAAAAATCGAGTATTAGTGAGATGGTGCGAAGGAGTCAACAACATCTATCTCAATGCGCCATTTAATATCTGTGACAGCTTTTTCTTTTTTTATTACTTGCCTTCTCTTTTCCTCTCTTATAGGACGATAAAGTTATAGAGGTAAAACCGTGTCACCATTGCATATTACTGCCTTTCACTATTAACCCACTTTATTCATAAAATGACAAGAACTAACAGATGATAGAGTATTGGAGCGGATTCTTTTGCCGATAGTCAAATACAGTGTGGAAATAGAGAGGCAAAAGCCTCGGAGGTCGGAACGACCAAGAATGAGCGACAATGCTCTACCATCTGTGCAAACGCAATGATTTATGAATAATCAGGGTTAAGATAGCACGGTGAAGCACATTATAAAGAATCAGGGAGGGGCCGAAGCCCCTCCCTGAAGTCAACTTTCTCCGACTTGCTACTTCTTGGTCTTGCAGGGCCCTGCGGTGTTGGTGTAGGCTGTTACCCCGTCAGCGTTGTAGGCCTGGACGCGGTAGTAATACGTCCTGTTGTTCTTGAGGCCCGTGTTGGTGTATGTGGTCGTGGCCGGCGGTGTCACTGAGTTGGCCGGCGTCGTGGCCACGCGGGTGAACGAGCCGGCAGGGGCCGCAGCCCTCTCAACGTAGAACCCCTGCTCATTGGTCGCATTGTCTTGCCAGGACAGCGTCACGGAGTTCTTCGTCACAGTCGGGCACGCCAGTGTCGACGGGGCCTCGGGTATCTGGCCGGGCGTTACCGCGCTTCCCGTGTTCGACCAGACTGAGGAACCTGACGTGTTGGATGCCTGCACGCGGTAGTAGTTAGTAGTAGGTCGTCTTCGGCGCCACGGCCGTGTCGGTGTAGGTGGTCACGTTGGCCAAGGTGATCAGGAACGTCGTGAGATCCACCGTGAAGGCAGAATCTGTTGCCCTCTGGATCGTGAAGCCTGTCTCATTCGTAGCGTTGTCGATCCAGGTCAGGGTGACCGTTGGCGTTGTCGGTGCGGGAGCGGACGGCGTCGCTGTGAGGTTCGCTGGCGCTGCGGGCGGCGTGGCCAGCGTTGTGATCGTATACTCGTTCGACGGCAAGGAGCTGCCCGCCGCGCTGTAGGCGAACACTCGGTACCGGTACGTCGTCTCTGGGGCGACGGTCAGGTCGGTGTACGACGTCACGTTGGGATAAGTAAAGAGGATATAGATGTAAAAGTGACGGATGACGTCGCAACTATTTCTGGAGAGAAAAAGAAAGAGGAAAAGATCGAGAAGAAGAATTATTACAGGATGGAACGTTCATACGGCTCCTTCACACGATCCTTCCGTCTGCCTACAGAGGTACAGACGGAGAAGGTATCAGCGAAATTTAAAGAAGGGTTCTTGAAACAAGAATACCAAAGTCCGAGGAAGCTAAGAAGAAAGAAAAAAAGGTAAAGATAGAATAGAAGTACGTAAGGAGGATGGAATTATGGCTCATCTGACCATAAGACAGATAAGGGGAATTGCTCTGGCAAAGGAAGTAAGCATCGGAAATATGAAGAAGGCTGATGCTATTAGGACGATTCAGCGAGCGGAAGGGAACTTTGATTGTTTTGGAAAAGCTGCAGCAGGTATCTGTGATCAACTTAACTGCATGTGGCGTGATGATTGCCTGAAGTAGTTGAGGCTGACTGTTAGAGAAGAATATTCAGCTCTCAACCACTTTGGGATCGTTCAAACAAGGACGTAAGAAATTTAAGGTCTACTATAATAGACCTAAGGAGGATTTATGGGTTACACGAATGTTGCTTTAAAAGACAAAATAGTGGAAATGTATCCGGATATCGAAAAACACGGTATTTCCGTCAGTCTCGATTTCGATACAGGAAAGAATGCCTATATAGTAAAATTTAAAAAAGATAAGCACGAACTTACCACCCATCTTGAGAAAAAGGATGCTGATGAATGTATGGATGGCATTAAATGTGTCTATCTTGGTGTTCAGATTGGGCAATTCATAAAAAATTGTGGAATAACCGAAAAAGAGTAATAATTAAAATTATTCAAACAGAGTCGGCTTCATTGTCTCCTGTTATGACTCCGCTTCTTAATGAAATGTTAGATCGTAACCTTCATTACGCTATAGATGTTATCCTACCAGTAAAGATGAGAGGTATAATAAACTTATCTTTTTGGTTTATCGGTTTCCGTTTGTAGTATCGTATTGCAGGGCAATACCCAAAAATTACACCTTCAGGAAATAACTCAACGTTGGCCAGAAACCTCACAGAATGTTGCTTTCTATGTGAACGGTTGATCTCTATGGGGACTCCAAGAGGCGTTGAGTTCAGGAAGGAGAGGAGAACGGGTTTACCACTTCGAGTTGTTTGCTCTACCTAAAAATAGTGAGTATGATGTCTTGAAATAGGGGTCGAAATGTTGAATAAAGAGTCTCATCTATAATTTTACTTGCCGCAGTCGTGCAGATCTGTTGGATACTTCCACAGGCCTTAAATGAAAAAATCATCGAGCACCTCCCATCCGGAGGCTCAATTCAAATCGACTGTTATAGGAGCATAGGAGTAAGGCATCTGATAATAATTGAAGACCCTGGCGGTCTTCCCGAAGGAGAACGATTCAAGAACCTTGGAGAGGTTTATCCCGAGACCGAAAAAGACATTCCGGCTCTTTTCCCTTGTCGTTTTCCATTTATAGCCCCTTGTATAATAGCCGACTTCAACTTCGAGATATTTGAGATACCCGTGTCTGTCCTTTATAAAGTCTAAACCGTCGAGTTTCAGAGCAAAAAGGAACTTCATGCCGTCATAATCGGTAGTGAAATCCAGCCCGCCCTTATTGAGAAATCCCCGGGATGGAAAGTATTCGAGTCTGATGTCGATCTTCCTTGCGATCTCGGGATTGCTATTGAGGATATAGCCAAAGGCACTTCCCAGGCCGTTCATAATAACGTCTTCGTAGGAAAATCCGTATCTGCTAATAGAGTCGCCCACCTCCATGGCCGCCTGAAGGATAAAGGAAGAAAGGGCCCCCAGTCGAGCGGCATCTTTCTCCTCGTATCCCCAGGAAGAATAGAGGCTACAGAGGACTGTGGACAGGAGATAGCTTGCATAGAGATGGCCGAATTTGTCGGCCCCTCCCCGATAGCTCTCTTTGGAAAACCACATCTCCGATTTAAAATGGGGATCGAACTTTCCATAATCCCAATAGGCAAAACCCCACAAGAAGGTTGCCACTACCATTCCGGCATTGAGGGCGATCAGCTTCTCCTCCTTGGAGAGATTTTCAGACAGCTCCGAAGCGGAGACCTCAGAAGAAAAAGAAGTTATCAGGAGTGAAAAAAGGGAAAAGATTATGATCGCACTCGACATCCTGCCCGCTTTTGGCCTTCCATGTCTCACCGTAAAGATTTTATTTTTCAAATATGAATCCAATCGATAATAGTTTTGTATAATCCACTTCTTTAATATTCATGGTGATTATATCTCCCCCAAGGGCTGTTAAAACTATTATGACAATTAGATTTAGGTCTATTATCTCCTGGATAAGAAATCGAAGGGTTAGTGCCAATAGTTCTAACAATATTAATGCCGTCATCACATGTTTAAAGGCTTCCTCACCAAGAGTTGCTGGTTCATGAAAAGGGTTCTGAATGAAGTCATAAACAACATAGCCAAATCTCGTCAAAATCATAAGAGCAATAATTGTTGCAATTACCTTCACAGGTATTGCTATGAGCTTTGATTTCAAATGATTTTCGTGTTGATTTTCCTTAACTCCTGTTATCCTTAATTAAAACAAAAGAGTTAGCAAGAAGTACTGGCTACCCTAAAAGGTTCATGAGCGGCTGTTTTTACCACCAGCACTCTTGAGGTGCCTTTTTGTGAATCTTCTCTTGAAGTTCTCTAATATCTTTTTCGAGTTTTGCTGTAGTCTCTGGAGCGGTCTTTGGATTATGGAACGCTCCTCTTGGTTATTGAATTCTTTTTCTTTGTAGTAGGTGTTTCCGTCTCGGGCTTTTCTCGCTGCCTGAATCGTGTCATTACAATCCTTTCAGCTTCAAGCCAATTATCCAGGTCACGCCCTTCTACTCGACCGCTCCTCTCAAAGAGGTCACGTGCTACTTTGACGATTTCCTCTTGAAAATTTACTTCATTCACTTTCTTTCCCTACTTTTTTCAATAAGATACCTATGCTTTAAAAGGCCTTTCCATTGATACTTTATTTTGCAGTTATACTATATATCTAAAGTACAAGCGAGGGGTATCAGTATAATTCTTATTTTTTTGTAAGAATTTAGCTTTTTTATATGTAGGTGTTTCTCCTACGAAATTCATGGATATAAAATTAATAATTTACTTTATAACCATTCGAGGATTACCGTTTGTAATGTTGTATTGTGAGCCAAGATTCAAAAATCACGATTTCAGGAAGTACTTCAGTATGGGGAGCAACTTTTGAAAACACACATTTCTATGTGAAGAACTAAACCGCTGCGCGGTGGTAACGAGCCGTCAGCCTTCTATTGAAAG
>CAZLFE010000130.1:0-5323 GCA_964558725.1 uncultured Nitrospiraceae bacterium | reverse complement strand
GCCTGATGCTCTGCGAACGAGTTCCCCGAGGACTTCGAAGTTTATATCGCTGTAAGTAAAACTTGTACCTGGAGGATAAACAGGTTTTTCAGCGACAATCATCTTCATGGCTTTCCTGTACCCTGACCATTTATGTTTGAGTTTCAGATCTGGCCGGAGTCCTGAATAATGAGTGAGAAGCTCCCGAACTGTGATTCCACCCTTGCCATTTGCCTTAAATGCTGGCCAATACCTGGCGACAGGAGCGTCAAGTTGCAGTTTGCCCTCTTCTATGAGCTGCATTACGGCAGTGGTTGTTGCGACCACCTTAGTGAGGGAAGCGATATCAAAAATAGTGTCCTCGGTCATGCAGAGTTTTTTCGGCCTAAGCGCGCGGAATCCAAAGGCTCTACGGTAAACAACCTTTCCCTGATTACCGATCAGGAGAACAGCCCCTGGAATCTTACCTTCATGGATAGCATTATCTACGATTGCAGTAATTGACTCCAGTTGTTCCTGACGGATTACAGGTTGGGTATCCTGGGATTGAGCTGGGAACAAAACTATCAGACCAATCAGGACGAAGAGTATCAATGTAAAGAGAGTCCTGACGATTACTCCAAAAAACATATCAATTCTAAATTGTACATTCAGTTACTCTTGTAGGCGACTCTAACTGGTGTAAGCTCCTTTCTCAGACCATCCGGAGAATAGACATTTCTTGGATTCCAGAGCATCCAGCCGCCTGCACCGAATTCCTCAGCAGAGGTTACCTGTTCGTTTATTTCCTTCCCTGTAAAGTGCCTCTTGTCAAAGGCATAATCCTTGAATGCCTGCAGCCAGGGCCTAAAGCGGACTGATGAAATGTTCGCACGTTTCTGTGCCCTCTTTAGGGAAAGGTACACTATTTTGTAAGAATTTGCCACAGGATTTCTGTAACCAGGTATCCCGTATTGGAACCCTGAGGGATAAAGCATAGGAGAAAGATAGTCAACATGGGATACAATATCCTCAAGTTTCTGTCCGATCTGTGTATCATTAAGATTCCAGCAGACGTAACCGAATATATCCGCAGCAAGAAAGACATTATAAGGTTCAAGTCTTCTTCTTGCCTCTTTGAGAAATCCTGAGATGGACTTTGTCCTGTTTTCCTCTGTGCTCTCTACAGCAAATTTAAGGTTGTTTTTGTCAGGGAAGCGGACATAGTCGAACTGTATCTCGTCAAATCCGATTTGGGAAGCTTCGACGGCTATATCAATATTGTAATCCCATACCTCTTTTCTGGATGGGTCAACCCATGCAAGATTTTCCCTGTCGCGCCAGATCCTTCCATCCTGTGTCTTAACTGCAAGTTCGGGACGTGCTTCTGCGAGGATATTGTCCTTAAACACTACAATGCGCGCTATGGTATATATGCCCCTCTGCCTCAAGGACTGCAGCAGGTTCCTGATGTCCTTAACAATAATCAACTTCTGGGCTCCAATCTCGGAGGCGAAGGGGACCGAACTCTTATACGTTATGACGCCTCTGTCTCCTTTCACGTCAATGACAAGTGAATTGATTTCGGTCTCCTCCATGAGTTTGAGTGCAGATTCCCTAAGGGACCTGTCGCCGATCCCATAAAAGGAAAGATAGAGGGCGCGTGGTTTAAAAGGCTTTAATTCTATCTCAGGCACCTGAGTTTGAGGCGAGGCGATGACTTGCTCGGCCCTTGCGTATCCATAAGCCCGTATTCCTACCTTATTAGTCGAATTTCTTATTACAAACATGCCATTATTGTCAGTCTGGACGATTTCATTGTTGCCGGTAATGATGGCTCCTGATATGGGATTCTTCGTTAAATAATCGATAACCTTGCCGCTCATATATCCTGATACATATTCCTGTTTCGGCAAAACGCACAGGGCGGCGAGCAATAATATGGATCTTTTGAAATTTCCTCTCATTTTATCGTCATCCTTTCAGCTGGGGGAGTTTCTTTCCAGCATCCTTTCAAATACCTTCCCTTTATCAGCATTATTTAAAAGGTAACGCGGAATCTTCATAACGTTCTCAAAGTTGCTTGCATGATGTCGTTCTATGGTAAATGCGGCCATATAACCTGACTCAGCAGCTTTTGCAATGAGCCAATCATCATAGATGCCGAACGGCCATGCGAGCATATCCACATTGACATCGAGTTCTTTTTCCAGTCTTTCTTTTGATCTCTTTAGCTGCATCTCTACAAACTCCTTATAGTCAGCCGGATTTAATTTTTTCTGCTCTTGTTTGAAATTCGGGTGCCAGTAGGTATGTCCTTGCAGATCAAAAAGACCGGTTTTCTTTATCTCCCTGAGCTGGTCCCAGGTCATAGCATACGAAGCGTTTGATATGGCCGAAGGGTATAAGAAGAGCGTCACCGGTATGCGGTACCTTTTTACCAGGGGCAGCATATCTGTATAAACCGTTTTATGGCCGTCATCAACAACAATCACCACTGATTTTTTCGGAGGGGGAGGTCCTTTCTGGAAATAATAATTCACAAGTTGTCTGAGAGGTATCACGGTATAACCATTTTTCCTGAGATGTTCAAGGTGTGACTCGAAAACTGCGGTAGTGACGGTCATGTGGTCGGCAACTGAAGGTCCAAAGCGGTGATAGAGAAGAATGGGGACATGTACCAGCATAGAGTTGTCCTGTTTATTTTTAACTTCTGCACCGACCGAGATGGGCAAAAAAAAGAGGAAGATGAATGATACAAATACACTAAGCATCGAGGTGCCAATCTTCTTAATGGTGTCTTGATTCGGCATACACTCAACCTTTTTCCCATCCTCACTTTAACTGTAGCTACTCCTCACAATTGATTCCGTGACATGCATCACTAAAGCGGGTAATTGATTTAAAACAAATGCATTGCAGACGATGCTTTATCAGATATCCAGATTGCATCGATAACAGCGGATATGGAGAAGATAATGGACTGCATTGTTCCTTGTTTAAAGAATGCTTGTTACGAGTTTATTGACAGGGCTAATATGCTGAAAGAAATTTTAATGAATAAGTATCCTGCTCTGAGAGCGTGAGAGAATTCTCGATCCGTGAAGCTGAGAACTTGTCCTTACAGATATTGGATTAAGTCCTGACAAACACCTTCAACTGTTTAGTCTCAAGAGGGACGAAACTATTATCGATTACTTAATCCAATACGCCTACCGGACAGTTCACAATAAGAGCGGAGTACATCTGTAAATATGCAGCCTAAGGATCGGATTAAGGTTGCGACTTCCACCTACGAGCCTTCACTTTTTAATGAGTAAGAAAATTAATTATTATTGGTTGAAATATGCAATAAAAAGGGCGAGATGTTTTAACTCGCCCTATGCAGATTTGCGAGATAATTTTATTTCAATTTCTTCACAAGTTCCTCTATTGGAATTGCAGGTAATGTAAGGATCTGTACAGAACCTCTCGATCCGATCTCCGCAGATGCCTTCATAATAGTCAGATTATCTGGCGCCTCGATGATATTCACAAAATCATAAGGACCTAACACAGCAAACTGCTCTTTGACCTTTACCCCCATAGCCTCCAATTCCTTGTTAACCTCAAATATCCTCGAAGGTTTCTCCTTAAGAGTCTTCCTCCCTTCATCGGTTAATTTGCTGAGAATTACATAGTATGCCATTTTCCTAAACTCCTTTCCTGTGTATTATTCAATCACTACTTTTTTCTCTTTTTTCTTAGCCTCTTCAGTTTTTGGTATTCTTATCTCCAGTACCCCATCTTTGAATTTTGCAGATGCCTTTTCCGTCTGGACCTGTCTCCTACAGATTATTGGTTAAAGTATACAACATTCTAACAGTCTTGAAAACGGCGACTTCAGGAAGAATCATTTCCTATTTGCTCCTTCCTGTAAGCTGCACTTACGATATGCTGAATGGGCCTACCTATTACATCCAGATATTATTAGAGATACGGGTGCGGCCAGCCCTAAACTCAGACCAGTAATTGCGTTCCGGCTATCACTCCCAAAAAGGTGGTTAGCCAGTTTTTTCCGTATAATAACTTGTTAGGCATGCTCACAGCAGTGAGAGAAAAGGAGAGAAGGCTATAACTACGAAGAAGAATGCTCAATTGGGCATGAAATATCTCGACATGCAAGCCTATGTCGGCATTACCAAGCACAGTGGTGGGTTTGAAGCAACGAACGAGCTTCTGTCGCTCTGCCACATTGAGGATGCTCAGGAGGTCCTGGATGTGGGCTGTGGAATTGGCATCGGACCCGCCTACATTGCCAAGAAGTACGGTTGCGATGTGGCGGGCGTGGATATCTCGGAGAAAATGATTGGCTGGTCACGCCAGCGCGCAAGAGAAGAGGGGGTCGAGGCCAAGGTTGAGTTCCGGACTGCCGACGTATTGGAGTTGCCTTTCGAAGCAGACCGATTCGACGTTGTCATCTGCGAATCCGTGCTCGCATTCGTAGAAGACAAGCAGCGGGCGATTCGGGAGTGCGTGCGAGTGACAAGGCCAGGCGGCTACGTTGGGCTGAACGAGGTCTTCTGGATTAAGCAGCCGTCTCCTGAGATGCTTGAGCAGGTTAAGGATGCAATCGGTCCTTTTATCTCGACCATTGAGACTTGGCAGGCGCTTTGGGAGGCATCCGGGTTACAGGAGCGGATCGTGAGAATCCACCAGATTGACGCTCGCGCAGAAATCAAGAGCAGATTAGAGTGGGTTGGCTGGCGGTGGATTCTGAGAGCATGGGGCCGGGCGCTGCGTCTGTACATTACGAATCCGGCAGTCAGGCAATCCATCAAGAAGCAGTTCGATCTCCCCTTGGAGCTGTTTCAGTACCATGGATATGGGCTATTCGTCGGCAAGAAGTAGGAGCCAAGACGCCATAGGGCCGTTGAGTTGAGCAAGGCGAAACCCATCCACATCAGCTAACACGGCAGTCGACCATTCTCGCTCGCTCGGTGGCTCATCGTTAATGCATATTTCTCTTGTTACCTTCAATTGTGTCGACTTTCCGAAGGTGAGTCTTTGTAGGTGAAGCGGTTACCGGACATCGCTATGTTGCTTCTTCTTACCGCATCCGCTCATAAAAAGCGTGTTTCTTTTTTCGTATTCAATGCCCTGCCAGGTTTAGACGATGCGTCATTGATATCAAAAGAAACACCCATGATCTGTCCTTGCTATGTTTGCTTCAATCGGAACTGACCAGATATCGAAAATTGATGCTTTGTTTGCTCCTGTGAGTACTCGACGGGAATTAAGAACTTTGCGACGCACGTCTTTCTATGTGGAGATTACAACCACATGCCCCACCACCTATGACTGTTTGTTATGCAAAGAAATAAAC
>CAZLFE010000129.1:4615-5607 GCA_964558725.1 uncultured Nitrospiraceae bacterium | reverse complement strand
CATCCCGAACTTGATTCGGGATCTATTAGAACTATAAGTAGTTAAAACTATTAGATTCTGAAACAAGTTCAGAATGACAGAACAACATTTTTTATATTGTTAGACAGCCAGCAAGCTGCGAGGTATCGAATCTGTCATTCCGGCTCGTCCGGAATCTTTCTGTAACTCTGTATCCAAAGAAGGATTCCCGACAAGCGGGAATGACAAACATATCGCACCCCGAAGCAGAGCTTCGAGGAATTCTTTCATTAAAAAATCCCCCTCCCCTCCGCCCCTCCCACCAAGGGAGGGGATATGAAAAAGGAATCCTATCGAACTGGGTTACGCCCATACTTCTCTTGACAATGTAAGGGTTTCAATCAATAATTAGACTGTGGGAACTCCATGAAGGCGGTACATCCGTATTGCGTCTATACCGCCAAATTGGGAGTATATCTGCAATGCGGATGTAAACGAGTTAGCCGTTCATAACAGGCATGAAAAGGAAAATTAAAGATTAAAACAATTGTTCTACTTTCTGATTGCCTGCAATGGGCAGACGACAGAGAGTTTATCTACGATCTTTAGGGATATTAATCAACCAAACCCCGCTCTTTAGAAGCATAAATCTGCTATAATTTGTCCAAAATGCAAAATTGGCTGACACAAAAAGGAGGTAAGATTTATGGCTATGAGGACTCTGGCTTTTTGTGTATGTGTTGCGATGATTTTTGTTGTAGTTGGTTGTTCTAAACCGTCAAAAAAGGTGGTCGAACTAAAAAAGTTTCCCATTGATAACATGGAAGGAATTATTACTCAGTCTGGTGTTCAGATTGATAAGGCAGTCTCAAGTGATGGCAAGGGATCTCTGCGAATTACTGCAACTGAACCTACTGTAGTGCGTTTATTTGAGGTTGGCGATATAGATATTGAGAATGCACTTTTGATTTACCAGGCTAAGGCTCGCACAGAAAATGCAGAAGGTAAAGTGTACCTTGAGATGTGGTGTCACT
>CAZLFE010000129.1:0-4605 GCA_964558725.1 uncultured Nitrospiraceae bacterium | reverse complement strand
AGGTAAAGGCGAGTTCTTTTCCCGGGGGTTACAGACTCCGCTAACTGGTACTGCGGATTGGGCAACAGAGGAGACGCCATTCTTTTTGAAAAAAGGAGAAAATCCTGACAACGTGAAACTCAATCTGGTTATCAATGGCAAGGGCACTGTATGGATCGACGATATTCGCCTCTTGAAAGGGCCGCTGCAGTAGGGAGGTTTTGTTATTTTCTCGATAATCATTGATGGTTACAACCTGATTGGTATCTATCATAAGGATCTCGAAAAGCAGAGGAATATGCTGATTGAGTCCCTTATTGAATACAAAAAGAAAAAAGGTCACAATATAACGGTTGTTTTTGATGGATGGAAAACAGGAGGCGCCAAGGAAAATCACTCTGTAATTGGTGGAATAAGGGTTATCTACTCGAGACTTGGCGAGAAGGCTGATTCCGTCATAAGGCGCATAATCTCCTCTGAAAAGCGTGGATGGGTTGTAGTAACATCTGATAGGGATATAGCAGCGCATGCATGGACATCGGGTTCTGTACCGATATCTTCAGAAGATTTTACGAATGCCATAGAGAAAATGAACACTGAAAAGAGTATCGCATATGAAGTTTATGATGAAGAATATATTCAGACAAGCAGAAAAGGCAGTCCAAGAAAGCTATCGAAAAAAGAAAAGGCAATAAAGAGGGTATTAAGCAAGCTATAAATGACAAAAGTTATCTTTGGGCTTAGACCCGCAGATGCAGTAACAATCCTTTTCCTTCTGTTTCTCTCGGTTCTGACAATGATATTTTATAAAAATGTGCCAAAGGCTCCCACTCTTATGAGTATTTATTTAATTCTTATTGTTTCTCAGATTATTATCATCAGGTTTAAAAATCGCAATAACTTTTTAAGTCTTTTTTATAATGTGATTTTTCCGACAATCTGTGTGCTGGTAATCTTTGACAGTCTTGGCGATCTCGTTCACTTTGTGAACCCAGAGGATAAAGACCTGGCGCTCATCAGGATTGATTATCTAATCTTTCATGGTCATCCTACAGTCATGCTGGAGAAGATCATGAGTCCTCTTCTGACTGATTTACTTCAACTTGCCTATTCAACATACTATTTTATCCCACTCATTTTTGGCGTCACCCTTTTCCTGTCTAATCAAAGAGGAGAATTTGACAGGACATTGTTTCTGATTCTGTTTTGCTTTTATCTTTCCTACCTTGGCTATATCTTAATACCCGCTATCGGGCCAAGATTTACTATAAACCATCTGCAGACTACTGAACTTCAGGGTCTTTTTATTGCAGAGCCAATACAGAGACTCCTGAACCAGCTCGAGGGGATAAAAAGAGATGCCTTTCCGAGCGGACACACTGCCATACCTTTAGTAGTTCTTTACCTTGCCAACAGATTCAAGAGAAGACTCTTCTGGATATTTTTGCCTGTTGTGTCAGCCCTTATTTTTTCTACCGTGTACTGTCGATATCATTATGTCGTGGATGTTATCGGCGGCTTTGGTCTTGCAATCATAACCATTTTCCTTGGAGAGAGATATTATGAGTGGTGGTTAAAAGGACAGCAAAGATCAAAGATCATTGAAAAGGTTTCAGTTTACAGCCTTGATAAGCGTTGAACAGGTTCCATAGGGCTTTCATTATATGCGTTAAATAGCACATAATAATTTAAGGTAAAGTTTGTATTTCCTTCAGAGTAGTGGAGGTGTGGCAGTGAAGAAACTAACACCAACTCGCTCACTCAGTTCATTCAAAGAACTCAAAAATATACTCGGAAATGAACTACCCTGCAGCAAGCTGCGAGGTATCGAATCTGTCATTCCGGCTCGTCCGGAATCTTTCTGTAACTCTGTATCCAAAGAAGGATTCCCGACAAGCGGGAATGACAAACATATCGCACCCCGAAGCAGAGCTTCGAGGAATTCTTTCATTAAAGAAGAGAATCACAAAGAAAAGACCGACGAAGAGATATTCCTTGAAGCTATGGCAGATGTGAGAGAAAGGCAGGAATTTAGAGAAATTCCTTATAAGAGCCCACCAATGATTAAGGTCACTCCCACACGTTCAGAAGATAACTTAGAGATCTTGAAAGAAATAATTCATGGGAAGAGAAAAATACGTTTGTCAGATACAGGAGAATACATAGAGTGGATGAGAACAGGTACAAGAAAAGACCTCGCAAAAAGACTCCACAAAGGACATTTTTCTGTACAGGATTATATTGATTTGCATGGTTTAACCCTTATTGAGGCAGAAGAGGCTCTTAGACAGTTCTTCAAAAAAGCCCTCACAAAGCAATACTCCTGCGTCAAGGTTATACACGGAAGGGGTCTTAAGTCCCCAAAAGGGCCTGTCCTCAAAGAGGCACTAACACAGTGGCTTCAAGGGTCCTTCAGGAAATGGGTCTTGGCTTATGCTACTGCTAAAGACTGCGACGGGGGCTTAGGGGCTACCTATATACTCCTCAAATTAAAATGATCAGTCTGTTTCTTATCTGTTTCTGTTTCTCTGTTATGTCCTATAATTCATTCAACCGATATTACTCAAGATCATTTAAAAACTTGTAGCCGCAGGCTTTAGCCTGCGTTTAAATAACTTGAAAAGTGTATTAATAGTTGTTTAAATACACGCAACCTAAAGGTTGCGGCTACACCCCTGAGTAATTCAGATTCAATTATTGTAAAAGTTACCTGAGTCTCAATTTCTTGAGGATGATTCCGAGATACTTATTGATTGGATTACTTCTTTTTAAAAAAGAAAAAACTGGCGGTTTTCTTATTACAAGCTTATTCAGTTCATCTACAATTTGTTGATTAGCTTCATAATTCAAACCCTCTCTGAATGTCTTGATTGCATCTGCTTTGTTATTGTCAATAAGATATATTCTGCCAAGATTGAGATAGAGTTGAGAGCTTTGGGGTTCTCTTTTTATAGCGTCTTCGCATAATGAAATTGCCTTACTAACCTGTCCTCGCTCTTTTGCTATACAAAGACCATAGTAGGAACTAATAACCGGACTGTATTGTGTATGTATGGCCTTCTCAAAAAAGGAAAGAGCAGAAAGTGTATTACCTTCAGCAAGGGCTTCTAACCCTCTTGTAAAAAGCCTTTCTGTATCGTGCATATGATAATTTTATACTAATTTTATGAGATTATCTAAATATTATCAGTTCACGAGCTTCAATAGGGAAGAACTGTCCCCTTCCTCCTCTTTTACTTATCCTTATCTTTACAGAGTGGTTTTTGAAAACTGTCCCATGCTGATCCTTTTGGAATTTTCATCCATTGAAGGTCTTCGTCCCCCTTAGAATATATTTTCAAGAAAGTGGATCCATCAGGTCTGGGTTCCCAGTGTTCCCTAAAAGCAATAGTTCCTTTTTTGCAATTGATTGAACACCTTACTTCATTAACTTCTCCTTCTTTGTCTACATACATATACCAGAAAGTTGTAATTGAGCTATCGTGTTTCACACTTTCAAACTCAAGATAAAAATCTCCTTGTTGTGAAGTTCCCATATATTTCCAGTCAGAAGAATAAACAGGCTCCGATAAGATAAAAATAATACTGCCGATGATGAAAATTAAAAGGGGTGTTTTTCTCATGGCCTAATCAGATTTTTACCAATTGGTAGTTTAGTGAATTACAGGTATGAAGTCAACGGGCAGGCAGAGGTGCGCAGATATCTTGGTATTTAAAAATCAATCTGTATTAAACGTAACAATCAATATAGATTCCTTTTGATTCAAAATACTGATTTATGCGACCTGTAGAATCATAAGTGATAATAGTTGATAATGGTTTGATACGTCTTTGATATCGAACAAGTCCTTGCTCTTCATATTCCCACTTCATTGGGATTCTGTTACAAGATGTTATATCAATAGTTTGCTCTTGTTCTTTTTTATTGTTGTAAGGCTCGTCTGAGGTCAGTGATATCCGATGAGTACCTTGGGAAGAAAATCTACCAATATTCACTTTTAAAACATTAAAGAAATTTAAATGAACACCGACGAATTGCATTTTCTCTATTCCAGTTCTATCTATACATTTTCATCTCAGAATAAGAGCAACTTTCATATAACATAATCCTGCCAAATACAAATATTTATCATATTTAATATTTACCAATCTGGTGTCCTGTCTGTAACACTTTTTACACTGTCATTGCGAGGGACGAAGTCCCGAAGCAATCTCACTACGAGATTCCTCGCTTCGCTCGGAATGACAAAGCATTAAAGTTATTTAGCTGACAGCACACTATCTTATAATGCTGTCATAGAAGGGATAAGGAGAAAACTCTTGATACCCCTTATTCCCTCATTTCCCCTTAATATTTTTAGCAAAAATAGTGCCCAATGTATAATCTCTTGATTTCAAAGAAATTTTGAACTCGAACTATTCTGTCAAACTGTTTCTTTAAGGGACAGTGTTTCCTAAATATGCAAAAATGGTTATTTAAGGTGTTTTAGCTTGTGAACGACTCTGCGGCAGAGACCGCAGGGTGTAAAATTTATAATATTACCAGCTTTTTGATTTATTGATTTTTAGAGACAATTACTGGTCGGGGCGAGAGGATTTGAACCTCCGACCCCCTGCTCCCAAGGC
>CAZLFE010000128.1:0-5787 GCA_964558725.1 uncultured Nitrospiraceae bacterium | reverse complement strand
ATTTATTTACGGATGAAACAAACACGGGTCTTCAGTTAGCTGCTATTTATTTCGATTCAAAAGGCTCCCTATATGCAAATCCTGGCGGTGTTTAGTGCGGGATGAACTCTTCAAAAGGTTCGATTTTTGCCCGGTGTTTATAAGCAGGTGTTATCGATAACCTTGATTTAAACTGACATTGTCTGGCAGGTCGAATTTTGTCTATTACAGATTAGACTGCAGATTTTATTTTGATTCTTTTATTATCCTTTCCACATCATTTCTTTCAAGAACCTCCTCTTTTATAAGGGCCTCTGCTAAACTATCGAGAGCACCCCTATTCTTCTTCAATATCTCTTCTGCTCTTGATTCGGCATCAGTTAATAACCTTCTTATCTCCTGATCCATAAGCCATGCCATCTCTTCGCTGTAACGTTTTGGCTGAGCAAGTTCTCTCCCTAAAAAAGGATGTTCTTCACCCCTTCCGAGGTTTAAAGGGCCGACTTTATCACTCATACCCCATTGTGCTACCATCTTCTCGGCAAGGTATGTTGCTTCCTTCAGGTCATTCTGTGCACCGCTGCTCGTATCATTAAAAACAATCTTCTCTGCAACTCTTCCAGCAAGTGCCACGCTTAATCTGTTCATAAGATATGTCTTTGGATAATAATGTCTGTCTTCTTCAGGCAGGAGTTGTGTTACACCCATTGCCATTCCCCGAGGTATAATGCTGACCTTGTGAATAGGATCTGTTCCTGGTAATTCCCTTGCAACAAAAGCATGCCCTGCCTCATGATATGCTGTTATTCTTCTTTCTGTATCACTAATAGTTTCTTCTCTTACAGAGCCCATCAAAACAATATCCTTCGCCTCCTCAAAATCGCTCATATCTATTTTCTCTTTGTTTTTCCTTGTTGCAATCAGTGCAGCCTCATTCGCAAGGTTTTCAATATCAGCGCCGGTCATACCAGGAGTACCTCTTGCTATGGTTTCAAAGTCAACATCGTCTGCCAATGTCTTGTTTCTTACATGAACCTCAAGAATTGCTTTGCGCTCTTTCCATCCTGGCTTGTCAATCACGATATGCCTGTCAAATCGCCCGGGCCTTAGAAGTGCAGGGTCAAGGACATCCGGCCTGTTGGTCGCTGCCATAACTATAACCTCTTCATGGGATTCAAATCCGTCCATTTCACTTAAAAGCTGATTGAGCGTCTGTTCCCTTTCATCGTGTCCTCCTCCAAGGCCTGTCCCTCTGGTACGGCCAACAGCATCAATTTCATCTATGAAAATAATACTCGGCTGAGAGTCTTTTGCCTTCTTAAACATGTCCCTTACACGTGAGGCTCCAACCCCTACAAACATTTCTATGAACTCAGACCCACTGATGCTATAAAAAGGGACTCCGGCCTCGCCTGCTGTTGCACGTGCAAGCAGAGTTTTTCCTGTCCCGGGAGGACCAACTAAAAGTACCCCCTTGGGGATCTTTGCACCAAGTCTTTTGAATTTGGTAGGGTCTTTGAGGAATTCTATTGTCTCTTTAAGCTGCTGTTTTGTATTCTCCATCCCTGCAACATCCTTAAATGTTATACTGGGTTTTTTCACATCATAAAGTTTAGCCTTACTTGCACCAAAAGAGAAGAGGCCGCCGGCTCCTCCTTGAATCTGTTGCTGAGCGCGTCTCATGATAAAGAACCACACCCCGATAATAACTGCCCATGGCAAGATACCCATTAAGATTTGCCATAAAATACCTTTCTTCTCAGAAGACTCTACATTGATGACTACATTCTTCTCCTGAAGCTTTGCAATGAGTCCCTCACCCTGAAAAGAAGGCAGAAATGTTTGAAAATATTTCACTGCTGCAGTTTTTTTCTCGCCTGTTAACTGAATATTTATTTCTTTAATGAACTCGCCGCTCACCAGCAAATCTTTTATTGTGATAGATTTAATATTATTGGCGTTAAGTTGTTCAATAAACTGGCTGTAACTAATGTGATACAGTTCATTGGTTCTTGAATTAAAAAACTGACCCCACATATAGAACAAAAGAAATATAAGGAGTAAAGCGATAACAATTCTCCACTGCGGGCTTTTAAACCTATCAGACATTTTTGTCTTATCGTCATCCATTATTAAATTTTATACTAATTGTTTAAAAATGCAAACTCAGCGTCTCCTACTATAAGTAAGGATACATTCTTGTCATTCTCCGGCCTTCGGCGTGAGCTCAGTCGAACGCTTGACCGGGGAATCCAGAAAGGCTCTGGATGCCCGATTAAGAACTTCGGGCATGACTTCATAAGCCATCTCCTTCCGCATTGGTGCAGAAGTATGGCTTTTTTGAAAATTCAAATTCAAATCGAAAAATGCTAAAATGTCTTGTAAAGTAAATATTGTCGCCATGTTACACATAGTTTTACTGAATCAACGTTGGGACAGTAGTGAATGAAAATAATGAATAGGAAAAAATATATTTCGTTTTTATATATTCATCCTTAATGCATTTTTGGTTTCTTCTCAATGAATAGTATGAATCGACTATTTGCTGTATTGATACTTTTTCTCATCGTTGCAACCCTGCCTGCTTTATTGCAAGCAGAAGAATATACAACAATAAAGCACGATTTAAAAATTACTCTCTATCCGGAAGAACACCGCCTTGATGTTCAAGATACGATAACCCTCCCTGAAGGTTATCCTGCAGAGGTACAGTTTCTCCTGCATGGTGGACTTGAGCCATCATCGCCGACTTCTGGAGTAAATATTGTCCGCGAGGGAATAAAGAATAGGAGCATTCCGCTTGAATCGTTCAAGATGAGTTTCCCTGCAGGGTTGAAAACTTTTGTCATAAAGTACAGTGGAAATATCTACCTTCCCATTGAACCGTCAGGCAAAGAACAGGCGAGGGGTTTCAGAGAGACACCGGGCATAATCTCAGAAGAAGGTGTGTATCTTTCCGGCAGCTCATTCTGGTATCCGAAGTTTGATGAGGTATTGGTGACTTTTAACCTTGAGGTGGAATTGCCCCTGAAGTGGGATGCAATAAGTCATGGAGAGCGCACGCTTCATGGTCGTAGTGAAACTAAAAGCTGTGTGCGATGGGAATCACCGGAGCCTCAAGATGAAATATTCATTGTAGCCGGTCCGTTTACAGAGTATACACAACCTGCAGGGAGGGTTTTGGCTATGGTCTTTCTCCGGGCGCCGGATAAGGTACTTGCCGATAAGTATCTGGATGCTACTGTTCAGTATATCTCGATGTACGAAAAAATAATCGGCCATTATCCTTACAAGAAGTTTGCCCTTGTAGAGAACTTCTGGGAAACAGGTTTAGGAATGCCTTCCTTTACACTCCTCGGTCCGAAGATTATCCGCTTTCCCTTCATTATTCAGTCTTCCTATCCTCATGAAATACTCCATAACTGGTGGGGAAACAGTGTCTTTCCTGAATATAAGACAGGCAACTGGTCAGAAGGATTGACAGCCTATCTTTCCGATCATCTTATCAAGGAACAACCGGGAAAAGGGATGGAGTATCGTCAGGAAACTCTTCAGAAGTATGCTGATTATGTTTTGAGGGGGCGGGATTTTCCCCTCACTGAATTCCGGTCCCGTTACAGCTCTCCTTCAGAGGCTGTGGGTTACGGTAAATCACTCATGTTCTTCCACATGCTCCGTCAGGAACTTGGGGACAAAACATTTATAACTGGACTGCAGGATTTCTACAGAGAAAACAAGTTTACGTTTGCCTCCTTCAGCGACCTGAAAAGGAGTTTTGAAAAAGTTTCGGGAAAGGACCTGAAAGTCGAGTTTGATCAGTGGATAACACGCACAGGTGCTCCAAAAATAAAATTGAGTAATGTCAGAGCAAAAAAAGAAGGAGACGACTATATTCTCACCTCCCTCATTGAACAGGTACAGACAGAGGAAGCATATCATTTGAATATACCGATAGCAGTGACCATTGAAGGGCAGGAGCATGCTTATCAGACCATAGTTATTATGAATAAAAAGCGCCTTGAGCTTGCATTCCGTCTACCTTCGCGGCCTTTGAGGCTTGATGTGGATCCAGAGCTTGACCTTTTCCGCAGACTTGATCGGAACGAGATTCCACCGGCATTATCACAGGCATTGGGAGCTGATAAAATGCTTATACTCCTTCCATCATCAGCAGATGAAAAACTGCTTCAGGCATTCCGGGAGTTTGCAAAAGCCTTAGGCAATTCAGGTCCGGATACAGTGGAAGTGAAGCTCGACAAAGATGTGGAAAGACTACCTTCAGATTGTGTAGTTACTATTCTGGGATGGGAGAACCTCTTTCTCAAAGAGGTTCTCCCATCGATTTCAAAGTATGAAATGTCTATAGAAAAAAGTGATATAAAAATCGGAAAAATCAAAATCCCGCGGGAAAAACATTCGGTGGTATTCACTGTGTGGAATCCAGAAAATAAAGACATGGCTATCACGTTGATTGCATCCGATTTACCTGATGCTCTGCCTGGCCTCGGCAGGAAGCTACCCCATTACCACAAGTACAGCTATCTTGCGTTTGAAGGTGATGAGCCTGCAAATATAGCCAAAGGACGTTGGCCGATTATTGATTCTCCGATGACAGCATTTGTGCCAGATGAGAGTGGTTCAGTTTCAAAGGTCGAAATGGGCGGACTGGTTCCAAGGGAGCCTCTTGCAACTCTTACACAAGTTTTTTCTCAAGAGCAGATGATGGATACAATCAGGTTTCTTTCAAGTGAAGAGCTCAAAGGACGTGGATTAAGTACAGAGGAACTTGATCGTGCAGCAAAATTTATAGCAGAAAGATTTCAGGAAGCTGGTCTCAAGCCAGGTGGAGATACAGAAGGGAGCTATTTTCAGGTATGGAAAGACCCGGAGCATAATGTAATAATTAAAAACGTGATAGGCGTGATACCCGGGAAAAAGTTAGAAATGGCAGGACAGAGTGTTGTGGTCGGAGCACATTACGACCATTTAGGAAAAGGCTGGCCTGACGTAAGAGAAGAGAATAGAGGGAAGGTTCATCCTGGTGCTGATGACAATGCAAGCGGGGTTTCGGCGCTCATAGAACTGGCACAGGTACTCAGAAAAAGCCTCAATCCTGACCGCAGTGTGGTCTTTGCAGCTTTTACCGGGGAAGAGGCCGGGAAAAAGGGGTCAAAGCATTATACAGCTAATCAGAAACGCTATCCTGTGGATAAATGCATAGGGATGCTGAATCTTGATACAGTTGGACGTCTTGGAAAGAAAAAACTGCTTGTGCTTGGAGCAGACTCTGCCAGAGAATGGTTACATATTTTCAGGGGAGCCGGATTTGTCACAGGTGTTGAAGTTCAGACAGTGTCTGAAAGACTGGATTCAAGTGACAATATCAGTTTTGATGAGGCGGGAGTTCCTGCAGTGCAGCTTTTTAGCGGACCCCATTTTGACTATCATCGCCCAACGGATACGGTAGAAAAGATAGACCCTGAGGGACTTTTAAAAGTGGCTTCAGTGGCAAAAGAAGTCATTGAATATCTCGCAAGTCGAGAAGGGCCATTAACTGCGACAGTAAGGCCTGGAGAAAAAGCTGATACTGCAACAAAGAGAGAGAGAAAAGTAAGCCTCGGCATTATTCTTGACTTTGCCCATAGTGGTGAGGGGTGCCGCCTTTCAGAAGTTGTACCTGGTTCGCCTGCAGAAGCATGCGGGTTAAAAGAAGGAGATATTATTATCCGGATAAACTCCAATGATGTCCATAGCCTGAAGGGCCTTTCTGACATCCTTAAGTCACTAACCCCTGGGACTCGTATCTCC
>CAZLFE010000127.1:0-5853 GCA_964558725.1 uncultured Nitrospiraceae bacterium | reverse complement strand
TCACACCGTTAAAGTTGATCCATCCGATATTCTCACCCCATGCATAGCCTGAGAGATTGCCCGCGCCGTCGTTTGCAACTCCGCCGGTTGCAGGACTAAGATTAATCCATCCAATGTTCTCTCCCCATGCTTTGCCAGTGATTGTCGAATCAGTCACTGTTACTCCACCACCTTGTGATGGGTCAAAATTGATCCATCCAATATTTTCCCCATAGGCAAACTTATTGGCAGGGTCGATATTTCCTGCAAAGGCAACAAAGGGAAAGAGAAAGACCAGCATGATCATACTGCATGTGATTTTAAAATTCATTGTTTTCACCTCCTTTTTGCTGGATTCTTGGTTTCATAATTTTTACATGGTTATTCACAACCTCATTTTTCATATTCTTTCAATCTCCCCTTAAACTCATCATTATACGGCTCTAATTTGAGAGCCTTGTTTTCGGCGTCAATAGCCTCTTTCACCATTCCATTTATAAAATATGCTCTTGCTAACGTATCCAGAATTTCTGCATTCTTCTCCTTTGATAACTCCGCAGCCTTTTTAGCGTGTTCCAACGCCTTGCCTTTATCTCTGAAACTCTCATCATTTGCTGAGACATAAAGATAGGCAATGTTGTTGTGAACGGCTGCATCATTGGGCATAAGCTCCAGCGCCTCTGTGTAATCGTTTAGCGCATCCTTATATTTTCTCAACTTCTCCCGGCAGAGTCCGCGATATACATGAGCAGAACTCATTCTTGGATCCATAATAATCACCTTGTCAAAATCCTCTTCAGCCTCTTTTTCTTTTCCCGATTTGAAGTAGGCAATCCCTCTGTTGTAATAGCTGTTAATTTCAAACGGTGACATCTCGATTGCTTTGCTGTAGCTGGTGATTGCAGATGCATAGTCTTTTTCCTGAAAGGCTGCTGAAGCGGATTGGACATAGTCTTTGTAGGCGCGGTACTTCTCGGAAAAGTCATCGGAATTAACGAAAGGGGGACAAACAAATAAACTCGCGATCACCAGAGATATAAATGAAATGACTTTCACTTTCCTATCGCCTCTCCGAACAAATTCTCTTGCCCCGCTTAATAAAGGGGAGGAATAGGGAGGGTATTATTTTTCTAAACATAACACATGAAAAGTCACAGATAGGTTACAGATTCCGTAAAGCGCTGACGCACTGAAGACTGAAGTCCTGAAGAACTGAAGAAATGAAGTGCTGAAAGAAACTGACACCCGTGCTTCCCCCTAAAGGTTACCTATCAAACAATCAGAGACACAAACGCCGACCTTCCAAAGTTCACCTTCGGCAGTTCGGCTTCACCCTTCATATTTATAACCGTACTAAGATCGCTCCATTGTCAAGAAAATAATTTGAAAATTATTTGAAAATTATTTAAGTAATAACCTTAAAAATATCAGACAAGGCCAACCATATGGTAATAATTACACAAATTTCCCTTTATCTGCTTTTCGTTTTGAATATAGCATATACACTAATTCAATGGGAGAAAAGTAAGACTGAAAAATCTAGTAGTTGGTAATGCTGTCGGTAAACTCCTCGTAGTACGTGCATCCCGGCAGCGAGAGGAGATTATCGTCTTTCGTTTCGTTCGGAACAGTGGCGACGTAACTATGCCTCTTTTCTTTACTGTAATAGACCTTCAAAGCCGTTTTGCCCCCGTCATTCTTTCTGACAACATAGAAGCTCTTTTGGTTCTTTTCGATGAGGTCCTTTACCCAAGTCTGGGGAAGGAGCCACGGCTTTCCGTCGGCAAGGCCGCCGAGTTGGGTGATGTAGGGGACTCCCGCATTGCTCAGTTTTGTGTCGACCGAGGTCACTTCCAACTCGCTCTGAGGAGGAACGATGTTGTTTGGGATACGCCTGAAGCAACGTTTTCCAACCACGGACGCAGAGAGCGCCCAGTCACCCTCGACCTTAAAGCGTGAATTGAAGCTCATAGAGTAAATCATGTTCATACCCGAAGAATCATAACTATACTCGTCTTTCTCATGTGAAGATAGAATATCCTTGGTGGTCGCCGTTAACACTGCTATGCCGACAAAATCATCCGGATCAGCCTTCGCCGCTACCTTTTGGAAAATGCCAAGCTCTGCCTTGACCGCATCGCTCACCACATCTCGTGCACTCGCCGCTATCTCGGCGCGCATGGAGTCGAACTTTGTGGCGAGAACTTTCTCAGCCGCTTCATCGAAGGAGATCTTCTCGCTCGCGGCAAGCTTATCGATGTCTACCTTGATTGTTAAGAGATTAAGACTGGTGACGAATTCACCGAACTTCTGTTGCACGTATGTATTGAGTGCTTGATGCCCGGCTTCCGCATCTGCGTCCGAGAGGCTATCCTCCTCCATCAAGACACCGATGCAGCCGATGATTCCAGGGATCTGATATGTCTTCGTGCCGAGACCCTTGATCGTCAGATTGTGGAGCTTGGTGGTCCAATGACCAACGCCCGCGGGTATACTCGCAGAGGTTGGGCTCCCATAAGTCGCCATGGACAGCAGATTGCTATGGCTACCGCTCCCGAAGAAGAACTCGGGCTGACCCACGAGACGAAAGATATTGTTAGGATCTTGGTGGATGCAAAAGTCGTCAAGCTTAAAGAATATGGTCCAAAGATACGGCTCCGCCTCGCCCCCTCCCTCGCCGTCGTCGTAACACGTGAGCCTGTCAAAACCCATCGTTACCAGAATAGCATTTGCGTCCATTGCGTCCTCCCATTCTCTGACTAAAGTTTGAAACGCGAATACAACACGTTGAAACGTTGATCTAAGAAACGTTAATCTAACCTCTACACAAACGTTACCATACGGAAACTTACAGATTACTTACAGATTCGAAAATGTTTTCCCGTCCCCATCTTTTGCAAACTTTAACATATGAAGAGTTACAGATAGGTCACAGATTCTAAAAAAAAGGTTCAAGAATTCGAGGGTCAAGGATCCAAGTAAAATACGTTTGGAAATCAGGCGGGTATTTCCGCTTACCGGGTCCACGACTCATAGGGAAGGTATTTTGTTTCTCGCTGGCACTTGATAAGAATTTGCTTATTTGGCATGAGGTGAACTTAGCACAAGAAGGGGGCACCGGTCAATACGCGCGACGGATTCTGTTACAGCAATTTAAGAATGTCCTCAAGTTTACAGGCTGTCAAAAAAAGAAGGGTTCATTTTGGGGAGTGTCGCGATTTCTTACGAAGCGAATTAAACAATACAGTTTGACCTTCCCCTGAGAAAGTGGACACATGGTTAAGTTTCGTTAAGGAGTCTTTCATACTGCTCTGGGCTCCTATACCCTAATGCCGAATGCTTCCTCTGACGATTATAAAACACTTCCACGTACTCAAAGATACTGAGCTTTGCCTCCAGCCTTGAACGGTAACGCTCACCATGGACTAACTCCGTCTTGAGCGTACCAAAGAACGACTCTATATATGCTTTATCATAACAATTGCCACTTCTGCTCATACTTTGGGTAATACCATATCCCCTGAGAAGATCTTGATATGCGTAGCTTGCATACTGTCTGCCTCGATCAGAATGGTGAATTAACCCTTCAAGAGGGTTTTGTCTGCTCACTGCTTCCTTGAGCGCTGCGGAAGCCAAATCCTGCGAGAGTTTATCGCTCATGGACAACCCAATGATCTTCCTGCTCTGCACATTCATCACTGCTGCAACATAGAGCCATCCTTCTGATGTCTGGACATATGTCATATCAGATGCCCATACTCCCTCTGTCTGCCGATGGTCAATCAGCAAGTTTGCAGACAAAGCATAGTTATGCCGTGAATCAGTGGTCCGCCTGAATCTCCTCTTCTTCACGTCTGCCCGTATACAATGGTCTTTCATGATCCTGGCGACTCTGTTCTTCCCACATCTGATACTCTCCTCATGAAGTGCTGCTGTGATCCGCGGACTTCCATAGAGCCTTCTGCTCTGACAGTGAACCTTCCGTATCCGCTCCAACAACTCCTCATTGGCTTGCTTTCCTCTGCTCGGCTGACGAGTACTCCACGCGTAATAACCACTTCTGGATACTTTCAACACTTCACACATGCTCTTTACCTTATATGTCTCTCCGTGTTCTTCCATAAACTCATACTTCATTTGTTTTGTTTGGAGAATACGGCCAAGGCTTTTTTTAAAATATCCCTCTGCTCCCTCACCTTTTCTAATTCCTTACGGAGTTTTCTTATTTCCATGTTCTCTGACTTAACACATCCCTTCCCTGTGAAGGCCTTATCACCATCTTTCAGAAATGTCCTCCTCCATAAATGAAGAAGATTCGGATGGATATCCAGATCCCGGGCTACCTTTCCTACCGGCATTCCCTTTTCTGTAACCAACCGTACTGCATTTCTCTTGAACTCACGAGTAAAATGGCGGTGCTTTTCCTCTTTCCCCATACACATACCTCCTGTGTCATCTTACAAATTCTTAGGTGTGTCCATCAATTCAGGGGAAAGGTCAGTTTTGTAATATTCAAAGAATAGCAGACTCTATAAGCCGAAAATTTCAGGAAGAACATCGCAAAAGCACAATAAGGCAACAATATCACTTTCTATGTGAACATCGAAATAAGATACTGTTTCTTACAGGATAAATTCTTGGTCCCAATTCTTGCCCAACATTTATCGGGATGAGCGGCCGCCTATTTCAAAATCTTCACTTTTCCGCTTAATCACAGCTACAAAACAAAGCCCGCCTTCTTTCGCCATAATGAAAGATGATATAATTTTTTGCATAAACAATTAAGAATTAAAGGCTTGGAAAATTGATTCACATAGGCACCTGTTCATGGACTGAAAAGACACTGATCCAGAGCGGTGAGTTTTATCCAAAAGGAATTAGAACAGCCGAAGGAAGACTCAAATATTACGCAGGTCACTTTGACACCGTAGAGGTAGACTCGACATATTATGCTATTCCGGACATTAAAAACACTTACTTATGGGTTGACCGAACTCCTGACAATTTCATCTTTCATATAAAGGTCTATGGTGCATTAACAGGGCATGGGATTGATCCTAAGACGTTACCAAAAGATATTTTCAAGCTGCTCTCAGAGAAAGATAAGACAGAGAGAAATATTTATATCAAGGAACCATCTCTTCTTAAAGCAATGGCTGAAAAGTTTAGAGATATCCTTACTCCTCTTATTAAGGATAACAAACTTGGTGTTCTCGTCTTTCAATTCCCACCCTGGTTTCAGTATAAGACTTCAAATCTTGACCGTATCCTCACCTGTAAAGAACTCATGCAAGGTCTACCTGTTGCTGTCGAGTTCAGACACGGAAGCTGGCTAACACCTGATAGACTGGATTCTGTCCTGCAATTCCTGAGAAAGCATCAATTGACTTACATTGTAGCAGATGAGCCTCAATATGGCAACCTTGCCACGATTCCCTTTTTACCCGATGTGACAACAGAGATAGCATATTTCCGGTTTCACGGGAGAAACAGGGACAACTGGCTCAAAAAGGGAATTGAGACATCTTTGAGGTTTGCTTACCTCTATTCAGATGATGAACTAAGAGAGTTTATCCTCTCCATCAAGTCTGTAGATAAAAGGGCAAGAGTCACGTATGCCATGTTCAATAACTGTCATGGTGGCTTTGCTATGAAAGATGCTCTCAGATTGAAAGAGTTATTGGCATCGAAGGAGATGGCGGATGTTAAAGAAACCGATCTTATGCACAACAAGCGGATGAAAGAATAGCGTAAGACAAACAGATAATATATGAATATTAACCCTTCGTAACGACAGTCTTTGCTTTAATTGTAAAGAATTCGAATAAGCGTCATTCCGCTGCGTGAGTTGAGGAATGACGTGTGAAGGACTAA
>CAZLFE010000126.1:0-5882 GCA_964558725.1 uncultured Nitrospiraceae bacterium | reverse complement strand
GAGGCTACAAAATAGCTCAATTTAGGCTATAATAACTGCCAACTACTCTTTCATGAATACCATGGAGAAGAAATGCTGATTAAAGGCAAAGTATGGAGATTTGGTGATGACGTAGATACGGATGTCATAATACCGGCAAGATATCTGAATACTTCTGATCCGGAAGAGCTTGCAAGGCATGTGATGGAAGGAATTGACAGAGATTTCTCCCAAAAGGTAAAGGCAGGAGATATTCTTGTTGCTGGCAAGAACTTCGGCTGCGGTTCATCAAGGGAGCATGCACCAATTGCAATAAAGGCAGCAGGAATACAGGCTGTCATAGCAAAGAGTTTTGCTCGGATCTTCTACCGTAACGCATTTAATATAGGCCTTCCAATCTTCGAGTCTGCTGATGCCTCTGAGAAGATTCAAAAGGCTGATGAAATTGAGATTGATGCTGACAAGGGCATTATAAAGAATACAACGAGACAGGAAGAATATAAAGCTAATCCCATCCCGCAATTCATGCAGGAGTTAATTGCAGCTGGAGGATTAGTGGAATGGACAAAGAAAAAGTTAAAAGTTGAAAGTTATAAAACAGGATAAAGGAAAATAATTATGAAATCTTACACCATAGCGATTATCCCGGGAGACGGAACAGGGCCGGAAGTAATCAGAGAAGGCATCAAGGTATTAGACGCCCTTTCTCAGAAGTCCGGTTTTAAACTCACTTTCAATTATTATGATTTTGGTGGCGAGCGCTACCTAAGAACGGGTGAAACCCTGCCTGATAGTGCAGTAGAAGAGCTCAAAAAATATGATGCAATCTATCTTGGAGCGATAGGACATCCTGATGTAAAGCCCGGTATTCTCGAGAAGGGAATTCTTCTGAAGCTGAGATTTGAGCTTGACCTGTATATTAACTTGCGACCTGTCAAACTCTATCCCGGAGTTGACTGTCCTTTGAAAAATAAAAGCCCCGAGGATATTGATTTTGTCGTTGTGAGAGAAAATACAGAAGGACTTTATGCAGGAGCAGGTGGGGTCTTGAAGAAGGGCACTATCGACGAGGTTGCTGTACAGGAGTCTATCAATACCAGGAAGGGCGTTGAGAGATGTATACGCTTTGCCTTTGAATACTGCAGGAAGAGAAATAAGATGAAGAAGCTTACACTCTGCGGAAAAACGAACGTCCTCACCTTTGCTTTTGACCTGTGGGAGAGGACATTCTATGAAATAGCTAAGGAATATCCTGATATAAAAGTTGATTATGCTCATGTTGATGCTATAACAATGTGGTTCGTGAAAAATCCTGAGTGGTTTGATGTGATTGTTACTGACAACATGTTTGGAGATATCATAACGGACTTAGGAGCAATGATACAGGGAGGCATGGGCATTGCAGCAGGAGGAAACATAAATCCTCACGGATCCTCGATGTTTGAGCCTATAGGAGGTTCTGCCCCGAAATATACAGGAAAGAATCTTATTAATCCCCTCGCTGCAATCTGTGCAGGGGGAATGATGCTTGAACATATCGGTGAAGAAAAATCAGCTCAGCTCCTCGAGAAGGCAGTTATAGAGGTTACGGGTAAATATCTCAAGAGCCTTGCTGCCGGTCAGATGGGTTATAGTACAACCGAGGTTGGTGATCTCGTTGCACGGTTTGTTACTGAGCTTATCGTTGATTGACAAAATAACGAATCATTTGATATAAAGGAATTCTATTCCTGGTAGCTCAGCCGTCCGCCAGAGGCGAGGAGTGGCTGGGAACCAAGTTTTATAAAGATTCCTGGGTAGCTCAGCTGGCAGAGCGGGTGGCTGTTAACCACTTGGTCGGGGGTTCGAATCCCTCCCCAGGAGCCATCCTTCGACAAGCTCAGGATTTGCCCTCATTAATAATAAACTCACGTTAACAATTTGTTTTTCACATGCGGGACTATATCCCTTTGCCCGGTTCTCTTACTTATCCATAATCTGGGATATACATCTTCTCTGCCCTTGAATAGAGAGCAAAACAGGGCAATTTTTTCATTTAAAGTGGAAGAATTATTCACGGATACAATTGATGGGTGATTTAATCAGGATTTCTCGACTGCTGATAGAGCAAATTTTAATCTTGTTATATCAGGAGTATAAAAATGTATAAATATGAGGTGATAGTTTACTGCAGAGACCGCAGGGCGTCAAAGTCAAAATTCACATTCATTTCTATTTTGGCATCGATTATAAGATCGTCTGGAGCATCGCAAAAAAAGAACTCCCTAAGGCCGGAAAACATCCTTTTTACTGTGACAAAAAATTCCTCTTTTCTAAGTGAGAAAAAGGAATGGAGGGCACCATCGAGGTGCTCGATTAAAGGGGCTTCCCACAATTTAGTACTTGCACAGTCTGAACATACTACTCTAAAGAATGCGTTGCGATTCAATTTGTTATTATTTATGATGAGATGATTACTAATAGATAAGTTGTTTGATTTTTCAATTATTTTTCGTTATTATCACCTCATGGAAACGAAGAAACTCCTTGATGAATCAAGTCTCTACATCATGAATACTTACAAGAGGTTTCCCATCGTCCTGAGAAAGGGTCGGGGCATGAGGGTATGGGGTGCTGATGGCAAAGAGTACCTCGATTTTGTTGGCGGGGTTGCAGTAAATATCCTCGGCCATTGTCATCCAAGAGTAGTTGTCGCAATACAGAAGCAGGCACAGAGGCTTCTTCATGTCTCTAATTATTACCACATAGGACCCCAGATAAGGCTTGCAAAGCTCCTTGTACAGCATACCTTTGCGGACAAGGTATTTTTCTGTAATTCTGGTGCTGAGGCAAATGAAGCAGCAATAAAGCTTACCCGCAAATACGCAAAGGAGAATGTCGGCCCTGATCGTTTCGAAATCATCACTGCAGAGAATTCCTTTCACGGCAGGACGCTCGCAACACTTACTGCAACAGGACAGGAAAAATTCCAGAAGGGTTTCGAACCATTGGTGCCTGGTTTCAAGCACGTTCCTTTCAATGACATCGATGCCTTGCATAAGGCGATAACAAAAGATACCTGTGCCATAATGTTGGAGCCCATACAGGGAGAAGGAGGTGTTAAGGTGCCACACCCTGATTACCTCAAAGAGGTAAGGAAAACCTGCGATGAAAATAATCTCCTTCTTATACTCGACGAAGTCCAGACAGGCATGGGAAGAACCGGCAAATTCTTTGCCTATGAGCATTTTGGTATCACCCCGGATATTATGACCATAGCAAAAGGCCTTGGTGGCGGTGTTCCCATCGGAGCAATGCTTGCAACTGAAAAGGTTGCATCAGCCTTTCAGCCCGGCACTCATGCATCAACCTTCGGCGGGAACCCCCTTGTATGTGCTGCTGCCTTAGCAACAATCGAGACACTCCTCGAAGACGGATTCATTCTTGATCAGTGCAACAGGATGAGTGAATATTTTAAGGAAGGGCTTGGGAATCTCAAGGAAAAATTCCCTTCTCTTATTTGGGATATAAGGGGTCTTGGACTTCTCCTCGGCATGGAACTTACAAGGGACTGTGAGCCTATTGTAAAAGCTTGCCTCGAAATGGGCGTGCTCATTAATCATACAGCAGGAAACGTTCTGAGGTTCATGCCCCCTCTCATTGTTCAGAAAAAGGATATAGACCACCTTGTTGATATCCTCGAGAAGGTGTTTGAGAGATTAACGAAATGAAAAGGGATTTTCTGAGATTATGGGATTTATCTTCAGGGGAGATTCTTCTCTTACTTAAAAGGGCAATAGAACTTAAATCTGGCAAAGATGCAAATAAGTGTCCCCTGATGGGCAAAAGCATAGGTCTTCTCTTCGAGAAAGTATCGACAAGGACAAGAGTATCCTTCGAGGTAGGCATCTACCAGCTTGGAGCACACGCCACATATATGAATCCCAATGAGATACAGCTCGGAAGAGGTGAAACTATCCATGACACAGCAAGAGTTCTGTCAAGATATTTAGATGCTATTGTCATCAGGACCTTCAGCCATAATTCGCTCATAGATTTTGCATCTAGTTCGTCTGTTCCCGTCATTAACGGTTTGAGTGATTTACACCATCCTTGCCAGGCCCTTGCAGATTTGATGACAATACATGAAAAAAAAGGAAAACTCAAAGGCATCCGCCTTTCTTATATCGGAGACGGCAACAATGTTGCAAATTCTCTCATAGAAGCTGCTTCAAGGATGGGAATACATATTACGCTTGCATGCCCGAAAGGTTATGAGCCTGCCCCTCATCTCCTGAAAGAGGCAAAGGCCTCTGCAAAAAGTGAAATCAAGATAATTCGGGACCCAAAAGAGGCTGCTGATAAGGCAGATGTTCTCTATACGGATGTCTGGGTAAGCATGGGCCAGGAAAAAGAGGCAAGAGAGAAAAAGGAAAAGCTCAGGGGCTATCAGTTAAACAGTAGAATCCTTTCCTGTGCAAATAAGGACGCGATCGTTCTTCATTGTCTCCCTGCTCACAGGGGTGAAGAGATTACTGATGATGTGATGGATGGCCCTCAGAGTGCGGTCTTCGACCAGGCAGAAAACAGACTCCATACCCAGAAGGCATTATTAGAATTTCTGTTAACTCCTATATAGCAGAATGCGCAAAATAGGTAAAGATGTCATGCTGAACTTGATTCAGCATCTCTAATAGCAGCAGTGGCTTCTGTTATCCTGAAACGAGCTCAGGGTAACAAAAAAAACTTTCTCAACAGCCCAAAAGTTGGTCAAGAATGTCCGGCCACCCTGTCAGGGTTTCTTCTCTTCTTTTTTCGCCTCTTCTTTAATCGAGAGCAACTCCATGTCAAAAATCAGGGTTGCATTTGGCCCTATGTCATCCCCGGCTCCGCGTTCTCCATAAGCAAGATTAGACGGAATAAACAGTTGCCACTTTGAACCAACTTTCATAAGTTGTAGGGCTTCGGAGAAACCTGCAATGACACCTTTGACCGGAAAGGTTGCTGGTTGTCCACGTTTGTAAGAGCTGTCAAACTCGGTTCCATCAATAAGGGTACCACGGTAATGGACAGTAACCACATCAGTTGAGTTTGGCATCTTGCCATCACCTTCCTTAATTACTTTGTACTGTAAACCACTGGGGAGGGTTATAACACCTTCCTTTTTCTTGTTCTCAGCAAGAAAAGCCTCACCTTCTTTTTTGTTTTTCTCACCGAGTTCTTTTAAACGTGCAACTTGTTTAGCCCTGATTTCTTTCTGGAAATTCATCATGGTCTCATCAACTTCTTGCTCCGTCATCAATGTCTTGCCACCGGAAAGTGCATCCTTGACCCCTTGTATAAGTGCATCGGAATTGATGTCAACAGATTCTTTTTTCAAGTTTTTGCCAATATTGAGACCTATGCTGTAACTGACCTTATCTTTCTGATCTTTCAGAACCAGGTTTTCCCCGGCATAAACGTGACTTGCAAAAAGCATGATAATACCTAAAACTGCCATCCATCGTAGTTTCATATCCACTCCTTTTGTTGAGATAATTATTGTTGCCTTTTTGTGAAGTCCCTGTACAAAAAGATATCTTTGTTTGAACAAATTCAAAAATTATAAGCCCCTTATGCAAAATTGTCAATCAAAGGAAATTTGGAGTTTCCTGAGTTTTTCTAAGTAATACCCCACATAAAGTCGTTATTTTCATATTCATGGAAACAGAGACATTGTCAAACAGGAGATTGCTTCGCTACGCTCGCAATGACAGAATAAGTAATAAAGCCGTTGCCCTGTCATTGCGAGGAACAAAGTGACGAAGCAATCCCTCTGTATGCTTCTGTTAGAGACTACAATGGAAGAGTTTTGAAATAATTTCGCTGCTTCCACTTCCTTTTTCCCTACAAGCATTGCCTATCAAGGACTTACAGGAATAGGC
>CAZLFE010000125.1:0-5921 GCA_964558725.1 uncultured Nitrospiraceae bacterium | reverse complement strand
TTAATATTCAGAATGTAAAAGAGGAACCGCTTTCAGATGCTGTCCTGACGCAGCAGCTAGGCACATATGCCTATGCAGTTGTGCCTCTGATATCAAGAGATAAGGTGGTAGGTGTCATCTGGGTGGACAACCTTTTCAACAGAAAGCCTATTCTTGAAGGGGATATGATGTTTTTAAGCGCCTTTTCGAACCAGGTTGCAATTGCTATAGAGAGTGCGAGACTCTTCGAGCAGGTTGCCCTTGCAGAGCAGGAGCTCGAGAATATATTCGAGTCAATATCAGATATGGTCTTTTTTAATACCAAGGATTATGTGGTAAAAAGCATTAATAAGGCGGTCAGTGAAAGGTTAGGTAAGCCACCAGAGGAGATAATAGGGAAGAAGTGCTATGAGGTATTTCATGGCATGAACGAACCCTGGCCAAAGTGCCCTCATCATAAAACTGTCCTGACAAGAAGGGCATTTGTTGAGGAAGTCGAAGACCCTTACCTCGGAGGAACCTTTATTACCTCAAGCTCTCCAATATTTGATAGTACAGGAGAGTTTATAGGTACGGTTCATGTGGTCAGAGATATAACAGAACTGAAAAACCTGTATGAGAAGCTCAGGATATCAGAAAAGATGGCAGCACTCGGAGAGGTTGCGGCAAGGGTAGCACATGATATAAGAAACCCCCTTACCTTTATTGGTGGATTTGCAAGAAGACTCGAAAAGAAATTAGATGGCGAGCTTAAAGAGTATGCAGAGATAATCTCCGATGGAGTTACGAAGCTGGAGAGTATCCTTAGTGAAATCTTAAGCTTTGTTAGAGAAGCGAAGGTTGCGAAAGAGATGGTCAATATTAACGGACTTGTAGGTGCTACTATTGCTCTGATAAAGCCTGAATTCGATGAGAAGGAGATTATCCTTATCTGGGAGCCAGGTGCATCCCTTGAGGTGGATATAAATCCTAACCGTGTCAAAGAGGCGTTGCTCAATATTCTGGGAAATGCAATTGATGCCATCGGCAGAAAAGGTATAATATTTCTTAAGACATATGTAGAGGAAGGCTCTGCTGTCGTAGAGATAAAAGACACAGGTAAAGGCATACCGCAGGAAATACTCCCGTTTATATTTGACCCATTTTTCACAACAAAGGGTCCTGGCAGTACCGGCCTTGGCCTTAATATCACACGCAGGATTATAGAGGAATATAATGGAAAGGTAGAGGTCGAAAGTAAACCTGGCATGGGAAGCACATTTAAGGTGTTTATACCGTTGAAAATAAAGTAATGACGCTTGCCGACTTCATTTAGCATCCCTCACTCGTATCACACCTCCTGTAGCACCGTCTCCAATCCAATAACCCGCATCTCCTCCAATAATTATCTCGCCTCCTGTCATCTTTTCTCCAACTATATCTCTGGCGTTACCCTTAATCAGAATACACCCACCTTTCATCTTTGCTCCTACCCAGTTCCTGGCATTGCCATCGACATATATGCGGCCTCCTTTCATCGATTTTCCAAGATAATTGCCCACATTTCCATAAACCACGATCTCGCCACTAGCCATTTCCATTCCAACATAGTAAACTTTATCACTAATTATCTCAAGCCTTCCACATTTGTGTTGGCAGCCCAGACCTGATATGCTGGCTGAGTATCTCATCGTGTTGAGCCTAAGGACATTGTCTTTTCCAATCATGTCTCTGTATATACCAGAGATAAAGAAGCCCAAAAAACCACCTCCTATGTATTTAGGTAAGACCTCATTAAAGAGTCTTTCGATTTCAAGGAGGTTTATGGCATATTCTTTTGCGATAGTCTTTCCAAAATTGAAGTTTTTCTCAATAGTGAGATGATCTACTTTCCAGTTCGGCATGTTTGCTCCCCAGCTTACATACTCTTTGGCAAGCTCTTCAACCTTATCATATCTTAGTGCCTCTTCATACCTCTGCCTTATCCCTCTTTTCTCATCAGGGGATTCGACTCTCAGCAATCCTGGATTTTTTTCTAAAAGTTTCTTAATGCCTTGCATAAGCTCCGAAGCTTTTACCCACAGCTATGCGGGGAATATCCTTTTCGTCTTCTATCTCCACAAAGGTAACAGAGGATGGGAGCTCTTCTTTGAAAAATTTATAATTCTTTTTGAACTTCTCGTTTTCCTGTATATCACTTTTGATCCAGATTATCGTAAGTCTGCCTTTGATCTTAAAGAGATATTCCACAAGGTTTATGATATTATCAATTCCTGCATCTGTGATCAGGATGTAATCCATTGCTTTCTGATTCTTTGCCTTTACGCTGGAAAGGTATTGATTCAGGTCATCGAGATGAAGTGTCGTTCCACCTCCCTGAAATATCTTCAGCATCTCATAAACTTTGCCATCATCCCTTGTTGGATTAAGAGTAAGATTTGTATCTGAGAAATTTATTACGCCAACCTGTGAGCCATGCTCAAGATAATTCCTTGCGATAGAAAATGCTCCAAGGACAGCATAGGAAATCTCTCCGTCAGGATGGCGCATGCTTCCAGAGGAATCCATCATTATAATTACATCCGGGATAGACACTTCCTCATGTCCCTCAAATCCTTCAAGGCTATATCTCTTTGCCAATCCGGGAAGAACTTTCCCGTAGCTTTCAATTGCACTAAAAGTATCTATATTGTCATCCACTTCAAAGTCTTTTATTTCATAAGGATAAAGAGACCCGTTTTTTGAAAGTGCTTCGATAAAAACCGAGTATCTTCTTGCTCTGGTTCTATACCAGCTGACATCCGGCCTCTCCAGTTCTTGAAGCAGGGATTTTTTACCAGGGCTGATACTGATTGTCTTCTTAAGCTCTTTCAGAATCTCACCTGCAATGCTTCTGTACTCAATAGGGTCAAGTTCCCCTGCAAGATACCCCATCGCCTTTTTGATCTCTTCGGGGGTGAAGTTTTTAAGGGAAAAGATGCTGAAGGGTAAATATATCTCTTCACCCACTATGTCTCCTACAATTGTGGCAAATTTTCTTATATTGGCTTTTATTCCTGGTCTGGTTATATTCAGAAAGTCTATTTCGAAGAGATTGTTAAGCCTTTCTTTGATTTCTAACTCAAGCTTCACGTCACCAAAATCTACACCCGTAATCTCCTTATAAAATGCCCTTAGCAGTCTATCAATCTTTCCAAGAGCTGGCAGTTCACGGTAAGCCTCTGCCACTTCTGTTAACCCTTTGTTGATAACCAGATCAAGGTTTACAATCACATCGTCATAAAGATTCCTGACGTCATTTTTATAAGAAATCCCTCCAAGAAAGTGATTTTCCATGATAATTGTCTTTACATCATAGGGGTGTTTTGCCCAGTGATTCAGTTCATGATGAAGGATTCCCAGTGTGGCCTTCTGGCTCAAATTTTTTACCACTTCTCTTCCAAGGAGTATCCTGTCCCTTCGACCTGAAAAGTCTATCTCGCTCGTCTCCACATCCGCCAGTTCAATCTTAACGATGGGTGGATAAAAAAGGTCTTTCCTGGCTTGTTTGAAAATGGAATCGAGTATCTCTCTATTTACGTTCATTCTCTGAATAATTTTTTAAGAACCTCTTACAAGACTTTTGAAGAATGGATGGCCTATTTTGTCTGCCATTTTCTTTACCGTCTCGTAATTTTCTTCACGTAAAGCAAGGTACGCCTCTATTTGATACTCCCTATGCTCATCCCACCTTCTTCTTACCGCACTCATCAGATCACTGAGGGCATAGAGTTCATCAGAGGAATCCTTTTCTAATTCCCTGACCTCACTGATTTTTTCATCGCTGATGGCACTTCTATGCCAGAGGGCATACGGCATGATAGAGAGGATGTGATCCAGTGTCACCTCTGATTCACCCGTGATCCATGCCAGTGCCTTGGAATATCTGAATAGGCTCTGTTCTGCTCTGTTGGAGATGTTATAGAGATCAGCACAGAGATAATGTGCGTAGTGGCAGCCATGACATCTCGAAAATTCTTTTACTGAACTGTACTGGCAGCGTATTTCCTGGCCAATATAATCCAAAAAGAGTTCGGTATCCTCTGAGATCTCAATTTCCAAAATTTCCCTCTTTATCTCTTCCACCTCTTCTTCTCTTGGAATTTGCAGATCGATGCCTTTCTCCTTAAATCTCCTTTCCAACTCTCCTTTAAATTCCTCTGTCCTCTCGCTTATGTATCTCACTACCTCATCAGCCTGCCAGGTCTCGTTGTTCTTTAAAATATACTCGATCATTTCTTCCGCAAGTTTCCTGTCCTTTAAGAAATTATCATCAAGGCCCCTCCTGATGAGCCTTTTTCTTATAGGATGTAACATCCCGGTCTCCACAGCAATGTCGAACCTGTCACAGAGTGGGGGGATTAATTTTGTTGTTCCAACGTCCTGATAATTTATGGTTGCAAAGAAGGATTTAGGCCTTTCGATTATTAAGGTTTCGCCTCTATAGCTCCAGATGTTCCTATCTACCTCATTGAGAAGCATGCTCTGTTTCCCTATAGGCAGGCGATTTATCTCATCTATGATGACAACTGGCGAATAGGGGATTATCTTCCATTTGACAACTTCCCTTCCTTCTTTCTCCAATGCACCCAGATCCAGAACAGCCTTTATCTTTTCTTCGGTCTGTTCAGGATGGCCATGAAGGGTAGTCGCCTGAACAAATTCAAGGGGGAGCCCCTTTACCAACGAGGCAATTCTCTCGCTTGAAGAGGTCTTGCCGCTTCCATAACCACCAAAGATGAGTTCCTTGCCATCCAGGATCAGAGTTATAATACCGAACAGAACTACTGGTTCATATCCCTTATCACCAATCCCGAAGGTTTCGTCACCCAGATAGAGATGTAAGGTAATCTCATCATAAAGTTTTTGAATCTTTTGCTTGTTTATTCCCAAAAAGTTCTATCCTAAATATTGTGTACTATTTAATTTTATTATACAATATCTTGGAGTAGGAGGTCCCCGTTAAAAGGATTGTAGCACAGGGAAGATCAATTACTAATAAGACCATAAGTAAGAACACATATTTTTACACCCTCCCCTCAATCCCCTCCCATCAAGGGAGGGGAAATCTACTCCCTCTCCCCTGGTGGGAGAGGGCAAGGGTGAGGGGGTGTGGTTTTACTTATGAACTCCTTAGTAACTTATGCCGTCATTGATTTCCCATGCAGCTGTTGCGGTTGCTGCCGGAATAGCATTCGCACCACGAAATGTTGACAATCATTTTTGGTTACTTGCTATAGCCTGTTCAGTTATTCCTGATGCTGATACAATTGGATTTGCCGTTGGTATCCCATACAACCATTTTTTCGGGCATAGAGGATTTTTCCACTCACCATTTTTTGCTTTATTACTGAGTATTGTTTTGCTTTGTATTTTCTTCCCTGACCTGGAGATTTTTTCCGGACAATGGTTCTTTTACTTCATTTTCTTTTTCCTGTTATCAGCAAGTCACGGCATACTCGATGCCTTCACGGATGGAGGTTTTGGAATTGCTTTATTATCTCCTTTTGATAATACAAGGTATTTTTTCCCATGGACACCAATAAAGGTTTCTCCAATTGGTATTAAAGCTTTCTTTAGCAAATGGGGTTTAGCAGTTTTTAAAAATGAACTTTTATGGATCTGGCTGCCTTCCTTCTTGATCGCTCTTGTTTCAAGATTTATTCGTGCTCTTACAGAAAAACATTAGAAAAAAATAATAAAGGAAGCTTCACAATCAGTGTTTCCAGATTTCTCTATTAGAAGTCTGATAGAAGATGAGGCTAAAACAAAAACAGGGGTCTTTCTAACTCCCTACCAATCAATTCTTCGCAGGTGGTTGCTAATGCGTAATGGCTTGCATTCTATAAAAAAGGCTTGCATCATCTGCAAACCCTTGATTTCATTGGTAGCGGGGAGAGGATTTGAACCTCTGACCTTCGGGT
>CAZLFE010000124.1:0-6011 GCA_964558725.1 uncultured Nitrospiraceae bacterium | reverse complement strand
CCGGGAGTGGTGAAAAATATAAGATTCTTATATATTTAAAAAAGAGGTTCTGAAATGAGTGTTCCGAGAAAAATTTATGAGTATCTTAAGAAGGCCTCTGAGGCTCATGGGAAGTGGGATTATGATGTTTCGATGAGAATTATCAAGGATCCAAAGAGGCTTCTGATTCTCCTTGTCATATTATTACTGATACTGTTGATAATGCTCATCAGGGGAGAACTGTAACCATAGGGTAAGTGATCCAACTATTCGTTCTTCTCCGAGTGCTTCTTAAACCACTTTGCAGCATCAGATACAGTAACTCTATCTTCAGACATTTTTCGGGTGAACGTTTCGAGTTTTTCCGGTGTTGTTTTCATTGAATAGCCATTTCTCTCGAGAAAAATACCTGCAGATGCAAGAGCAGTCCTTTTATTGCCGTCTATGAATGGATGATTCTTAATAAGGGACTCCATGAGCGCGGCAGCCTTATGGAAAACATCGGAATAAAGTTCACAGGAAGGAAAAAGGGGACGGTTCTATTTTCTTTCTCTTTCATCTCTTTTAGACCTTCTGATTGAGGGTTATGAAAAATTTGTGAAAATGCAAAAATCTTCTGACTGGGTTATTCAGGACGAGCTACCAGAAACTGATGGTAAAAAATTTGCAACCTAAAAGATGCTTCTTTACCCCCGTAGCTGCCCCCCGGGCTAGTTAAACAATATAACAAATCCCTCATTCTGTCAAACAAAATGAAGACCTTGCGCCAAAACCATAAGATCTCAAAAATGAGTAAAATGTAATAAAATAAACCATGAAACTTACCTGGTCAAATTTCTCTTTAGACTTCTCCAAGAAAACCTACATTATGGGAATTCTTAATGTCACCCCCGATTCTTTTTCTGATGGCGGCTTATACTTCGATAAGTCTGCAGCAATCAGAAGGGCAATACAGATGGTTGAGGATGGAGCCGACATCATCGATATTGGCGGTGAATCAACACGGCCCGGCTCAGAATCAATAACCATCGATGAAGAGCTAAGCCGCACAATTCCTGTTATTGAGGCCATTGCAAAAGACATTAAAATCCCCATATCTATTGACACTTACAAATCGGAAGTTGCAAGGATAGCGCTCGACGCCGGGGCATCCATGGTGAATGACATAAGCGGTTTGAGATTTGACCCAGAGATGGCGGAGGTAGTTTCAAAATATAATGTCCCTGTAGTTATTATGCACATAAGAGGAAGGCCAAAAGATATGCAACAGAATCCTGTTTATGAGGCACTGATACCTGAGATAATGGACTACTTCAGGGCTGGCATAACAATAGCAAAGCAAACGGGGATTTCTGAAGATAAAATAATCATCGACCCGGGCATTGGCTTTGGAAAGACTCCTGAACACAACCTTGAGATAATTAATAACCTTCGTGAGTTCACATCCCTGGAGAAGCCAATCCTTATAGGGCCATCAAGAAAGGCTTTCATAGGTAAAATCCTTGGAGATGCCCCTGTTACAGCGAGGATTGAAGGTACGGCAGCAGCAGTTGCTATCTCTATCATGAATGGCGCAAACATGATACGCGTCCATGATATAAAGGAGATGGTAAGGGTTGCAAAAGTTGCAGATTCAGTAAAAAGAGAGAAAATATACTAAAATAGATATCTCAAGATTACGTGTGGAGGTAAATGATGCCTGGCAAAAACTATTTCTTTACTTCAGAGTCTGTAACAGAGGGACATCCAGATAAAGTTGCAGACCAGATCTCAGATGCAATCCTGGATGCGATACTCGCTAAAGATAAGAATGCAAGAGTTGCGTGTGAGACTCTCGTGACAACAGGGTTAGCCTTTGTAGCTGGTGAGATTACCACAGGCTGCTATGTCGAGATACCCGAGATTGTAAGAAAGACTGTACAAGAGATCGGCTACACGAGGGCAAAATACGGGTTTGATTACGAGACATGTGCTGTAATTACAGCTATTCACGAGCAGTCCTCTGACATTGCCATGGGTGTTGATATAGGAGGTGCTGGTGATCAGGGCTTGATGTTTGGCTTTGCATGCAAGGAGACAGAAGAGCTCATGCCTCTTCCAATCCTCCTCGCCCATAAGCTTGCCATGAAATTAGCAGAGGTTAGAAAGGGGGATATTATCAGCTATTTAAGACCTGATGGTAAGACGCAGGTAACTGTTGAGTATAGGAATAGTAAACCCTTCAGAGTAGATAGCATTGTTATTTCTGCCCAGCACAGCCCTGAGGTTACTCTTAAAGAGATTAGGGAGGATATCATCGAGAGGGTAATCAAGCCGACAGTACCACCAGAGATTCTTGATGAGGAGCATGTCAAATATTACGTCAATCCAACAGGCCGCTTTGTTGTAGGAGGGCCAATGGGTGACACAGGACTTACAGGGAGAAAGATTATTGTTGATAGTTATGGAGGAGTTGGGAGTCATGGTGGTGGCTGTTTTTCCGGGAAAGACCCTACAAAAGTAGATAGGTCAGGTGCCTATATGGCAAGGTATATAGCAAAAAATATCGTAGCATCCGGAATAGCCGATAGAGTTCAAGTCCAGATGGCCTATGCCATTGGCATGCCTGAACCTGTATCCGTCCTTATAGATACTTTTGGAACCGGCAAGGCACCATCTGAGAAAATAGTACAGATTATAAGGAAAAACTTTGACCTTTCACCGAAAGGTATGATTGATACCCTTGATCTCAGGAGGCCTATCTTCAAAAAGACAGCAGTCTATGGTCATTTTGGAAGAAATGACCCTGATTTTACCTGGGAAAAAACAGACGTAGCAGACCTCTTTAAAGAAGGAGCATAATTATAACGGTAACGAGTTAAGAGTGACAAGTAATGGGTCTTTATGCTCATTACTCATTACGTATTACGAACCAATGGAGGGTAAATGGCCAAATATGACATAAAAGATACCGATTTAGCAAGGAAAGGCAGGTTGCGGATAGAATGGGCTGCCAAGGAGATGCCGGTACTTAAAAGCATTGAGGAACATTTTCAAAGAGAAAAACCCCTGAAAGGCTTCAGGCTGTCTGCATGTCTCCATGTAACGACAGAAACAGCTATCCTGATGGAAACTCTGAAAGCAGGTGGTGCAGAGGTCTCTCTCTGTGCCTCTAACCCCTTAAGCACACAAGACGATGTTGCTGCCTCCCTTGTTAAATTTTCTAAAATTCCTGTCTTTGCAATAAGGGGAGAGGACAGGAGGACATACTATAGACATATTAATAACGCCCTATCATTAAAGCCTCACATCACTATGGACGACGGAGCCGATCTTGTTTCCACACTTCATAAACAGAGGGGATTACTTCTAAGGGGTTTGATAGGAGGTACAGAGGAGACAACAACGGGGGTAATACGATTAAGGGCAATGGCTGAAAAGGGATTCTTGAGATATCCAATAATAGCAGTGAATGATGCATACACAAAATATCTTTTTGACAACCGTTATGGTACAGGTCAGTCTACGATTGATGGAGTACTGAGGTCCACAAACAGATTAATTTCTGGTTCCAATTTTGTTATATCGGGATACGGTTGGTGCGGCAAAGGAATAGCCATGAGGGCAAAAGGCATGGGTGCAAAGGTCATCATCACAGAGGCAAACCCCTTGAGAGCGCTTGAAGCTACCATGGACGGCTTTGAGGTAATGCCTATCAGAAAAGCCTCAAAGATTGGAGATATCTTTGTAACGGCTACAGGAGATATCAACGTTATTTCAAAAGAATGCTTCCCCCTCATGAAGGATGGCGCAATACTCTGTAATGCCGGTCATTTCAATGTTGAGATAGCCATTGACTCCCTGGAAAAGATGTCAAAGAATAAAAGGCTCATACGAGATTCTGTCGAGGAATATACCCTAAAAAATAACAGAAAGATATACCTCCTTGCTGAAGGCAGGCTTATCAACCTATCAGCAGCAGAAGGACATCCTTCTGGAGTAATGGATATGAGTTTTGCAAACCAGGCACTCTGTGCCGAATATGTTACAAAGAATTATAAGAGGCTTGAAAAGAAGGTTTACAGTGTCCCGGAGGAGATCGACAAGGAGATTGCGAGACTGAAGCTCAGAGCAATGGGGATAAGGATAGATGCCTTGACAAGCGAGCAGAAAAGGTATTTACATAGCTGGGAGATGGGGACGTAACATATTGAATTTATTTGGAAATATGAAAGGCAGAGTAGTTTCTTTAAATATCAGTAGCAAGAAGGGCATCCGGAAAAAGCCGGTCACAGAGGCTGAAATAATCACTGACTATGGTATAAAAGATGATGCCCATGCCTCAAGTACATGGCACAGGCAGATTAGCCTCCTTGCACTCGAAAGTATTAAGAAGATGCAAGATCTGGGCCTCAAGGTCAAACCAGGTGATTTTGCAGAAAATATTACAACCGAGGGTATCGACCTTATAAAAATCCCTGTAGGCACTCGGATGAAAATCGGCGATGTAGAAGCGGAAGTAAGCCAGATAGGGAAAGAATGTCATACCAGATGTGCAATATATTATCAGGCTGGTGATTGTGTAATGCCCAAGGAGGGAATCTTTGTAAAGGTCCTGAAGGGCGGAAAAATAAGAGTCGGAGACCCGATAGAGGTAAATGCATGATAACCGTTGCCGTCTTGACCTTGAGCGATAAAGGCTCAAAAGGTGAAAGGGAAGACCTTAGCGGACCTCTGATTGCTGATATCCTGAAGCCTATCGGTGCTGATCTGAAGTACTATGAAATCCTTCCAGATGAGAAAGAGTTGATAAAAAAGAAGCTTATGGAATACTGCAGCAAGGTTGATTTGATACTCACCACAGGAGGGACTGGACTTGCCCCCCGGGATGTCACACCCGATGCAACTTTAGAGGTTATTGATAAGGAGGTTTCGGGGATTGCTGAGGTGATGCGGTCTGAAGGTTTCAAGAAGACACGCAGGGCTTTACTTTCGAGGGCTGTCGCAGGTATAAAAGGAAATACATTGATTATCAACCTACCGGGAAGCCCAAAGGCAGTAAAAGAAAATCTCGAAATTATCTTAGACGTAATTCCCCATGCCGTTGAAAAAATAAAGGGCGATACCACTGAATGCGCAATGCCATAGGATTGCAGGAAGGAATGCTCGATGAACGACGTAAGCATTCCTATGGCCTTCCTTGCAGGTTTTTTATCCTTTCTTTCCCCCTGTGTCCTTCCCCTCTTACCATCTTACGTGTCTTTTATAACAGGGGTATCTTTTGAAAAGCTCACATCAGGGGAGGACAGAAAGAGGGTAAGATTCCTTACCATCACAAACTCTCTTGCGTTTGTATCAGGATTTTCAGCAGTCTTTATCTCATTAGGAGCTTCCTCTTCAATTATTGGTCAGCTTCTCTACCAGCAACAAGAATGGATAAGGATAGGCGGCGGGATTCTCGTGATAGTCTTCGGCCTTTTTATTTCAGGCATTATCAAACTCGATTTCCTTCTAAAAGAGAGGAGGGTTCACCTCCATGGCAGACCTGCAGGATATTTAGGCTCTTTCCTTATAGGAATGACTTTTGCTGCCGCCTGGTCGCCATGCATTGGGCCTATATTGGGGGCGATCCTTCTCTATGCAGCTGCTGAGGGGTCGACCTCATATGGCTTGAAGCTCCTCTCTGTTTACTCTCTCGGCCTTGCCCTACCCTTCTTTATATCCTCTCTTGCCATAAATACCTTCCTCAGCTATTCAAAAGTCTTCTACAGGTTTATGCGGGTGATCATGATCTTGAGCGGCCTGCTCCTTATCATCTTCGGGATAATGCTCCTCAGCAACAAAGTGAGCGAACTCTCCAGAATTTTCCCTGATTTCGGGATTCCTTTCAAATAACATTCCTAAATGTTCCACGTGGAACAATCAGCGAGACAACTTGGTAATCAAGGCTTGTGACATAGACTTGCCAGCAGAGTTAAAGCCCACCCAACAAATATAATACTAATAAGACCATAAGTAAAGTCACATACCTTTTGCTATTCTGTCATGCTGGC
>CAZLFE010000123.1:0-6093 GCA_964558725.1 uncultured Nitrospiraceae bacterium | reverse complement strand
ATCCCGGCAAATAGAGCAAAGAGCTTAGAGAAAAGAGCTTAGTATATGGATTTCTTTTACTTTTAGCTCTTAGCTCTAAGCTCTTAGCTTTTGACACTTTACTCTTTGCTAATATTAATCATTTGTCTTACAATAACAGAATTCATAAGATGGGATACCTTGAGGTTATAAAAGAAGGATTCAAGGTAGTTCACCGGATCTGGCAGCTTTTGCTCGTCCAGCTCGGCATGGTGGTGCTGAGCGGTATCGGATTTTTTGTCTTAGTCGGCATACCCCTTGCGATAGCTTTTATCTTATTCAGCATAGATCTCACAGGCATTGCAGAGATAGCGGACATCTTCAGATTGCTTAAAGAACCGTCTGACATCCTATCCAGGTATTTCGGACTTGTCCTTATCGTTATCGGCGGTTTTCTGATCTATATCCTTTTAGCCGCCACATTCAGTATTTATGTATTTGGGGGCACCGTGGGAGTTATCGGAAAAGCTCTAAGAGATAAAACCCTGAAATTCAGTATGCATACATTCTTCTCCGAGGCAAGAAGGCTTTTCCTTCCGATGCTTGGTTTTACCTCTTTAGTAGGCATTATCCTGATTGCTACTGCCTTTGTCCTCGGAGTCCTGGGGGGAGGCATAATAGCATTAGTATCTTTTGTGAAGAGTCAGGATTCAACGCTTGCCCTTTTCCTCGGTCTCTTTTTTTCTCTGGCTTTGGTAATAATCGCACTCATTTTCTTACTTGGAATTCTCGCAATAACCATGTATGGAACTGCTACACTCTCAATGAAAGGGATAGGACCTGTGAAATCCCTCAAAGAGGCATCACATTATATAGTGAGGCACCCGAATGCATTCTGGCTTTACTCCATACTCCTCGGAGGATATGTCCTTGCAAGTTTTCTCCTGATCCTCCTCGGCTATCCCTTCAAGTTGATTCCTATGATAGGGACAATCATTTATTTGCCGTATCAGCTTATTTCTTATGCCTTTCAGACATATATTGGTCTTGCAATTATTGCTACCATGTTTACTTATTACTATTCCACGGAAATCCCAGAAGAAATACCAGAGGAAATACAGGATGAGCCTTTTGCTGAACTTTCCACACCTCAATCTCCTGTGCAAGAGGAAGATACGACACAAGAATGAAGAACCCTGCGGTCTTGCCGCAGGGTATCTTAACGCAAGGAGTTGTTTTTATCATATTCGCTCGCTAACCCCGCAGCAAGCTGCGAGGAATGCGCTCGCTATTTCGTTTCATGATGCGTGATTCAAATATACGTCATTGACTCAAATTTACAACTGCTGAAATGCTTCATCCTGCTGTATCCCGAAATTATTTTCTCAAAAGCCTCAGTGCCTTCTCGTGAAGTTTTTTATTTCCTGATACAAGGAGGGAAGAGCTTTTTTTAAGACTGACTTCGAAGGCCTCGATGCTATTGCCTTTAATATCCGTAAAAATACCTCCGGCTTCCCTTGCAAGCAACCAGCCGCCTGCAAAGTCAAAGCTCCTCGAAAGGGATGGAGTGACAAATATGCTGATTGCACCAAGGGCAAGGTATGCGAGATCAAGAGCTGTAGCACCAAGACATCGGGTCTTTCTCGATTTTGAAAGAAGCGGCATTATCCTTGGTATGTCCTTACTAGGGGACTGTGCTTCGTATGCGATAAGATAGAATATGTCATCTTTTTGTGTACATATTCTGTTGCCATTGAAGAATGCCCCTTTGCCTTTCTCTGCCCAGAACTCATCACCACTGATGAGGTTCACAACATAAGCAAGTTCGATATCTCCTAACGTATTTCCATTTACGACTGCAATGGATGTGCAGTAAAAGGGGATTCCTGAGATTGCATTCTTGCTTCCATCAATTGGGTCTATCAGGATTTTATTTCCTCCCCCTCTTATATCTTTTATGCCGATCTCTTCAGAAATGACTGTCAATGCTTCTCCTGACTCTTCAAGACCTGAGATGATAATCTCTTCTGCCTTTTTATCTATGAAGAAGGTCTTATCGCCTGCAGCACCAATACCGAGGGCAGTCTTACCGAAAGGGGCATGTCTGATGAGAGGGATTTCTTTAAGGAGCTTCTTTCCTATTCCCCTGAGTGTTCCTATCTCCATTATTTATTAACCCCGGGCAAGCCTCTCAAGTTCTTCTTCATCTATCTGGAGTTCTTGTGCAAGTGTCTTCAGCGAAGCGCCAGTCTGCTTGATTACTTCTCTGAGATATTCCTCATAACTCATATTTTTCTCCCAGCACCTGTAGAAATATTCTTTGAGTACTACTGCAAGTCCCTCTGATGGAATTTTGTAACCTTTCCTGGTAGCTTCCTTTTCACCAATACTCTCAGGTAAACCTATTACAGCAAGTCTGTTATCGACGACGATATAGCGGAGATCATGCACAATAGGGCAGCTTCCATAGCGTATCTCAGCTCCGGCTTTCGTATAGAGAAAACCGATATGAGCTCTATCATGAAAGTTTGGGAGAAGGTATTTAACGCGGACCCCGCTCCTTGTCAACCGCTCAATGTTAGTTATAATAACTCTCGTTCTCTTCTTATCTTCTCCTGTTGGGAGTCTCCCCGTGATGAACCCTATCACTTCTGACTTTGCATCCATCATGGAATCGGTAACAGTAAGGAAGTATTCCTGGCGCGTGAGTACCTTTGTCGCCCTTTCGACTTGTAATAAAAGGTCTCTCCTTCCCCTGCCCTCTCTCAAGCTGAAAAGGAGGAGTACGACGGTGACGATGAGCAACACCGATTCAAGCAGAAGAAGGATTGTCTCAATACGCATGTTTCATTATACTAAAAAAAACCTTTTTCGCTTACAAGTCAAATTCTCTAATCAAATTTTTAAATAGAAAGGCTATATTTTTATTTGAAAAGCTGGCGCCCCCTGCAGGAATCGAACCTGCGACACCAGGTTTAGGAAACCTGTGCTCTATCCTACTGAGCTAAGGGGGCATAAGGGTTTGCAGTCAATTATAACATTTGATGCATAAAAACGTCATAAATGAGGAGTGTACTTTAGAACCTTCCTGACAATTCAGGGGTGTTGGCTTCTTCAACAAATTCACGACATCATCAATTATGATCTGGTGCACATAACACCTGCTACTCCGCATAAGTTATAGCTTCAAATTATTTGCGCATACACATAGAAGTTCTCGACGGCGACATTTTGTAATCCGTGATGAGTACATTTGGAAAGAGACGACCCCGTGGAAGGTCCGAGAGCGTTTGTTACAGCCACAACATCACACTTCGCGGGACACGCCGTTACTCATACTTTCGGGATGTACTATTGCAGAGCCATTTGCTGTTAACACCGACTACTAAATGTGGTTCAATTAATTGCAACAGTGAACATTTCCGAGAGAACTACGCACACTACACACAAAGGACCTGCCGCTCAGCCGCGTGGCACGGCGCGCCTCAGCAATCTCCCTCTTCAGGGATATACCACAGCTATCGGTTGACTCAGTAACACCCAGTGCTATCGCAACACACGCCCCCCACGCAGTGAGTTCCGCCGCCGCCACCGCCTCCGGCATTCCCCGCCCTTTGGATAAGGAGCTGGCACGAAGGACTTAAAGCATTGATTAGCGGGCTGTACCTTGCGTTGATGGCCGCAATTGCTTCAATCATGCATGCGGAAGGGTTAACACTCATCCCGCACTGATAACCTAAGTTCACCCCTTCCTGCTGCAAGCTCTGAATGATCTGGAGCTGGCTTTTTTATTTGTCTTGATATTCTGAGCAGTATCGAGGAGGTTCTCAATGAATCTGTGCAGGAAGTTTATAAATAGTCCTTAAGGACCAAAACCTTTATTTCTTTTATCCGTTTTAGTTTGTCGTCATTGGTAAGAAAAGCATCTGCCCCGACATCAATAGCTGCAGAAATCTGAATAGCATCAAGGGCTCTCAAGAAAGGATAGCGGCCTCTCAGCTTTCCTGCGGCCTCTGCAATACCTTCTGAGATTTCTATCACGGAAAGGTTTATTCCATGCTTGAGAAAATCTGCGAATTTCCTCGCAAGCCTTTCGTTTCCTTCCTCAATTGGTTTGGGCAAAACCTCAGTGAGTGTTATGACAGAGGAATAAGCGTTTAGGTTGCCTCCCTGAAACGCCGTGACAATTTCTTTTACAAGTGGACCAAACTGCGGGTGAGCTTCTATGAAGTAAATAACGGGTGCTGTATCAATAAAGATTGTATTGATTTGGGCAAGCTCATCAGAGAGGGTCATGTCCTGTTTTCTCTCAGGCGATTGACATACTCCTGCGCATCTTCACCTTTCCATAACCCTTTTCCGAGACCGTACAGACTTTCCCAGTCGATCTCCCTTTTTGCAATGCCTGTTTTCCTCAGCTTATGTGCAAGCCTTTCCACTAACTTTAATTGTTCCTGGGGGGAAAGCTTTTCGACCTCTTTTTCGATTTTTCCCAAAGTTGTTCCTCTCGGCATCCTAACCCTCCTCTATGTAGCCATTAGAATAACATATATAGGTTTTCAATTAGCTATTTTCATACCTCTTCCGTCAGTCAGATATTGTCACAACAAGTGATACAGGCTTGTGATCGCTTGTTCGTATACCTTTAGGAAGAGAACTATTGATAGAATCGTGTATCTCATGTTCAACTTTTCCGGCATGCTCATTAATTTTCCATGGAAGGGATCCGTCAACAAGTCCCTGCGTGAACAGAATATGATCAAGCAGGATATGAGGGTCTCGGTCGGGATCAACAAAGTCTTCAAAATAGACGGTCCACTTATGGTTATCCGGAAAGTCAAACAATGCATGGTTTAGAAACTTGTTTGCACAAAAAATATCTCCCTGGATATTTGAGATCAAGTCAAAGAAGAGGAAATTCTCCTCGAAGTATTCCTTGCCAGGACCATCATTAAAATCTCCCATAACAAAGATTGCCGGTTTCTCATTATCCTTAAACTTAGCGTCAATATATGCCCTTACATTCGTCGTCTCTGTTGTCATCTTTATCCTGGCAGAAAGAGCTTCTCGTATGAATTGTTCTTTGTCTTCATTCCATATTGTCTCACCATTATTTATAAACTTGCTTTTAAGATGAAGACCTATGAATTCAACTTTGAGGCCATTCCACTTCAGAACCAGTACCTGAGGGTGACGATAATGAGAATGCCTTTTTTCCTTGAACTCTCCCCAGGGATGATATACCCATGATTTACCTGCAAGTGAATCCCATTCCCTTGTTGTGAGGAGTGATGTTTTGTTTTTGTACTTCTTACGAACAAGGAACCAGATCCACTGATTCCCTTTTATCTCATAAATTCCATCAGGGGATTTTACGGCGAACCATTCTCCATCAAGCAGATCATCTGTCACTTGATCAATGAAATCCTCTCCTTTAGGGCCTTCTAATAAACACAGGATATCAGGTGAGAGTTCATTTATCTCGCGTATAATAGCATCTCTCCTCTTATTTTCTTTCACACTAAGATTATCTTTTGTAAGACGATCAAGGTGTTCAACGTTCCAAGATGAAATTTTGATTGTCCCCATGTATTACTCTATAGGTTTTTAAAACGGTAACACACGTTGCTTTATGCTTGCAACTATTAGCTTCCTATCCATCTTAATTTTGCAACCAATTGCTCAAAAACTCTTTGCGATTTTTCATCTGTTCAGCAGTCAAAGAAAAGACAAGTCTGCTCAACCCTCGGAGCATCTCACCAATTGGTCTCTGATCTGACAGGATTATACCGTAATGTTCTTTGCCCTCAAGTAGATATTTTTTATGGAGCAATATAAAGTCTCTTTTGTCGTGGGTCAAAATTGCTCTCTTGTTATTCGCGGCGAATTCGAGCTGTTCAGAATCGCTTAATCTCTTATGCCCGGTCTCCTGGGTAGTAAGAACATTGATGCCATTTTGTTTGAGGGCTATAGAAAGAGAGATATCAACATCTTCATCGAGATAGAGTTTGATCCTCACGGACCAAACTCTTGTTTTATCTTCTCTTCAGAATCTGCATCAATATCCTGATCTATTTCATCTTTGAAGTCATAGTAATAAGACAGGGCATCATAAATCTGGGCAAGGTTAAGATG
>CAZLFE010000122.1:0-6364 GCA_964558725.1 uncultured Nitrospiraceae bacterium | reverse complement strand
CCTTTCCCTCAGCCCATATCCTTCCACCGTGTCGGTTAAGGATACGCTGCACTATAGCAAGCCCTACGCCTGTTCCTCAAACTCCTCCGTATGCAGTCGTTGGAAAACACCGAACAATTTGTTTGCATACGGCATATCAAACGTGCGGTAGCCATATTTTTTGATCTCGTCGGATGTAACAATGCTTACCGATGAAGGAGCTTCAGTTACTTTCTGTTCATATTTTGAGGCGCTGTAAACGGTGGCAACCTCAATATTCATCAACTCCTCGAGGCCGAGACCTTTCAGGTCACGCTGAAGATTGTCTTTTGGTTCACTCGTGCCAGCCAAACAAACTGTAAACATTAAGCTTAACAGCAAAGTATAATAAGCTTTTTTCATTCTCAGTTTCGTGAATGGGCCTCTACTTTTTTATTTAAAATATACAATATTTTGACGATTTAGGAAAGTGAGAAGAGGAAGGAAGAGGTAAAAATGACAGTTGTCGATAACACCTACTGAAGGGGCGTTTTAAAAAGTTTGGAGAGTTGTTGATTATCACAAGAAGTAAAGCATAACTTTACTAAATGGCCTAATATTAATCTACAATGACTTTTTGGAAAATGATTTCGCTATTTTGCCCTGTAAGGAAAATATAGACTGAAGGTAGAGCCTTTTCCGGTGATACTGTCAACTTTAATAAAACCACCGTGACCTTCTACAATTTTTTTGGTGATGGAGAGGCCCAGACCTGTCTCTTTTTTCGTTACTTTTGTGGTAAAAAAAGGTTCAAATATCATTCTTATATTTTCTTCTGAAATGCCCATTCCTGTGTCTGTTACTTTTACGGTTATATATTTTTTCCCGCTTAAAGAATCTTCATTTGTAGCAACAGTCAGCGTCCCTCCGTCTGGCATTGCATCAATAGCATTTGATATAAGATTATTGATTGCCTCTTTAACCTGTCTTTTATCTACATATACACAGGAGACATCACCAAGAAATTTATGTATGCGTATCGAACTACCTTTACATACATCTTCATAAATATACAAAGATTCATCAGTTATTTTATTAATGTCCTGCTCTTCCCTCAGAAAAAAAGGCTTATTTGTAAAAATGAGGACATCTCTCAGAATATCCTCAAGTCTTTTTGCTTCTAAAGAAATCATCTCTAAATATTCTTTTTCTTTTGTTCCAGAAGGAATGCTCTTTTTCAGTCTTTCGGTTAATCCACCAATAACTGTAATTGGATTTCTTATCTCATGTGCAACATTTGCCGTAAGTCTGCCGAGGGCAGATAATTTTTCATATTCAATAAGTTTTTTCTGTATATTCTCTTTAGCCTTGTCTCTTTCATCAATCATACGCCTGAATTCTTTGAATTGCTCATAGACATTTACAGCAGTTTTAGTCATTGCGGTAATGTCCATGTTCATTTTAAAAACCTCACACTCAAGGCACATCTCCATTTTCTTTAAGAACTCTCCTTGAATCTCGTCCCGACAACAGGTTTCTGAAATTAGCCAGCACCTGAGGTTTTTTGACATGTAAGCCGGACATTCGGTTTTCTTACATTTAAAAACCTCCCAGCATTTAACCTTTCCTATCTTATTGTCTCCCAAAATTCTCACAACTCTCTGCATTTGTTACTTTCATTTACTGAAACTAATAGCCTTTTTGGCAATACTAAGTCATTTTTTCTGGTTTCTTATCTCCGGGAGCATACATGAGTATTTTCGCTCTCCGCATTAGGCGGACTCGGCTAACGCCCTGCGAGGTAAATTCTGTTCCGAAAATCGTTACAGAATTTAAAACCGCTCAAATACTATATCCGCCATTATCTAAATCCGTTTATGAATAAAATTGGTTAATGGGCTGGATATTTTCAAATGCTCTCCTGTAAGTATACGTTAATTCAAGGAGCATTTCTGCATGGGAAGATGATAACTGACAAGGCAAGAGCCGCCACTCCCAATTACCCATTGTGGTAGATGGACGATTCATCCGTGCTTCTTCTCCCAGACCTAAAATGTCCTGCATCGGAATAATGACGGTATTTGCAATAGACATCATGGCAAGGCGAATGAGTGCTTTGTGCAAGTGCTTACCAGGAACTTTGCTGCCCAGATAGCGGAATAATCTTTGCCTGTCTTGAGGAGTTGTCTCGTTTTTAAACCATCCTCTAACAGTATTATTATCATGCGTTCCTGTATACACGATGCAGTTTGGAATATAGTTATGAGGTAAATAGGGATGGGTAGGCAGGTCTTCTCCGAAAGCAAAGAGCAGTATACGCATCCCTGGAAACCCAAAATGGTTCATGATTTCTTTAACATCAGGGGTAATAAACCCTAAGTCCTCAGCAATGAGAGAAATAGTCGGGAATTTTTCAAGAAGTGCTGTAAAAAACTCGGCTGCAGGAACTGCGACCCAGTGACCATTGATAGCAGTTTTTTCATTTGCAGGGACCTCCCAAAATGCTACAAACCCCCTGAAGTGGTCAATACGCACTATGTCAAAAAGCTGAAAATTATGTGCAATACGCTGGAACCACCACTTGAAACTTGTTCTTTGAAGTACGTCCCAGCGATAGATAGGATTTCCCCATAACTGTCCGGTTTTACTGAAATAATCAGGGGGGACCCCAGCTGAAAATAACGGTTTTTTTTCTTCGTCTAATTTAAAGATATCCGTATTTGTCCACACATCAACACTGTCATAATTAACATAAATAGGAATATCACCAATAAACTTAATTCCTCTCTCATTGCAATAGTTTTTCAATGCAAACCATTGTTTGAAAAACAGGTACTGTAGAAATTTCTCCCTCTCTAATTCATCATAAAAATTGTTTCTTATTTTCTCAAGATCTTCAGGATTCCTATCCCTCAGGCCTTCTTTCCAGTCTGACCAGGCCTTTCCGTTAAAATGATTTTTCATGACCACAAAGAGGGCAAAATCTTCCAGCCACTCCCCATTTTGTGTGCAGAATTCTTCGTAGGTATTTCTTTCAATCTTGTTCGTCTTAAAAAGCTTATAAGCTTGATGAAACAACTGCACTTTATATGGGATGACCGATGAGTAATCACAGCGTTCATTGGGGAATAATGGTATTGCATCAATATCTTTCTTTGTGAGGAAACCAGACTCTATCAAGAGTTCAGGGCTTATGAGGAGTGCATTTCCTGCAAAGGCAGAGTTACTGTTGTAGGGAGAGTTCCCGCTGGTCTGGTCTGTGGGGTTCAGAGGTAATATTTGCCAGTAGCTCTGTTTTGTTTGAGAGAGGAAATCAGCAAACCGGTAAGCCCACGGTCCTAAATCCCCGACACCGAAAGGCGAGGGGAGGGATGTAATATGGAGCAGGATGCCGCTTCCTCTTTTATTCATTATTCTTCACATTCATAAAAAGCAATGAGAAAATATTATGGTACATTACCAATTAAACAATGTAGTAATTATATAACATCTTGCACTAAATGACAGTGAAATCAAGACAGTCTTGTTATAATAATAACTATCAGATGTAACCTTTAAAAGGACAAACATTATGAAATTCATTCTAACTAAAAGGAGAGAGGGGAATGAAAAAGCTTGTATTGCTCCGCCACGGTGAAAGTACCTGGAACAAAGAGAACCGCTTTACTGGTTGGGTTGATGTTGGGCTTTCCGACAGAGGCATAGATGAGGCTATTCAAGCTGGGCGCATCTTATCCCGGGAGGGCTATATTTTCGACATCGCCTATACGTCAGTGCTTAAACGGGCGATCAAAACCCTCTGGATCGTCCTTGAGGAAATGGACATGATGTGGATTCCCGTATACCATAGCTGGAGACTGAACGAACGACACTACGGAGCGCTTCAAGGGCTCAATAAGGCAGAGACTGTTGAACGGCATGGGATGGAGCAGGTCAAACTGTGGCGACGCAGCTATGACCTGCCACCGCCGGCACTTACACCGGATGATCCGCACTATCCGGGTAAGGACCCACGCTATGCCAATCTCCGGCCCGAGGAGATTCCCTTTACAGAATGTCTGAAAGATGTTGTTGCACGCTTTCTGCCGTATTGGCATGAAACCATTGCCCCGACAGTACGAGAAGGTGGGCGGGTACTGATTGCGGCCCACGGGAATAGTCTGCGAGCCTTAGTCAAATATCTCGATAAGATTCCAGATGACAAAATCGTTGAACTCAACATCCCCACAGGGGTGCCGCTGGTTTACGAGCTTGAGGATGATTTAACACCTATACGCAACTACTACTTGGGAGACCAAGAGGCAATACAACGGGCCATTCAGTCCGTAGCGGATCAGTTGAAGAAGAAGGCATAGAGTACACGAAAAATAATTGATCAAAAATTACCCTGTCGAAACAAGGTATGAAACGTTTGCCTCAGATGTATGATATCATAAAAGTTTTATGTTAGCCCATTTTATTCATAAATTTTTTGAATATGTGGCGAATACAGTATTTTCAAAGCTCTGTCTAAAAGGGGAGTGAACGTGATGGAGCCTATATCAGAAAAATTTGTGGAGAAGACCTGGCAGGAAGTTGCAGGGTACAGCCCAAATCGGGCAAGCAAAGAGATGCAAAAAATGGGCAAAAACCAGCCAGATCTCTTGGCTTTCTTAATGGCGTTGACCGAAGATCTGGACCCAGAAGTAAGGGAACTGGCTATTTATATCGCCTTTGTCGTTTATCGTATTTTTGAAGGTTCCCGGAACAAGATCAAGAAGATCACATCCAAAGAGATTATGGACTGCTATGAATACAACGAAGATCTTATGGCCAGATTGGAAGGAGCCCATGAGAAGTTTATTGATAGAATCGCGAGAATACAGATTTCAAAACAGCCATATGTTATGAAGTATGTGGTAGATGCCCTTATAGAGGGATCCGAAGAGGAGGATGGTATTGAGCTGACCGATGAAGATAAAGGCTTTCTTTTCCTTCTGCTTAAAACTGTGGTTGATCTTCTGGATAAGGCCTAAATGGTAATTGTTAGTCTTCAACTTTTTCCAGATTCAATATTGGTAGATGCGTTTAGTAGAGAGCATATCTACATTACAGAGTGTAAGTCGCAGAGAAACATTAAGTGTATCACTTTCTTATTATCTTTCAACTAGACTCTCAACTTTTCGCATAATCTAAGAAATTCATCTTTTACTTTGGGCAAAGACGGCAATTTAAGTTCATCTAATTCGTGATCTATCTTTCTAGCTGTTCTAAAGTCCAGGTCAGCAAGATAATTTTTTTTAACCTCTTCTGCGGTTTGAAACTCATGAAATAGGTGTTTCTCGCTTTCGGTACGCCTTTTGACATTTTGAAGCTTTCTTTTGAGATCTTCACTTTTATAATCTTCTGGTAATGCCCGCAGAATGGGGTCAAATACTTTTTGATTAAGGAATTTTAGCAATTCTTCTCTTTTTCTTTCATCTGTTTCTATCATTTGATTTAATCTCCTCTTTAAAATTATCTTGAAATAGTGATGTATTAATTATACACACAAAATATCGAACTTTTAAGTGCAATCATTATTAGATTCGAATGTAAACCCAAACGTTGCATTAACAAGAAGGCAGAATGCTGAAAAACTCCTCAAAACAAGATTTTATTCTGATACACGTGACCGTAGATTTCACCTTTTGTGTATTCCTGAAAGGGCTGGCAGACCACATGGGAGGGCTGTAAGGTGTTGATGGCAGGGCTTTTTCATCACATCTGCCTCCTCAAACGAATAAAATTTATGCAACTGGTGGGTAAATATACTACAGATTCTTAATATTCATTCAATGGAGTAAAAGATTCTTAGATTATGATAAGTCTGGCGTGGACTTCTTCCTCTTCTAAAAATCTCGGAATTTACTGCAAAGACAAGCAAAAAATCATAGTTTATGTGGACTAATATCTTCCTAAAGGCCGCATCACTTTGGGCATTGAAAAGGGTGCGTAGTCCATATAGAAATCCATAATAAAAAATGGTTAGATATTTTATCTCTCCCTCTAAAATAAATTATAAATATTTCCAATCTATTTTTTAATGTGATACAATCTATCTAAACTAAAATAAGGAGGTATGGCAACAGCAAAGAAAGCAAAATGTGCTGCAAAAACCAAAGAAGGAAAGCAATGTAAGAATTCCGCAGCTGGGAAATCGAAATTCTGTGCATCTCACAAGAAAAAATAGTTGTAAACTTAAAAGCATTTAAGAAAATTCTCAGAGATTTATCCATTAACAGCGTGTAAATTTAAATTCTACACGACAAGATACTTTTTTCTTTATTCCAAGCAACAAATTTCTCAGAGGTGCCAGAGACTTATTGAGTGCTTCCTGAAGTTGACAGTCCAATGTCCAGCCGCATATATGTAGATTTCATTCTCA
>CAZLFE010000121.1:0-6405 GCA_964558725.1 uncultured Nitrospiraceae bacterium | reverse complement strand
CATTGATTGTAAAATCCCTCCTATCCTCCCTTTGCCAAAGGGAGGGAAAGTACCCTCTTTGGCAAAGAGGCCTGCGACGAGTTCAGTCGAGTCGGGTGTGGGGAGATTTTTAAATAATGATGTCTTACTTATGCACTCATTAGTAACTGTTAAAAAAACAATGACTGGTAATACTGCTCAATTATTTTAAGGAGGAAGTATGAAATATCAAATCGGTAAGACAGGAAGGGTTGTCATTGCAAGATTTGAAGATAAGGAAGATATTCTGGGAAACATTAATGCAGTTGCAAAAAAGGAAGACATAAGAAATGCCGTATTCTTTCTTCTTGGAGGAATAAGACAGGGAAGGGTTGTCGTTGGTCCTGAGAAAGACGAGCTCCCCCCAACACCTGTATGGAGAGACTTAAAAGAGAGTCATGAAGTCCTTGGTATCGGAACAATATTCTGGGACGAATCAGGACCAAAGGTTCATTTTCATGGTGCATTTGGAAAGAAGGATATGGTTAAGGTCGGCTGCCTCAGAGAGATTTCAGAGACATTTCTTGTCCTTGAAGCTGTTATCATAGAGATGGAAGGAATTAATGCTCAAAGGAGATTTGATCCAGCATCAGGGCTTACGCTGCTGGAGTTATAACAACTATGTCCTGCATAGTTACCTCCTGCAGGTTACTGAAGAGAAGTTCAATTATTTTGACTTAATCTTTTTCAAAGTAATCCTTCAGCTTTTCGATAAGAGAATCAGGCCAAACATCTTCATATAAAATAGCGTCCACTTCCTCCTTAGTGAAGGATTCCTTGATTTCAAGCGGCAGGCTCCTCAAAAGCTGTATCCTTAAAGGATTTGGTTTTCTTTTCGAGGATTTGTTTTCCATAGTGCCTCAGATGAGGATCTTTGTTAGTGTAACATACGGTTACAATATTTCCCAATGTTAAATGATTGTATATACAGATTTTCTATACAAGTCCAAGTCTGTCTTAGGCTGAAAGAGAATCCAGCTTTCCTATCGATTTCGATTGCTGAAAAAAGAAAATTTGTGGTAAGTTTATAAAAGCCTGCCTCGGGGAGAAAGTGAGGTAACGCAATGAGAAAAAAGCATTTATTAAAGGTCCTGCCTCTCATTATCATACCTATACTTCTTACATTGATGTGGAACAGGGCTCAAGCAAACACACCCTCTATCGCGAAGCTTAACATACCTTTTATAACAAATCAGGGCCAGACGAATGAAAAAGTACGATTCTATACAAAGACAATGGGTGGCGCTGTCTTTGTAACTACCGATGGTGAGATCGTCTACTCTCTTCATAAATTTGATAATAGAAAGAACGTAAAAGGATTAGCACTTCAGGAAGAGTTTGTTGATGGGATGGTTAAGGATATAAGAGGTGAAAAAAAGTCTGTTACCAAAGTAAGTTACTTTGCAGGAAAAGACCCATCGAAGTGGAGGAGCAATATCCCAACATATGACCTTGTTGATCTTGGAGAGGTCTATCAAAGGATAGAGCTTAAGCTGAAGGCTTATGGGAATAACATTGAGAAGTTATTCTATGTGAAACATGGTGCCAATCCAGAGAATATAAGAGTGAGGATAAAAGGGGCAAAAGCACTAAAGGTGAGTGAATCTGGAGGGCTTGAGGTAGAGACAGAACTTGGTACAGTCAGGTTCACAAAACCGGTGGCGTATCAGCTAAAGACAGTCAACAATCAGCGGTCAACAGTCAGCAATGACGTGCAAAATAGGCCAGTCCGCCAAGGCGGATTGACTGAAAGCGATAAACAATATATCGATGTTGCTTATATCGTAAAGGGCAATACATATACTTTTAAAGTAGGAGATTATGACAGAACGAGAGAACTTGTGATTGATCCACTACTCGCTTCAACATATTTGGGTGGAATCTCTGACGATTATGCCAATGCTTTAGCTATTGACAGTGAAGGAAATGTATATGTGACCGGAACAACTATCTCAACAGACTTTCCGACAAAAACCGGTGCTTATGATACTTCTTATAATGCCTCTTTTGATGTCTTTATATCAAAATTTGATGGCAATTTAACAACTCTCCTTGCCTCTACCTTTCTTGGTGGAATTAGTAATGAGTCTGCAAATGCTATAGCTATCAACAGCTATGGAAAAGTGTATGTGGCTGGTAAAACTCTCTCAACAGAGTTTCCGACAACATCGGATGCTTATGATACTACTCTTAATTTTTATGACGCCTTTGTAGCAAAGTTTAGTGGAGATTTAACAGACCTTCTTGCCTCGACATATCTCGGTGGCAGAAGTAGTGAATCTGCCACTTCAATAATCATCGGCAGTGATGAGAGTGTATATGTGAGTGGTGAATCCCTTTCAGCAGACTTTCCAACAATACCTGGTGCGTATGATACTTCCTTCAACGGTTCTTATGATGTCTTTGTTTCAAAGCTGGATAGCAAGTTAACAACTCTCCTTGCATCTACCTATCTTGGTGGAAGCAGCATTGATAATCCCTATTCCATAGCCTTAGATACCAATGGAAATATTTATTTGGCTGGCAGTACCATTTCAGCAAACTTTCCGACAACACCAGGAGCATTTGATACGATTTATAACGGTTCTTACGATGTCTTTGTTTCAAAGCTGAATGGGAAATTAACAACGCTCCTTGCTTCTACATATCTCGGTGGAGGTGGAAGTGAAAAAGCTAATTCCATAGCCGTAACGAAAAATGGAGATGTCTTTGTGGCCGGTGAAACTCTTTCACCAAACTTCCCGACAACAACCGGTGCGTATGACACTTCTTATAATGCTTCACTCGATGCCTTTGTATCAAGGTTAAATGGAGACTTAACAACTCTCCTCGCTTGTACATTTCTGGGAGGTTTGGCAAATGATTCTGCCCGCTCAATTACATTAGACTTATGTGGAAATGTCTATGTAACTGGCTATACTGGATCAACAGATTTTCCGACAACTCCTGGTGCTTTTGATACGTCTTATAATGGTGGCTTTACCGATGCCTTTATAACAGCACTAAAAGGAGATCTAACATCACCATTGCTCTACTCTACATTTCTTGGTGGAACGGGTAATGACGCTTTCAGTACAATGACCTGTTTTGATAAATGTTTCTTTGCAGACATCGCGATAGACTCGAGGAGAAATGTATATGTGGCTGGTGAGACAAACTCATCCGATTTTCCAACAACGTCCGGTGCTTTTGATGAGGTCTATAATGGCAGTAGAGATGTCTTTATATCAAAGTTAAGCATAAGCCTGCCAGTTGCCCAATATACTCTTACTGTAAACAAAGACGGTACAGGTTCTGGTATGGTAACGAGTGGCCCTGCTGGTATAGACTGTGGCTCTGTCTGCACAGATACATTCAAAGCATGCACACAGGTAACCCTTAGAGCCGATCCTGATGATGGTTCTACTTTTGCAGGATGGTCAGGTCCGTGCACAGGTGTATCAACAACATGTACTGTAGCGATGAATAAGGATAAGACAGTAAAAGCGACATTTAATACGTGCACTTACTCTATAACACCAAAAAAACAAACTTTCTATGCTTCTGGTGGCAAGGGAACAATAAATGTGACAACACAAAGTGACTGCACTTGGACTGCAGCAAGCAGTGTGGACTGGATAACAATTACTTCTGGCAGTAATGGAACAGGAAATGGGACGGTGAAATATTCAGTTACACCCAACACACTCACGACCTTAAGGACAGGGAATATAACCATAGCTGGAAACACATTCACAGTGACACAGAACGGGGCGATAATCGTCCTTACACCAAATGGGGGAGAAATAATAGCATCAGGCTCTTTTGGTTCTCCCTATCCTATAACTTGGGATGCACCTGTAGAGGCAACAAAATTCGATCTGCTGTTATCGTTTGACAGTGGGCTGACATGGAGACCAATAGCAAACGATGTTGTAGGAACAAGCTATCCATGGACAGTCCCTAAACCACTGGGTAATCAAAAGAAATGCCTTGTAAAAGTTATAGGATATGATGCCTCTGATGTTAAAGTAGGATCAGACAAATCAGATGCACCATTTACCATAGAAGTAGTAAGATTAACAGCACCGAGTGATACGGGAATATCCCTGACATCGGGAGATCCTTATACCATTACTTGGACAACAAATGACACGAAGAGACCTATAGGGAAAGTGAAATTATTCCTCTCAAAGAACGGTGGAGTTACCTGGGAGGTTCCTCCAATAGCCACTTTTATAGGAAGTAATCCCGGAAGTTATGGTTGGACAGTCCCTGATGTGTCAAAGACTAAATCTCAGTGCAAAATTAAGGTTGAGCTAAAAGGTGAAGATGGGATTGTGTTGGGTAAAGATGCGAGTGACAATCCCTTTGCCATTCAGCCCTCACCGTGAATAGTATTTAAAAATTCTTCTACTCCTCTGGAGGGGCCCATATTTCTGAAAGAGAAAGAGGGAGTTCGGCAGCACAGACTGGTCCGATTTTAACTTGCCAGCCCGTCAATTTTTCAATATCTTCCCTGAGAGAAGATGCAAAGCCTGGAATTATCATTTCTCTCTTCTTTGCTTTTTCCTGTATGTCTGTCTCTTTTATTGCTTTATGGATTCTTTCCGCTGTAAGGATCTGATAAATCATTGACATATCAACTGTGCTTCCGTCAGTATCAACAAAGAGAACGAAGAAAGGGCTTATCGTTGTCCCCAAGACAGTCATTAAAACCTGCTCAGTATATTCATTATTGCCTGAAATAAGTACTAAGGATTCAGAGCTTGGACTATTTAATTCCACAAGCCCAACCAAACTTGGCCTTGGGTGAGTGAGGAGTGGAACTTCAGGCCATAAATCTTTAGCCTTCAGGGCCACCTCAAAAGCATAAGTCTCATTTTTACTGAGAAAAGGACAATCCTGGGGTTTCTTTCGTCCCTTATTGAGAGCAACGAGGAATTCCTCACATGATTCAATACCACACTGAGCACAATCAGTTCTCTTGAGGTATTTTAAAAAGTCTACTTTTTCTAAATACAAATCTGCCGAAGCCATCTTTCCTCCCATAGATTATACCTTTATCTTAAATATAGATGTCTATAAATCTCTTTTGGTGTGACAACAAACATTACCTCAATATAATCTTATAACAAATTAGTTCTTGAGACAAATCAAACTCATAGTAAGACAAACACCTACAAAATAAAGAGCCATATTCCTACAAAAAAATCAGACATATACTGATAGTTAATTTATGTCTCATGAGATATGATTTAAATATTATCAGGCTTTCATTTCCGCGAAGACTATGACAGTGAAGAATAGAATGAAAGTAAATATGAAAATGTACCATGAAGGATTATGATGAAATCTATCAGTAAGATGCGAAAAGCAAATATACATCCAGCATTGTTTATCTTTTTAATTATGCTGTTTATTCTCCTTGTCATCTACGGTAAGTGACTACCAGACATTCCGCAGAAAAAATAAAAAACAGGGATCGTGGTAATTTGTGGCACCCAATTGGATATTTTCTTTCTGAGACACGTAATGATAAAAGAGAAAATACTTTAGAGGCAATACGAACAATTGCTGAATATTGGATCTTGCTCTTATCATCTATGATGAGACTACAGCATGGGAACAAGGCTTGAAGGTATTTATGAGGAAGCATTTAAAGAAGCCCTTCATGAACTTTCAGAAATATGTCCTGTATCAATCGAGAATGCAATTATGGGAGATGAATCACATGAAAAAAACTATTAATACCATTATGATTACTCTTATGTCCCTTTTACTCCTTTTAACTACCGTTTCTTCAGCTTATGCAAAGAACTTAAAGACAGAAGAAGTTAAGGCTGATGAGGTAACTGGAACTTTTACCCTTATATTGTATGGAGGAAGACACATTAACGATTTAGAAACCATTGCTATTCTGGACAAGGAGGGGGATCAGTATGAGTTTGAACCTTATGCGCCGGAGTTTGATTACAAGATGAAAAAGGGAGTTTCTGCCGTAGATGCACTGAATGAAGCAAATAAGTTTGTCAGTTTTCACAATGCCTTCTGGCGTTCACAATTAAGCAGGGTTCTTGATGGAAAAGGAAATATCATTGGATTTGAATTGAGGCCTCTGTACCATCCGTTTGTTTATGGCAGAGATGATCTCCTCGAAGCCTACTATAAGGTTAAAGATGGTAAGGTTATTGCTTACATTAAGCTGATACCAGAAGTTTTTAACACACTTTTTTTCGGAGACCTACCAGGTGATTCTATGTGAGGGATGTTGAAACTTTTACACTCCTGGAATCTTAAGAGGTGGTTCTTCGGGGATTAACCCTGATTATTCATAAATCTTTGTGTTTGCAAGATGATAGAGCATTGTCGCTCATTCTCGGTCGTTCCGACCTCCGAGGCTTTTGC
>CAZLFE010000120.1:1521-6415 GCA_964558725.1 uncultured Nitrospiraceae bacterium | reverse complement strand
ATATCCTTCCACCGTGTCGGTTAAGGATACGCTGCACTATGGCGAGCCCAATGCCGTTCCCTCAAACTCCTCCGTATGCAGTCGTTGGAAAGCACCAAACAATTTGTTTGCATATTGCATATCAAACCCAACTCCGTTGTCTTTAACGTAGTACACATTCTTTGAGCCCTCAGCATAGCCGCCGACTTCAACCACTGCAACCTCCTTGGGTTTCTGAAATAAGGCACTAAAATATCAATTAAATCTTTTTTGGTCTGATAAAATTGACAGAAATGTGCTCCCCATGGGACATCACCAATAATATCTATTCCTGTTTTTCTGAGATATTGTTCCAGCATCTTGCCTATTTTAAGCGAAAAGCATGCCTATTCTAAAACCAAAGCTAACATATTGATAAATAAAGGTTATTTAGAATCAGGAGGTACCCTTATAAAAATAAGTGTGGGCGGTTGACAGACAAGTATTGACTTATTATGACAAAAATTGGCACCTGCTTTTTTGTTCTATTTCTGACATAGATACGGTAGTGTTAGCCTTACCTTTCAATATCACAACAACTGTTTAGAAAAAGGTATTGAATAAAATTTCGATTGATTACTATGAAATATACAAAATAAATATTGGGGTCAGGTTCAATCTCTTGGCTCTCATGGTTTCCTCTTTGGAAAAACATGTCACTCTTTTTTTCTGAATATCTATTAAAATAATCTCCTATTGACAACCTAACTGTTTTATAAGATCCGTATGATATAAACGGAAGTGATGATATCAAATATTACAAAAAAGAAAGGAGGAAAAACGTAATGGAACTGAAGGAAATAAAAGCAGACGAATTAAATCCAGAACAATTTATCGAAGAACAAGTAAGGAGAATATCAGAGACAGTTGGAGACGGCTCAGCTATTAATGCTTTATCAGGTGGAGTTGACTCTTCAGTGGTTACCATGTTGGGACATAAGGCGTTAGGCAAAAAGCTCAGTACCTATTTCATAGACAACGGTTTAATGAGACATGGTGAACCTGAGGAAGTTCTTTCAGCATTTGAAAGATTTGGCATGCGTGTTTTGATAATCAACGCCAAAAAAGAATTTTTCAGTGCTTTAAGAAGCATTAGCGATCCAGAAAAAAAGAGAGAAGCTATTACTCAGACTTTCTATAAAAAAGTTTTTGCTAAACTCGTTACGGAGAGCGGTGCAAAACACCTTTTGCAGGGTACCAACCTAACTGATATAGATGAAACCGTGGCAGGAATAAAAAGACAGCATAATGTTTTCGAGCAATTAGGCATTGACCCTCAAAAAGCATTCGGCTATAAAATCATTGAACCTTTGATACAACTTCGCAAAGATGGTGTGAGAAAAGTAGCAAAAGCACTCGGTCTACGAGATGACAGAATGCCTTTCCCAGGACCTGCTCTGTCAGCAAGGGTTATTGGTGAGGTTACCACGAGGAAAATAGAGTTAGTAAGAAAAGCAACTGCCATAACAGAGTCGGAGCTAAGAGATACAGGAGCTTTCCAATACATGGCTGTTCTACATCGCGATCGAGTTACAGGAATGAGGGACGGGAAGAGAGCGTATGGTTTACAAATTGAAATCAGATGTTGGGATAGTGTTGACGCAAGAACTGCTGAACCAACAGAAGTGCCCTTTCATACACTAAAGAGAGTCGCTAGCAAAATAACCTCAGAAATTCCTGAGGTAGTGAGTGTTACGTATAATATAGCTTCAAAACCACCTTCAACCATGGAAGCTGTTTAGCGCCGACTTCTTCTGCTTATGCCTTTTCTGCTCGTACATCAATTTGTCCCCCTGAAGCAGCAGCTCGTCAATAGAGCAAGGGTATTCTGGGTCGTAGTATGCTATGCCAGTACTTATTGACAAATTATAGCCACGATTACTTTTTGAGTTGTGAATCTCAACCGCTTTATGCAAACGTGAAGTAATTGTCTCGCTATTGTCCCCGGTATCTCCTAACGGAATAACTACAAACTCATCTCCGCCAATGCGGGCAATGATGTCGGCCTCTCGAAAACTATTTTTGAGGATACCGGCAGTCTCTATTAACGCCAAGTCTCCTTCTTGGTGTCCAAATGTATCGTTAATCTTCTTTAGATTATCCACATCTGCATAAAGTATGAATATTCCTCTCTTCATACGCTTGGATAACTTTAACTGATGTTCAACAAAAGTAAAAAATCCTCGTCTATTGTAAATGCCCGTAAGTTCATCAGTAAGTGACAAAGTTTGCAGTTTTTCCTCTAAACCCTTGCGCTCAGTAACGTCTTTTGAAACAACAGATACAGCTATTATCGTTCCATCCGTCTTTTTAACAGGACTTAACGTTAGAAGGTAATATTTGCCGTCCTTGAGGATCTTATGTTCATGATGGACTGAATCGCCTGTATTAAAGACCTTCTTAGCTTTTTCAATAAACCATTTTGTTTCATAAGGCGAGTGAAACTCGCTGTATGCGCGGCCAATATATTCTTCACCTGAAAAGCCCATCCTTGATAAATGCTTTTTGTTCATGAAAAGATATTTGTAATTCCTGTCTACCAAATATATGGAATCTTCTGTAGATTCCACTAAAGAACGATATTTCTCCTCGCCCTCTCTTATTGTATTTTCAGTGCAATTTTGCTTAGCAAATAGTCGGGCCATAAATAAACCAAGCATAAGAAGACCTGCAGCAACCAATTTAAAAGAGATTTCTTGATTATGAAAAAGTAAAACCTGTAGAAAAGGTTCATCATAGTAGAGGAAAGTATTCACTGCAGCGTTTATTACCCAAAGAGAAAGAGCTGCAATAATTAAAAGAAAAATTGCTTTAAATGTATTTTTCATCATTCTCCTTCATAACATATAAGCAAAATAGATGAATTGATGTAATCCCTCTTATTGTCATTTTCTTTCAGCAGTGTTCTTTTACCTCAGGAAGGGTATTCAGTATGTCCTCTAGCGATACAGCTACTTCTGCCTTTTCTAGTCCATGGACAGGACAAAATACCCAACTAGGGTTTCCTATAAGTTCCACCCGGCTGTAACAAATGGAGCAATATATGGATTTCTCTGTCATCATACCTTCCACCTCTTCGTTCTCAAATTCTACTTCCTTGAAAATTTCTGAGTTAATAAAATCTTAACTCTCTATAGTCTATCTTAAGCGAAGAACGTGCCAATTATAAAATAAAGCTAAAATATTGATAAATATACGATTTTATAATTCGGATTGATCATTACATAAAAATAAGTGGGCGGTTATGGCATAGATGTGGTCAAAAATAGTATAGTATCTGCTCTTTTGTTTTATTTCTAACATAGATAGGTTTGTCTTATTTTTTTCAAATATCACAAAAGCTCTTTAAAAAAAGCATTTGCTCTTCTTCTTTATAAGGAATTTACAATAACGGACAGTAAAAAGGGGATAATTCCTAATATCTCTGCACTGAAGTTTTTATCTCAAACGGAGGTGGGGTCATGATGATTTTTTTAACGGCACATTGATCGACTACTTTAATCAGTGTCTAAGGTATTTCTGCGGGAATTCTGGGGCATTCAAAATATTAAAAACAAATCTGCACTAATACACTCCCTACTTAAATTCAGGGAGCGGAGTCATCAGTCTCCACCGTTTTTTCTTTTCCTCCTTCACATACACAAAAGACCACCTTTGTTTATCCAACAAAGTCTTTACCACATTTGTCAGTGAGGTATAGTAATCGAACTCCACTTCTACTATTTGCTTTCCCTTCTCAGCATCGAAATCTGTGTTCAGTATACGATAGTCGACAATTTTTACATTCTTTGCGGCTTTTGCTCTGGCCTCGAACTCTTCTCGGATTGAACTATCTGTATAAAGTTTCGCCTTGTTAAATTCACCCCAGCGTAATAAATCGTTATACTCTATAACAGTATTTTGAAGGTCTTCTCTAAAGGCCTTCAAAGATCTATCGACACAAGCGGTGAAAACTGCGATTGATAATAACAGTACCAGCAAAGTTCGCATCTTTATTCCTACCAAGAGATTTTAAAATTTTGCATTAAAGTTTTTTATTTGTAGCTTATCGTAATAAAAGCAAGAGACAATGTCAACAACTCAAAACAAAAGTAAATAAGTTCGGATGACGGAAGAAAAGAAGTGCGGAAGACATGAAGCCAAAGCCAGTAGCGCGGGAGGCCAGAAGCAAAGAAGAGCTGAAGTTCACTGATCTTTTAGATTCCAAATTCCTCGCTGTCAGATAATATAAACTCCTTGAGTAACTCCGCAACCTCCTTATAAAAGGTTGTTTGAGCATGCTTCTTGATCTCCACGCAATATTCAGGGACCCAAGAGAGAAGGTGCTTCTCAAAAAAACTCATTTGATAATCAATGAGACCTTGCTCTATGAGGTAATTCATGAAGAACAACTCAGCAGACAGATGATCTGGAATGAGATCCATTTCTTCATATATCATGAGACCTACTGACTCATAGAAATTCTGAACCTCCTCAGTAGCCTTTCCCCATAGCCTCGGCTTGTCTGCCAAGGGATAGTTGTACAGAGATTCATGGGGTGGAAGATGTCCCGCGGTTATTGAAAAAAGACGAGCAAAGTCCATCCTGATTTCATAGGTGGTATCATCAAATGTCATCTTGAACATGTTCTTGATCTGGAGGGCCATCTCATCTGTAGGCTCTTGCATGAATAAAGCAGAAAAGAGTTTATATAACTTTGCCCGCTCAAGATCTCCTTCGCCGTATGATGCCACTATTCAACCCCAATAATATCTATGTTTTGAACAGGCATGTTTTATATTCTACAGATTTTACCAGAAAACGAACATGGGATTGTATTTTCTTCTTTCTTTTCTTTTGGCCGTATCACTCCTTTTTCAAACCTATATTTGCTCAT
>CAZLFE010000120.1:0-1421 GCA_964558725.1 uncultured Nitrospiraceae bacterium | reverse complement strand
GGGCAGGCTTATGAAAGCGCAGCTTTAAAACGAGCTACCTGAGGAGGTTCTAAAAGTTCCCACGTTCCTTGCACACCGTAATACAGTGAAGCTACCTCGATGTGGAGCATGGCAATACCGCAATCCAGTCGTTTAGAAATATTGTAGGTATCATGAAGATCATCGACGGAAACAGTAATACTATGCAGTTCTACATGAAAACGCCACGGCTGACGATTGACCGCTGAGGGGGCGATCCTGGCTGCTTCCAGAGCAGCCTTTACCCACATAGGCCACTGTAACTCATCCATCCCTGTTACCAATTCAATGAGGGGTTTTCGCTTATGCGTCCGGCCAAAACCTGTCATGATTTTCTCTTCCAGTGACCATTTTTCCTTGACATACCCAATAGGTGTTACTGCAAAAACCTTTTCGTTTTTTTTGATGATGGCAAGAGATGCAGCTACTTCTGGTCGGAAAAAAGCACCCACCCAACAAGTGCCGAGATTCAGGGCTGTAGCCTCGAGAACGATACCTTCTCCCACATAACCCACCTTTTCGTGAATATGTGGATCCCTCCTGTTTCCGATAAAGGTAATAAAGGTAGGTGCGCCTTTGATCTTTCCATAATTGGCGATAGCACCTTTAAAGACCTCCTCTGGCGCTTTAGCTACCAGGACAGCCCTGGATTCTGTGAAAGGTCTAAACTCCTTACAAACCGTATTGAGACATTCGAGCAGATCTGGATCGACTGGCTTCGGTACAAAGAGACGTCGAGACCTACGTTTCGTTATCACAGCATACCATCTGGAACTTGGAATCTCCATCAGCGATATTCACCTTTCAGGTATATTCTACAAAAAGGATACTATGAAATGTTTTAACAGCCTGTGTATACTCGAAATATTATTTTTTATAGAGGGGAAAAAGGGCCAATCATAAAAATACATTTTACAAATATAAGGTGTATGAGGCTGAAATCAAGGAAAGGTTTAAGGGTGAGAAAGTAATATATTGGCAAAGTGTCTCCTGCGACAAAAAACTTAGCATTGCCGCAGGAGACAGTGTAGCTTAGTTTTCACAGCATACGCGTTTCATGCTTTTCTTCCCTGTGGGGGAAACGGTCAGGACAACATCGACCTTGTTTCCGCAAATGCTGCAACGCTGTACCCTGTTTTTTGTCTCTGCCCTTGCTGCAACGTTTGTCTTTGACTTTCCGTTTTCTGCCATACTGTTCCCTCCTTTCAATTTTTTAGTTTTTTCTTACGAGTAATGTCAGAAATTTCCTGATCAGATTCGCCTAACAGAAAAGTCCATCACTATGGATTCTCTCGTTTGATTGGCAAAGCCAATATAAACAGGGCGATACGACTGAGGAAATTCCAAAAAACTTTTAATTATAATTCAAACGAGAAAATATTGTCAACACAGTTAAAAAAGTT
>CAZLFE010000119.1:3527-6458 GCA_964558725.1 uncultured Nitrospiraceae bacterium | reverse complement strand
AATTTTCATGCAAGGATGTCATGTTATCTATTGAGCGAAAGACTAAAAATATTGAATGATTTTATAGTATGTATTCCTCTGTGCTGGCCTGAATCCGGCATCCTTTATCGCTCGTACAATATCTTGCTTTGATACCCTGTAACTCACCCCCGTTGATGCGATAACATTTTCTTCTATCATCGTGGAACCAAAGTCATTTGCTCCAAACCTCAATGCAACCTGTGCAAGCTTAACTCCCTGCGTAACCCATGAAGCCTGTATATTGTTAATATTGTCGAGATACATTCTTGAAATGGCAAGCACCCTCAGGTACTCAATTGCTGTAGCAGAATGAATCGTATGTGCTGAGTTTTTACTTTTAGCTCTCTGCTCTATGCTCTTAGCTAATGCAGTATTCCCTAGTTGGAAGCTCCAGGGTATAAAGGCTGTAAACCCACCCGTTTTATCCTGAAGGGTCCTGATGGCATCCAGATGCTCGATGATATCCTCTGCCTTTTCCACGCTTCCAAACATCATGGTAGCTGTTGTCCTCATGCTAAGCCTGTGTGCCTCTTCCATTACTTCAAGCCATCTCTTGGATTTGATCTTCCTCGGACTGATTATCTTTCTTACTCTGTCAGAAAGAATTTCTGCGCCTCCACCCGGGATAGAATCAAGCCCTGCATCTTTGAGGAGCCTCAATGTCTCCCGTATAGTAATATCCGCTTTATCTGCCAAAAAGCAAATTTCAGGAGGAGAAAAACCGTGGACATTGATATCAAACCGGTTCTTTATCTCCTTCAACAAGTTTATATAATAGACAATGCCGAGCCTTGGATTGATTCCTCCTTGAAGGAGTATCTGTGTGCCTCCTAACTGTATTGTCTCCTCAATCTTTTTGAAGAGTTCCTCTTTCTCTAAGAGATACGCCTCTGGGTCATCTTCGTCTCTCCAGAAAGCACAGAAGCGGCATTTGTTTATGCAGATATTTGTGTAGTTAATATTCCTGTCTATGATAAAAGTGACGATACTCTCAGGATGCAGGCTTTTCCTTATTCCATCAGCCATCTGGCCGAGGTCAAGCAGATCAGCTTTCTTGAATAACTTCAAGCCTTCTTCTTTTGAAAGACGATGATTGTTTTTCACTTTAAACTTTAAACTTTTAACTCTTAACTTTTAACTTGCCTGTAGAAACAATCCCTTTCAACAGGAACTTTCCCTGCCATCTTTATCAGATGTCTAAGCTCCCCTGGTGTCATTGACTCGGCTGACAGGGCACCTGCTGAATGGGTAATTTTCTCTTCAATAACTGTCCCGCTGAGATCATCTGCACCAAAAAGGAGTGACAGCTGGGAGATCTTTTCCCCGAGCATAATCCAATAAGCGGTAATATGATCAAAGTTATCGAGAACTATTCTGCTAACGGAAATGGTCTTCAGGTCATCAATGCCTGATGAAAAAGAGTCTCCTATGTCGTTGCCTTTTGGATGGTAGGAGAGAGGGACAAATGCCTGGAAGCCACCTGTCCTGTCCTGAAGATCCCTCAGGGTAAGTAAGTGATCAACACGGTGCTCATAGTTTTCAATATGTCCGTAAAGCATCGTTGCATTCGTCTTAATCCCTAATCTGTGTGCTGTCTCCATAACATCAAGCCATCTCTCCCCGGAAATCTTCTCTGGACAGAGTCTGCTCCTTATCTTACTGTCAAATATCTCAGCACCACCTCCTGGCATTACATCGAGGCCATGTTTTTGGAGAGCAAGGAGTGTCTCTTCAAGACTGAGTCCACTTATCCTTGACAGATAATCAATCTCAACAGCAGTAAAGGCCTTAATAGAGAGCTCGGGGAAATTTTTCTTTATCGCCGAAAGCATATTCAGGTAGTATTGAAATGGCCAGTCAGGATGCAGCCCTCCAACAATATGAACTTCCCTAATCCCCCCTTTCCCCCTATTAATCAAGGGGGGTGAGGGGGGATTATCTTTATTAAAGGTGGACGTGGGGGGATTACTGAATTCTGAATAATAAGGTTGGATTTTCTGGATAATTTCATCGATTGTTAATTCAAATGCGCCTTCTTCCCCTTTTGAGCGGCTAAAGGCACAGAATCTACAACGGTTGATACAGATATTTGTCGGATTGATATGCCTGTTCCTGACAAAGAACACGTCTTTGCCATTCTTCTTCTCAGCTACATGTGAGGCAAGGTTTCCAAGGGAAAAGATATCGTCTGTCTCAAATAATTCAACTGCCTCATCCTTGGATATTCTTTCACCAGCCAATACCTTATCCTTGATTCTTCTGAGCATAAACAATTATAAATGAAAAGACCTTTGAAAGACTAAAGGGATGCAATAGCCATGAATTTTTTGATGCAAAAAACGTGAAAATCTATATAATAGTGATAATTCCATGGGCTTGTGGAATTAACAAGCCTATAATTAGATATAAATAGAATGGTGAGTGGCATCACAGTAATGAATACTTGATATGCTCAATTATTGTTTGAAAAGGAGGATGAAGTCTTAATAAAAAAGAGTGAGAGAACATAAAACTGAGAAAAACCCTATAAATTGGAGGCAATTATGAAAAAGATTGCTTTTATTATCGCTGTAATCGTTGCATTATTTGTACTATCAGGCATAATCCTCGCGGGGACAGATCCCGAATATGATAAAGCTCTTGCCTATTACAATAGCGGAAAATACGAAGAAGCAATCACGCTTTTAAAAGAGTACATAAAAAAGAAACCAGACCCTTCTGCATATTATCGCATAGGGTATGCATTATATAAACTCAGGAAATTTGATGAGGCAAATAAATATTTTGCGATGGCATATCTCATTGATCCCATGTTCTCTCCGAAAGAGATTGGACTCACTCCACCATATCCACACGAGAGAATGAAAGAGACTGCAGAGCCTTCGCAAGAGCAAGTTCCCGAAAAACAGA
>CAZLFE010000119.1:0-3427 GCA_964558725.1 uncultured Nitrospiraceae bacterium | reverse complement strand
AGAGTAAAGGAAAGCAAAAAGGCGCAAAACAGGAACTTATTCCTGAAAAGCAATCCCCGCAGGAGACTCAACAACAGAAAACCCAGGAACCTGCTGTTCCCTCCGAAGAGAAAATGCCATCACCAAAACCACAAGAGGTCGGGCCGCAAGGAATGATACAGCCGCCTGCAGGATTCCCCCTGTTGCCAGGGCAGAGAAAAGGTATGCCAGGTTTTCCTCCGGGAGTTCCCATGGGACTGCTATCTGGTTTTGGTATGATTTTTATTATCTTAGAGATTGCTCTGTATATATACTTCTGTTTATGTATGTTCCTTATCGCGAAGAAGATCGACGTGCCTGCTCCCTGGATAGCATGGATCCCTATTATTCAGATATGGACTATTGTAAGTTCAGCTGGCAAGCCATGGTGGTGGACTCTTCTCTTACTCGTCCCGATCGTGAATATCATTGTAGCCATTTATCTCTGGGTCTGCATAACAGAAAATCTTGGCAGGAACAAATGGCTTGGACTCTTAATGCTTGCGCCAATTGTAAACTTTGTATTTATCGGCATTCTGGCATTCTCGAAAACAGAGGGACCCCGTTACACTGCAGAGGCTACTAGAGCTTAAACCCCATTGGAATTGCACACGGAACCCGTAGCAAATTACAACGGATCGGGCATAGACTCGGTGTACAGAAGCGGAAGATTCTTTAATTTATCACCCCATGGCAAACCTTTAGGCATTCCTACGGGGTAAACAGCATTATGGTCTACATTTAAAAAAGGTTTCTGCTAAGAAAATTTTACCCGTCGAGTAACAGACTAAGCTCTGGCTTTTGATAAGACCTTAAGAGAGTGAAAATTACTGTTTGCTCCAAATATTCAGATTGTTGTAAGGCAATAAGCAATGTTGGTAAAAAAATGTAAGGCACAAAACTCCGCCATCTAAAAAGCCAATTGCCAGTTTTCAAAAACTCATCTCTTAATGTCATTAAGTCCCTCCGAATACTAACGATGTTGCCAAACTTATTTATATCTGCGTTGTAAAAATACTTCAAATTATCGGTATTATCAACCTTTTATTTTTCCAGTATCATACACATTAGCTTTCAGTTTTTAATGATTTATATCTGAAATTCTGAATCTAAAGACAGATTTAAAAAAACTCTTTAGGGAAAAAGTGTTAAGTACCCCAGACATTGTCTGATGGTAAGTATTAAGCATCAACTTTTGCAATGCAATTATTTATCAAGTCTTATCTCTTACTACTATAGTACCTGCGACAATATCTCCAAGCCGCTGCCATTTCATCGTACCCGCCATTGCCACAACTGCCACGAGATAATAGAAAAAACTGTCAACAATCCTCATTACGTTTCTTAAGAATCCTCTCCCGATCGTGCATTTCGAAAAATCATCCTTCAGGACAACAATACCGCACATCTTTTTCCCGAGGGTCTTTCCCCACAAACCTTCCAACAAAGAATGATAAAGGAAGCTGCCCAATAGCATCACCGTCATTGAATAAACGGCTAAGCCGATATACTGAAAGGGATTTTCAAAAAAGGGGTCATCACTTAATACGAAATAGATAGGAGCAACTGCGGGAATTGTTACGAGAAGGAAATCAATACTCTTTGCAAGAGTACGCCTGAAAAGACTGGCAAATTCAAATTCTCTTGCTTCAATTCTCCATGTTTTCAGTTTAAACTTCCTTATGACAAGGGATAAAAGAAAAATAAAGACAAAGAAAATCAATTGGAACGAAAAGCCGAAAATTAAAACTTTCCATACATTGAAAGTAAAGAAGAAAGGCTTACTTATAGTAAATGGCCCTTCAATGTGTTCTCCTTCAAGGATGTGGTACTTCTCAGAAAACAGCCCCTGTTGAAAAATAATAAACCTGTTCTTAAAAACAGCCGGCACGGTACTGATAGATAGTCCGCGAATATCAAAAGTCTTCGGCTCAGACCAAAAATACCTGTTATAACCTCTGAGAGCAATTTCAAGGTGATTGCCAAAACTCCTGAAGTGTATAAGGAACATGTTATTTTTAACGACAATTGCCTTGTATTCGCTACTGTCTTCAAACATTTCAGGCTGGTCCCATTTCTTCCCATCATATTTGTACCACACGATGGTATCCCCGTTTTCCAGAAGAGGTGGAGTTCATTTTCAAGGCAGAGAAGTTGAGAAGAACAAACGTACATCTCCTCCACAAGTTCATCATCAGGAAGAGGAATTTCCTTAGTTTCCCTTTCTGTTATAAGCCTAAGGACTGGCTTCTTTCTCATTGTACTTAAAACCCAGATACCGTCAGTGCCAACAGCTCCTTTGGGATTACTTCCTATTTCTGGGTTTTTGAATTCCTCCCATGTTTTCATATCAAAGGTTCTATAAAGCCCTTTATCAAAAAAATAGATTTTGTTTTCCGTATGATAAAGAGAGGCAAAGGGCTTAATCTCTTCCGGTTCAGACAATGATTTGCCGTCATAAATTCTCAACGTCATCTTTTCGCGTGGAGGTTGTTCATAGGAAGCTCCTTTGAAATCAAAGCTCTTAGAAATAATAAAGAGGTTGCCATCAAGACCGACGACTCCTTCTGCGAAGGAGGGGATAGGAAAGACATTAAAGAATGTCCAGGGAGAAAAAAATATAATAGCAAAAAAAATGATATAAATACAGAAAAACGCGATTACCCCGAAAGATGCTACCCCTAAGGCGAGCCTGATGTTTTTCTTCTTTTCGTTCTCTAAATTTACAGGCGCTTCCACCATTCAGTCACCTACAATTATATATCCCCCTGAATTTTTGTCAAGGTGAGTGAATGATTTTTAAGCATCTTTATTTCCATGATAAGAATGAGGCATATCCCAAAACCATTCAGACTAACTCAACTTCGCATTCTACACCCTCCCCTTTGTCCCCTCCGTCAAAGGGAGGGGAAGTATAACGGTGAATTTCTCTTTTTCTTCTACCACAGAATTGGAGATGCTTCCGGGTGATTTGACAGCCCTCTCTAATTTATGGTTTAATAAAGTTGCCTTAAAGAATGGCCCGGCGAGGCCAAAAGGCAGAGGAGGCAGCGTGAGCTGCAAAATCAGAAAAATCAATGAACCTTCCACTCTCAGAGGGGAAGGTTTTTTTATGGGATTTTAACAATGCCAAAAGAACTCTTTAACAAAAAGGACATAGACAGGGCTTTAACGAGAATGGCACATGAAATCATCGAAAAGAACAAAGGTACAGACAGGCTTTGCCTCGTTGGAATACAGAGGGGCGGAGTTCATCTTGCAAAAAGACTTGCCTCAAAAATAAAGGAGATCGAAAAAAAGGAAATACCTGTTGGCTCACTTGACATAGCATTTTACAGGGATGACCTGAATATAAGAAAAGCACAAGCTATTGTCAGGAAAACTGATGTTCCTTTCGAAGTGACGGATC
>CAZLFE010000118.1:4274-6470 GCA_964558725.1 uncultured Nitrospiraceae bacterium | reverse complement strand
ATTAACATTTGCCCATTCTGTAATGAGGTGATTCAGCCTGTGCTTCGTCAAGAACAGCGACTCCATCTCGTAAGCTTTCAGGATAGTGATGGGCATACCGCTGAGTCATTATTGAAGTCTTATGGCCCAAGAGAATCTGGACTTTGTAAAGGTCCACTCCTGACTGAACCAGTCGTGTGGCAAAGGTATGTCTCAGGTCATGAAACCGGAAATCTTCTATATTTGCTTTTCTTAAGGCAGCATGAAAAGCCCTTTCAATGTTACGCCTGGTAAGCGGAGTGTGTACTTTACTATGAAACACGAGGTCTGTCTTTATTGACCTAACCTTTGACTTGGCTTTGAGCATCTCAAAGACCGTCTCATTTAAAGGGATTGTTCTTCTCTCATTATTTTTTGATTTGAAAATGGTCACGGTCTTTCTAAACAGGTCAACTCCCTTCCAGGTTAAGGAAAGGCCCTCTCCCAATCTCACACCTGTATTAAGAGCGAAGATGATTATTTCCTTGAACCATCCAGGACAGGCGTGAAGAAGTCTATTTTCCTCCTCAAGTGTAAGCCATCTATCCCTCTTGTTATTCGGCCTTTCCAGAGACACCCTTGTCACTGGGTTAGTCTTGCACCATTCCCATTCGCGAATAGCAATGTTGAAAGCCCGTTTCATGATGTCAAATTGCCGATGAATGGTCGCTGGCTTCGCTCCCTCGGCCTTTCTTTTAATTTTAAATTCGTTAATGAGGCTTGGTGTAATTTCCGAAAGGGTATAACCTTCAAAAAAAGCTACGAGTCCCTTTACGTAACTCTTACAGGCCCTGAAACTCGCCAGGTTTGAGAAATATTCCGATTCAAATCTCTCCATCATATCTCTGAAAGTCTTATCCTCTCCTGGTAATCTTTCAAACCATTTTCCTTCTGCAATTTCTCCAAGGATTTTGTGATAAATCCGCTCTGCCAGTTTTTTATCTGTAGTCTCTGCGGATTTTCTTATTCGCTGTCCCCTATAAGTAAACCTCATCCACCAGACGTGGCCTCTTTTATAAAGTCCCATCTTTAGCCTCCTTTCTGAGGCCCTTAAAGTGGTCTGGTTCCCGTTGGACAGGATTATACTCGTTCCTTTTAACTAGTTCAATACAATCTTTGACAAGACTGTTTACATTTGTCTTCCTGCTATTCAGACTTTTAAGAATCTCTCTTGCTTTCTTATTGGTCGCAATCGGTTCTTGCCTTAGGCTCTCCACCCAGCGGTCTATTTCGATCTTTTTAAACCTTATAAGGCGGTCTATCTTATAAAAGGGGACCTGTCTCTTAGCTACCTTGGCATACAGGGTGGATTTTTTAATTCCAAGATATTCAGATAGTTCCTCTATATTTAAATATCCTTTCTCCAATTCTCTCGTGCCTTTAACAATTTCTTCCTATTGTGCATTTTATTTATGGAGAAGCTCTCACAATTTCTTTACAAAGGATGGGCTGAAGTCAGATGCGGAAACTCCACTTTCACATAAGCCTGTGTTGTATCAAGAGTATTTCCCTTATAAAGATTTCCGTAGCTGCGCATGTAGAACTGTCGCTTCTGTAGCTGCATGACCTTATAGGCAAGTATCTGCTTGTCTTCGATCTCCCGAACCGATATACCTCCGCCGAATGAAAGTATCGGCTGGTACTTCCTGATTGTTGGTGATGAATCTTCTATGTTCTGGGCGGTCTCGGGATGATTCACAAGCATGTAAATCCATGTATTGATATTGTCCAGGATGCTTCTTGCAGCTTCTCTACCTATTTCCTCCTCAATCTGTGCAACACTCTGCGTATAGAAATGTATCCACACATTAGCCGCACCACCCTTGTTGAACAGTTCCTGTATTCCTTTATATAACATGTTGTGTCCTTCATCTATATGGAGGCAAAGAGGCGGATCGAGTTTCCTTCCTGATGCGTAAAATCTTCCGAGCATGCTCTGTATCATTGATATCAGTACCCGGCCTATAATATGTGCAGTCCTTCTGGCAAGCATCGAACCAGTATTGCAAAATAGTATTACTCCTCTGCCTTCCTCGAACCTTTTTACAAATTCATTGACAAGGCTTTTGCCAATGATTTTCCCTGTGCTTCCTGAAGTCAAAGCTGACAGGGTGGTTCTTAAGGATGATGATACCTTTGCAAAAAAGTCGGCAGGGGAATTAAGGATCTGCTCAATAT
>CAZLFE010000118.1:0-4264 GCA_964558725.1 uncultured Nitrospiraceae bacterium | reverse complement strand
TGTGACACACCTCATTGGAGCCTGGAAGATACTCTATAGCCTCTTTGAACTTTTTCAGGTTGTAGTAGTCACTTCTTACCTTAATATCATAGAAGTTAATGTTAAGTCTTTCTCCTCTTGCCTTTGACTGTAGTGCAAGCCCGTTTACCACTGCCTGGGTTACTTCCGCTGCAATCGCTATGAAATAGTCCTCCTTTGCCTTTATCCCTGAAATCACATGGTCCACGAGTTCATCCTCCATGTAATAATATGCGAGAGGATCGAGCATGATGGAATAGTCAGGATATATAGGGGTAAGGAGCATCAGGTCTTCAAGCCTTCCTGTCTCAGTGGCTACCTGAACGACCTTGCTGAAAAGCTCTGTATCTCCTTTCGGATCTATAACAACAACATTGTAGTTCTTTTGTATATCCTGCTCAGTAATATTCTCAATGAGTTTGGTTTTACCGACCCTTGTTGTTCCAAAACATCCGAAGTGGCCGCTTCTCTCTGTATCTCTGATTGTAATGTCTATCTCCCTTGAGATATCAGAAAGGTTAACTCCTCTACCAATAAGGGTTACCCCGCTATTCTTCTTTGGCCTTTTGTTTTTGTCAGCCTCATTCATTGCGAGCAGCTTATTGAGCATCCTGATAGAAGTAATACTTCCTTAAAGCAGTATCTTCAGTAGTTGTTACGAAAAATCCGATTTCTGCAATTTGCAGAGTCGGATTTTTTTATTTATTACCTTTTGAGGAGGAAAAAATGATTGCAGAACTTTTGCACAAAGTTGCCGGCTTTGAAAAGTCACGCACAAAATACTATCCCCGCCCATCCTTAGCCGGGCCTGAACGCTGCCTGCGCCAGTTGTGTTATATGGCTCAGGGTGTTCAAGGGAAAGCCATGGATGACAGATTTGTAGTAGTTCTTGATGATTCAAGCTGGCATGAGGAATTAACAGCAGACTGGTTGAGGAAATCAACATTTCAGCTACACAGCCAGCAGATGGTTGTTGAATGCGGAAGGGTCCCGTTCAATGGTTATATTCATGTAATGAAAGGTCATATAGATGGAATCCTTACAGATCTTGGTGGGGTTGACCGTTTATGGGAACATAAGGCCATCAACCATTTTGCATTTCAGAGATACTGTAACGAGGAATACCCTCTTGATTACCTCACACAATGCACCCTCTATTTGATCGGCCTTCAGAAGGTGCAGCCTGAAATTAATGAGGGAATTCTTCTTCTGAAGAATAAGAACACGTCACAGTATCTTGAGTTTCTGCTGTCTTATGACAGCGGCAATGACATCCTTGTAGTGAAGGAAGTTATATCCAGCAATGGAAAACGCAGGGACAGAGAAATATTTTTGAGTCTCTATCGGAATGCATTGAGGAGATTCGAAGAGATAGAGAAACACAGGATAGATAGAACATTACCTGAGAGGCAATACGAACTTGGTAACTGGCATTGTGATTACTGTCCTTATGGAGAAATCTGCTGGGAGAACTACGAACAGGAGTTCGCTCAATTTGCTCAAGGTATAGAACTTGACCCTGAAACTTCAGAGATGGTCAGGCAATATCGAGAGGTCTCCCTTCAGATGAGAGAGTTAGAGAAGAGACAAGATGAGTTAAAAGGGTCGATTAAGAGCTGTCTGAAAAAGGAGCAAATAAGCAAAGGAAAGGCAGGAGATCTGTTGGTATCCTTGACACTTCAGAAGCGGTCGGATATTGACAACAATCTGATTCCACTCGAAATTCTTCATGCAGCAAAAAAGGATCAACTGATAGAGGTATTAACCGTTAAGGAGATTAAAAGAAAGGAGAAAAACAATGGCAGAATTTAAAGGGAGATTCACAAAGATAAAAGAACTGTCAGACAGAAGGAGAATGCCCCGTCTCGGGAAATTAAGATTAGGTGTGAAAGTAATAAGTCCCAAGACTGGAAAGGAATACCCAAAAGAGACGGAATACTTTGTGGTTCCACCTGAGGTAGCAAAGGTTTATGGCGACAGGCCATCTGAACTTGATGTTATGCTTCCGATAAACGACATTGAGGCAGTATTCCCTCAGGCGTATAAGTGGTATGGAGAAAGTAAAGGTCTCAAGTGCATTGGGAATGGAGAAACCGCCATGCGTCTAAACGAGAAGACTCAAACAATGGAAGAAAGGGATTGTCCCTGTGAACTTCTTGAAACAAACGGTTGTGCAAGAAGGGCACATCTTCTGGTGATTCTTCCCAGGATAAACATGGGTGGTGTGTACCAGATTGATGTCGGAAGTTACCACAGTATTGTTGATATAAACAGCGGTTTAGACTTTGTGCAGGCTCTTATTGGAAGATTTGCCATGGTACCGCTTAAGCTCAAGCGAGTTCCAAAGGAGACTAATGCAAATGGCCAGAGACAGCTACACCATACCCTCCAGGTAATCCTCGATGCCGATGTAAATATGATAAATACGCTGAGAGAAAATACATCGAGGGTCCTTCTTTCAACAAGGAATATTGCACTGCCTGCTCCGGAAGATATAAATCCTGCCTTTGATGAAGGTGCAATAGTGGTCTCTGATGAAGATGAAAGTAAAACCGACTCTAAAGACGTGACTTCACAGACTACAGCGGGAGTATCTCCAGATGCAAAACCACTGAATGATGAAGAGAAGCCCAAAATAAGTCATCAACAGGATATGGCCATCAGGAAAATAGCTGCAAAAGCAGGTATACACAAAGATACCATAGATAGAGTAACCGATGGTATGAGCATCGAGCAGGCAGCTGAGCTCATCAAGGTGATGCAGAAAGGGGACTTCTCAGCCTTTGGCGTGACCAATAGAAATGGAATTCCTGAAAGGATCACCGTAGAGGAGGAGTTTTAGAAGAGGGGGCATTAGCCCCCCTATTTTTTTGTAATAGCTAAGTCTATTATTGCAGAGCGTTGGTTGGTGTTTCGATTCATCTCTTTCCCATAGAAGTTCTCGCCGGCGATATTTTGTAATCCCTGATGTGTACATTTGGAAAGAGACGACCCCGTAGAAGGTCCAAGAGCGTTTGTTACAGCCACAAAGAAACGTTGCTATGTCGACAGAGTTAGTAACGATTACCGAGTGGAATTTATTTATCTGAAAATGTTCACTTCTCCTCATGCCAAACAATATCTATGTGGGGGGTGCAGTCCATGTGAAAGGCGCGTGTCGAAACCTGCTGCAGTGCTAATGAATGCGAGAACACATTATTTGCACAAGGAAAATGTTGACAACTATGTGCCTGTGAGTGTGTGCTATCGTCAATGCCTATTGTTACGCACTTCAGAATACTTTACTATCAAACACTATCGAGGAGAAACAAAAACTTAATACATGAAGAATCATATTAACAGGTATTGTCAATGCCTAAATCTAACCTTACATCTCAGGAAATGCAATAATTGAACTGGTATTCTCAGATTGAGCATCCAACAGTAAAAGATGTAATGAATCTTGAGAAAGACCCAAGTGTCTCAAACCGCCCCTGCTGCTTAGCTTGGATTCAACAATGCCTTTGATTGCACGGCGAGCTTTTGCAAAGCATATCGGCCTCCTTTTGGTTGCAGATACAAGCCTAAAGCGCCAAGATAGGTCAGCCATTCTTGAGCCCTTAATTCCTTTTGCGCCAAATCTACAAGGCTCCTGATAAACGTCTGTATCCAGTTCAGCCACAAAAGGGAAAATATCATAACTAAAACCAAAACTATCGACATGAGTAAGAACTTCCCTCAGGAACTCCTTGGTGGCAGCAAAATCCTCGGGTAACTCATCTGGAAAGGATTCCATCATGAATAGATGTACAGCTAAACCAGCTCTACTTGCGTCACATATAACCTTCTTTGCCATAGATATTGGTATCCCCTTTCTGAGGAGCCGAAGCAATCTTTGTGATCCTGTTTCCAATCCGAAGAAAACTTTTCTACATCCTGCTGCCTGTGCTATATGAAAAGTGTCGTAACTGTGGTCAGTATCGAGGCGAAGGTAACATAGCCAGCGAATGTCACTGCTGACGGATCGTATTAACTCAGCAAGTCTGAGAAAGCGTTGTGCTGGAATCGCTTCGTCCACAAAACAAAAATGTCGATATCCCTTTTCAAGAAATCCTTCTATCTCTCGTTTTATTGCTTCAAATGGTCGTACGCTATACCTTTGACTTATTGGTAATGTTCTTCGAACATGATTACAAAAAGTGCAGCGGCTCCAAGGACAACCGCGGGCAGATGAAATTGGTATCACCAAGTTTGGGGAGAGATACTG
>CAZLFE010000117.1:0-6475 GCA_964558725.1 uncultured Nitrospiraceae bacterium | reverse complement strand
TTTCCACGGTCGGACTTTAACCGACTAGCTATACAATATACACGGCATGCGATTTACATCTGTAATATTGTATTGCAGGGCAATATGTAAAAATCACAACTACAGGAAGTACTCAACGTGAGCTATAAACCTGGCAGAGCGTGAAGTACTATGTGTAGTCTATATCCCTATCGAGGCTCAAAGGGGTGTGACTAACAGAAAGCAACAACCTGACATACCGATATCTTACAGAAAAAGCTTCTTACAACATTTAAACCCATGACACCCTTACTCTATTGTCTGTATCGCCTTCTCTAATCTTTTCAAGGTCTTTTCCTTACCCACAATTTCAAGCACCTCAAAGATCCCGGGACTTTCGGCCTTGCCGACAATTGCAACACGGACAGGTTGAGCAAGGTTACCGAGTTTAGTATTATGCTTTTCAACAAGGGTCACAAAAACCTTTTCAATCTCTGATGCAATAAAATTATCGAGTCTTTTCAATGCATCTTTCACATCGATCAGAGAGGGGAGGCTTTTTTCATTCAGGAATTTTGCCTTTGCCTTTTCATCGTATTCGATGGCTTCTGCTATATAAAAACGCAGGGAATGTGCAAGCTCAACTAATGTCCTTGAGCGCTCTTTCAACGTGTCAATAGCCTTTGATAACCACTCTTTATCCAATGTCTGATCTTCATGGATAACTTTTTCTTTTATGAGAAATGGCATGACCAATTCAACAAGCTTTTCTGTTGGTGAGTTCTTGATATACTGACTATTGAGCCAGAGAAGCTTCTCGGGGTTGAAGACTGCAGCAGATTTTCCAACATCTTCCAACGAAAAATACTCTATTGCCTCTTCCCTTCTAAAGATCTCCTGGTCTCCGTGAGCCCATCCGAGGCGAACAAGATAATTCACAAAGGCATCAGAAAGATAGCCCATTTCCTTGTAAGATGTCACAGATGTTGCACCATGCCTCTTGCTCAGTCTTGTTTTGTCAGGTCCCAGGATCATAGGCAAATGGGCAAATGCAGGGATTCTATAGTCAAGAGCTTTGTATATATGGATCTGTTTTGGGGTGTTATTCAGGTGGTCATCGCCCCTTATGACATGGGTGATTTCCATATCCACATCATCAACGACGACAACAAAATTATATGTCGGTGTCCCGTCAGATCGCATGATGATAAGATCATCAAGTTGAGCATTATCAAAGATGACTTTTCCTCTAATCAAATCATCGACAGCGGTCTCACCTTCTTGAGGCATCATGAAACGGACTGCGGGTATCCTGTCCATTACAGGTTCTTTCACATGCCTGCATCGTCCATCGTATTTTGGAGATTTTCCCTGTGCCAATGCTTCTTGCCTTCTCTTCTCGAGCTCTTCAGATGAACAATAACAATAATATGCCTTGCCCTCTTGTAAAAGTTTATCAGTATAGCTCTTGTAGATACTGAATCTATCAGTCTGCCTATAGGGCCCTTCATCCCAGTCAAGGCCAAGCCACTTCATACCTTCAATGATGGTATCGATATATTCCTCTGTCGAACGTGTCCTGTCAGTGTCCTCAATCCTGAGAATAAAGGAGCCCTTATGGTGTCGTGCAAAAAGCCAATTAAAAAGGGCAGTTCTTGCCCCGCCTAAATGAAGATGCCCTGTTGGACTTGGAGCAAACCTTACCCTCACCTTATCTGACAAAAATGACCTCCCTCAATTTCTATAGAGTAAATGTCCTATGTCAGCAGAAATACTCATCAAATCCCCCTTAATCCCCCTTTGCTAAAGGGGGACTGAGGGGATTACCTGTATGTTAAAAATGATTTTTACCCTGTTTAAGTCGCTCTATAGTTAATCAACAAATATAACAGATTCAGAATATAGGTGCAATTTCACCGGGTTGGCTGGAGGGCTATTTGCAATCGGAGCAATGTAGTGAAGTTCATCCAAGTCTTCAATTTTCACCGAATAAATTTACTTGTCCTTTTTCTATTTAGCTTTTCTCCACAATCTCAATCTCCTACTTCTGCCCACGAGATAATGTGCCTGTACCTTTTTTCTTTTCATGCATCTTTTTGTTTTTCATAAAGCCTAAGAGCCGATTTGACTTTACCCCTGTGGCTCTGTGATACACTAAAGAACTGAGCCACTAAGCTACTGTAATCCCGAATTTTTTTAGACTTTCTGTCAGAGCGAGCAAAGGAAGGCCCACTACATTTAAAAAATCTCCGTCAATTCTTTCAATAAAAACTGATCCAAGCCCCTGAATTGCATATGCTCCTGCTTTATCCAGCGGCTCTTTTGATCTGACATATGCGTTTATCTCTTTTCTGCCGAGCTTTTTGAAATATACCTTAGTTTCCACTGATCTCGATAATATTTTTTTGCTGGCAGTATCCATAATGGTAAAGCCGGTGATTACTGAATGTGCTTTTCCATTCAGCATATTCAGCATCTTCTCAGCTTCTTTTTCAGTATGGGGTTTGCCGAGCAGTCGCTTTTTGAATACGAGAAATGTATCTGCAGCAATGATTATCGCGTTTTTGTATTTATGAGCGACAGTTTCAGCTTTTTTGCGCGACAGGAATTTTGCTAGTGCGCGAGGTTTTAACGACAGATTAATATCCTCTTCATAATCACTCGTGCAGATAGAGAAATTAAGGCCTGTTTTTCTCAGGATCTCTTTTCTCCGCGGTGATGCTGATGCAAGTATTATTTTTCTCATAGCAAAAATATTAATTTTCGTAAGAACTAAACGTACTGGCCTGCTGCATAGCCAGACGACCAGGCCCACTGCAGATTATAGCCTCCGAGCTGTCCTGTTACATCAATAACCTCTCCGATAAAATATAACCCCGGGACCTTTTTCGCCTCCATTGTCTTGGATGAGAGTTCATCTGTATCAACTCCGCCAAGAGTGACTTCCGCCCTGTTATATCCTTCCGTACCTGCTGGTTTTATCACCCAATTTTTAAGATGTCCAGAGATGCCTTCAAGTTCTTTATCCGCATACTGGCATAAGGGTTTTGACTTAATATGCAATTCGCACCATTTGTGAATAAATCTTTTGGGAAAATATTGAGCCAGCAGGTTCTTAATTTGTATCCTGCTTTGCCGTTTTTCAATAAGTTTCCCATAGATATCAATGTCTGGCAGCAGATCAATGTGAATAACATCACCTTTCTTCCAGTATGATGAGATCTGGAGTATAGCTGGCCCGCTCAGTCCCCTGTGGGTGAAGAGGATATTCCCTGAGAATCCTCTATTATTGCAGCTTACCTTAGATTTGACAGAGACACCGCTCAACTCGCTGAAGATGTCCAGGTCTTTGCTGCTGAACGTCAGCGGGACAAGTGCCGGTTTCGGCTGGATAATACGCAGTCCAAACTGCGCGGCTAATCGGTGGCCAAGCCCCGTTGCCCCGAGATTGGGATAGGAAAGACCGCCTGTTGCTATAATAAGAGATTCTGATTCAATTACCCGGGAATTCGTTTTTACACTGAACCTGCTTTTTTTTGTAATTTCCTCAATCTTGCAGTTCAGCTGGAATTGAACCCCTGCCGAATCGCACTCCTTTCTGAGCATGTCCACAATCTGCCGGGAACTTCCGGCGCAGAATATCTGCCCGTCTTCTTTTTCACACCAGCTAATGCGGTGTTTTTCAATCAGTGTGATAAAATCCCGTGGTGTGAACCGGGCAAGGGCAGATTTGCAGAAATGAAGGTTAGCGGAGAGGTAGTTATCCGGCTGAATGTTAAGGTTTGTAAAATTACAGCGGCCCCCGCCTGAGATGAGAATCTTTTGGCCGACTTTCGATGCGTGGTCCAAAATGATGACCGACCGTCCCCGCTTCCCCACCTCAATGGCACACATCAGTCCTGCCGCACCAGCGCCTATAATAATCACGTTACTGTGCATTGTCTTTCTATAATACACAAAAAATATCGAAAGCCCCTCTTCTGTGGGAGTTCGTCCAAAAATGTCTTATCATCTCTATTCATTTCACGCCACACATTGGTATCGAAGAAAATGTCAGGTGGCTGATTAATGTCGTACTCAACAATGCATTCCTTTTTTGTTCGAGTCAATTTAACCGACATAATTTTGATTTTCCCCTCCACTATCTCAATCTCCTCTGGGGTGAGGCCGTAGAGGGCATAGACCATTTTATCAAATCTGTTGTTAAAAGGCAGAGGTGTCGGCGTTGGGGTCTTTCTGCTTGGCTGTGAGGATTTTGTGCAGGCAGTTATGCAATTTGAAGCTTCTTTTCCATTGATTTGAGGATGTCTTTAAACATATGCGATGCTCTGAACAGTTCAACACCGATAAGGTTGCCGTTGCTGTCAAGCTCCATATTCACACCAGGAGATATTTCCACAACCTCAACCTCTTTACCCTCTTTTGCAAGGTAGAGGATGTCCTCTTCTTCATCATAATAAACCTTAAAATCGTCCATTATATTTTCCTCCATCTTCCTGATTGGACTCGTTTTTCTTTTTGTCCTTCCTTCAAAGGATGTATGGTTAAAAGCTTAACATCCGCATTCTCATGCTCATCCCTTCGTTGCACATAAAATAAAACAGCAAAGTCGTGTTCATTGGGTCTCAAGGAGCCGTCGCTGTAAAAGGTCTTCACAGTTGCGTCGCCCGTCAAGAACGGCGTGGATGAAAACCGTTTTGTTCCTGATTTCGTATATGACGCGGTAGGGCTTAAAAAATACTTCTCTGAAATCAAATATTCCCCACCGTTGCATCTCCGACGGGTGATTACCCCTTGCCGGCATTGTTTCCAGAGAAGACATGGCCTTGTATATGTTGTTAAGCAGATGCTCAGCCTTTCTTGGTGAATCATTGATTGCAACATACTTGTAGATTACGTAAAGATCGTTCGGTGCAACTTCGGTAATACGGACTTCGTATTTCACGACTTCTCTGAAGAGCGTATTTTCTTTTTTAGTTCAGCAAATGCCTGCTGAATTGGTTTATGCCTGCCTTCGAGCATATCCTTTTTCCCCATTGCCAGTATCTTCAGCATAGCCATGCTTTCTCGGTCTTTTTCATATTCTTTTATGTCCTGAATTATTACCCGCGCCTCTCCGTTTACGGTTACGACAACCGGGTTGCCGGTTTCGGATATCTCGCTGATTATTTCCGATGCGTGAGATTTAATATGACTTATGGGTTTAACGGCTGTGCTTAGTTTCATCCTTTCCTCCTTTATAGTCAGAATTAAGTCTTAATTGTAGTCTATCAAATTTTGATAAAAAATCAAAGCCGGTTCAGCTTAGCTTTTTTTTGAAGTCTGTTCAGCCCTGTGGTTGTAAAATATATATTGAGTATTCTCAATACCTTATCCTCAACAGATCAATTTTCACTTCCCCCACAATCTCAACCTCCTACTTATACCCACGAGATAATGTACATCCCTTTTTTCTTTTCATTTTTATTTGGCGGAGGGAATTTGGTCGTCGAGGTTAATGAAAGGCTGCATTTTGATTATCGATCTTTAGTCTCTTCTAAAATTTCCAGGATAAGAGGCTTAATGTGGTATTACATCTTTTATAGTATACCAGACAAGGTCATATTTGATTCCAAAGTAAAAATGTATGAGTCTATCCCGCATCCCGGCCATTTCTTTCCACGGGATTTTAGGGTACCTATTTCTCATCTTCTCCGGTATGCCTTTTGTGGCTTCACCAATGATTTCAAATTTTCTAATCACAGGCTTGATATCATGTCATTTTTTTGAAAACTATCACGGTCAATACCTTCAACAAACTTTTCAATTGCCTCCATTGCCTCTAAGATATCTTTAAGATAGAGAGCATAGTTTCTCATAAATAAGCTGCCTCTTTTAAAATGCTGTCTTTGATTTCCTTTCTTATAGCACTTTCGGGGACAACATCAACACGGCAGTTTAATTTTTCTTCAAGGAATAAAGAGAGTCCTGTCAAATCTAAAAGATTGGCTCCTTCGTCAAATTCGACCAATACATCAATATCGCTTTCTTTCTTTTTTTCAGCTCTTACGTAAGAACCAAAAATACCTTTTATCTCAGCTTTGTATCTCTGTCTGACTTCTTGTTTTAGTCCATTGAGGATATGAAGAATCTCGGATGTAGACATTTTAGCATCTCTCATTTTAACCTCCTAAAGCGAACTTACTTAAAGTTTACCCTTTCCCCTCCACTATCTCAATCTCCTACCTCTGCCCCGCAGAAAATGTACCTGTCCCTTTTTACGGACCCGCCCCTTTTTAGGGCAGAGGTGTTGACGGCGGGGTTTGCCTCTTTCATGGCGGTGATTTTATCAGCGAGGGTGATGAAGAGGTCGTGGATTTTTGTCATCTCTTTGATCTTCTTATTCTCACGCCCTCAGGTGTAATAATAACAAGATTTTCAACTACATCCCTTCCTTGCATAGATTCATAGAATTTTTTGAATAATGAAAGTGTTTCATCAACAGTGCGTTATAAATCTTGACAACAATGATACCTCC
>CAZLFE010000116.1:3444-6514 GCA_964558725.1 uncultured Nitrospiraceae bacterium | reverse complement strand
CTTGACCGGCTTGGTTTTATAGGTATGCCATTTTAAAATGCAGTTTTTGGGTTAAATAAAATTATAAGGATATTTTATGATAAAATAAATGTTCTGGTTATGACAAAATCCATACGCAATTTTTCAATCATAGCCCATATCGATCACGGGAAGTCAACCCTTGCTGACAGGCTGCTGGAATATACCGGTGCACTCAGTGAAAGGGAGATGACTGCCCAGGTCCTTGATTCAATGGACCTTGAAAGAGAACGGGGTATCACCATTAAAGCTCATGCAGTAAGGCTTCACTATGTTGCCGATGACGGGAAGGATTACATACTGAATCTTATAGATACACCCGGACATGTCGATTTTTCTTATGAAGTATCGCGGAGCCTTGCTTCATGCGAAGGTGCACTCCTTGTCGTTGATGCTTCCCAGGGTGTTGAAGCACAGACTCTTGCGAATGCGTATCATGCCGTGGAGCATAATCTCGAAATAGTTCCCGTAATCAATAAGATAGACCTTCCGGCAGCAGATCCTGATAAAACAAAAGCCCAGATAGAAGATGCCCTTGGTATTGACTGTTCCGATGCTATTCTTGCCAGTGCGAAAGAAGGGACAGGGACAAAGGAAATCCTCGAGGCGATCGTGAGAAAGATTCCTGCTCCAAAGGGAGCCGATGCGAAACCTCTCAAAGCTCTTATCTTTGATTCATGGTTTGACAATTATCAGGGTGTTCTTGTTCTTGTAAGACTCTTTGACGGAAGTGTTATGCCGGGAAAACATATCCGCATGATGGCAACCGGAGGTGTCTTTGAAGTGTCCCAGGTAGGGATTTTTACACCCAAGATGAAGCCTGTTGAAATGCTCTCAGCAGGAGAAGTCGGCTATATCTTTGCAGGAATCAAACAAGTTACTGATACAAAAATAGGGGATACCATAACAGATGATGAGATACCTGCAAAAGAACTCTGTCCGGGATATAAAGATATCAAACCGATGGTCTTCTGTGGTCTTTATCCGACGCAATCGCATCAATACGAAGCTCTCAGGAATGCATTGAACAAGCTGAGGTTGAACGATTCATCTTTCGTATATGAACCGGAGACGTCTCTTGCCCTCGGGTTTGGCTTCCGGTGTGGTTTTTTAGGTCTCCTGCATATGGAGATTATAAGGGAGAGACTCGAACGCGAGTTTGATCTTTCGCTTCTGAGTACAGCACCAACAGTTGTCTACAGGGTAACAAAACCTGATAAAGAGGTTCTGCACATTGAGAACCCGGCTCTTCTTCCTGAGAGATTCGATCTCATCGAAGAGCCTTTTGTCCTTGCGACTATTGTCATGCCCTCTGATTTCATAGGTCCGATTTTAGACCTCTGTCAGGAAAAAAGGGGAATTCAAAAGAGCTTCACCTATATCGCGAAAGACAAAATCAGGGTGGAATATGAACTTCCGTTGAACGAAATTCTCTGGGACTTCTATGACAGGTTAAAATCTCTCTCAAAAGGATATGCGTCCATGGATTACGAATTCAACGGATACTGGGAATCCGATCTTATCAAATTAAATATTCTTCTGAATGGAGAGGTCGTTGATGCGCTCTCTTTGATAGTCCACAGAGATAAGGCTTATTACAAAGGCCGTGAGCTGACAGAAAAATTGAGGGATATCATTCCGCGGCAGATGTTTGAGGTTGTTATTCAGGCTGCAATCGGCAATAAAATTATTGCAAGAGAGAGCGTCAGGCAGATCAGAAAGGATGTCCTCGCAAAATGCTACGGCGGCGATATAACCCGCAAGAGAAAACTGATTGAGAAACAAAAAGAGGGGAAAAAGAGGATGAAGCAGTTTGGTAAGGTCGAACTGCCCCAGGAGGCATTTCTGGCAGTGCTGAAGATCAAATAGCGAAATGAAATTTTTAAATAAAAATGGCTGATTCAATTTACATCCATATCCCTTTCTGTATTAAAAAATGCATTTACTGTGATTTCTTTTCTGTGCCTTATGATGAATCGACAGCATATGCATACGCCTGTGCACTCTGCAAAGAGCTATTTCTCAAAAAACATTTGTTGGGAAAATTAAAATCGGTTTATATCGGCGGCGGCACCCCTTCCCTTTTGCCTGGTGAATGCTTCAGACAAATCTTCTCATGCTTAAAAGATAATTACAAACTATCTTCCAGCACAGAACTTACAGTGGAGGCAAATCCTGGTACGCTCTCTGAATCCAAAATATACTTGCTCCTTTGTCTTGGTGTAAACAGGCTGAGTATCGGGGTACAGTCATTTAATAATGAGGAACTGAAAGTTCTCGGCAGAATTCACACATCTGAGGAAGCGTTACAGTCAATCGCGCTTATCGGAAAAGCAGGCTTGAGGAATTTTTCTATTGATTTGATATACGGAATTCCCGCTCAGTCCTTCAATTCATGGTGTGAGTCGCTTTCAAAGGCTGCTGAGTGTTCGCCTGCACATATTTCTGCCTATGAACTAACGCCTGAAAAGGGAACAATCTTGTTCGATTTAATAAGTAATCCCCCCTTGCCCCCCGTTAGTAACCTTAAAATGCCTTCTGAAGATTCAATCCTCGATATGTATAACTATACAATCGACAGCATGGCAAATAACGGCTACGAACATTATGAAATATCGAACTTTGCAAAACCAGGATTTCAATGCATCCATAATCTCAATTATTGGAACAGAGGCGAATATATCGGCGCAGGTGCAGGGGCCCATTCGTTTATAAACGGGTTGAGATCAAGAAACGTTGAGGATATTCATACGTACATAAATCAGTTGAGTAGAGGTGTTATCCCTGAAGAGGATAAAATATACCTTACATTACAGGATAGTCTCAGGGAATGGATATTTCTCGGGCTCAGGAAAACACAGGGAATCAGCATTAAACGTGCTCAAAACGAAGGATTAGATATCCTGCTTGCTTGCAGGGAGATGATCGATAGCGGTCATATTGAGGTGAGAGATGATGCACTCAGGCTAACCCGCAAGGGTGTTGTGATATCGAACACCATAATCGCAAAATTGTTTGACAATTTGTGGGAAAAAGAGGACGATCACGAACA
>CAZLFE010000116.1:0-3344 GCA_964558725.1 uncultured Nitrospiraceae bacterium | reverse complement strand
CCATAATCGCAAAATTGTTTGACAATTTGTGGGAAAAAGAGGACGATCACGAACAGCGATAGACAGTGTCATAGAGCCTGATTTTATGGAAGCTTGTTAAGTCTTTCTGTAACAGTGTCGATTATCTTTTCCTTATCAATCATCAGACCTGCTTATAGGGAGGCCGCAGGTTTACTTCAACTTTGCCCTGAAAATGACGCATGCATAACCTGCCTTTGCGTGTGAGATCGTAATAGGTATGGTTTCTGTGCTTGGTTACATTATTTCTCCTATTTATCCTGTATTCAACCATTGTTCTGGTTACCCGCTCCAGATATCCCATTCTTTGCAGGGTCATGATGTGTTCGTGCACGGTCTGAATATCCGTATCCAGTCGAGCAGCAAGCTTTTTGGCGAAGGCCGGGCCTGAGTGATGAATATAAGAGAGGATTTTCAGTTCGATGTCAGAGAGTTCACCATTATTAATGCGAGAACCCATTGGCTTTGTCGATTTCATTCAACCAGACCTCTTATCTTTTAGGGCTATTTGAGTGATGAATCTTTTGATTTCTGCATATGAACCGTTATTCCACGATCACTCAGGAGTTTGGACAAGGGACGCCCGAAAATAAAAAGTTCAAACTCAGCCTTTAGTCCCAATTCGGACAGGGCATAGGAACGTATGGCTAAGTCTTTACGGACAAGTTCAGTAAGTTTTGCGAGTGTTTTTGATTTGTCGGTTCCCTGGGATAAAGTGAGGATTAAGTTTTCTACCTCGTGAAGAGGGCAGTCTCTCTCATGGGTCTTAATGACCCAGAGTATCGGGTCATCAGGGTTGATAATGCCGGTACGGGTAATAGTGTTTTTGCCGATGATGGATATGAGTTCTGAGGTGTCCCAGCATTTCAACAGACGGCATTCCAGGAAGCGGTTCTCGTAAATCGTGCATGAGGCTTCTTTTTGATCATAAAAGTAACAAGACCAATTGTTTTCTTTCCCGACAACCTTAATGAGTTCTTTTTGAACTGGTTCCAGTTTTCCACTGAGGGGATTGAGCGCTAGCTCACCTTTCCTGATGGTTACTAAATGCTGATATCCTACGTGTCCAGCAAGAAGGAGTTTTTTGTCTTCATGGTGAAGAATCGGACCTCCCTTCAGACAGCACGTGCCGCAACGCATACATTGAGTGATATTTTTTTGCATTGAATTTTTTATTTTTAATCTTCCATCATACTTCTCAGATTCTTTATTCTTTTTTCAAGATCATCCCTATCAATAAAGTTCCTTTCTACCAACCCCGGCAGGATGTCGCTTTGGAGTGCAAGCAAAAGCTGTTTCCCAAATCCCCTTTCAGCACATATTCTGTCAATCACACTATGGTCAGAAATGTTGTTTTCTTTTGCAACGATTTCAGCAAACTCATGTGCAATAATTCCTGTTGTAATATCATCATCTATTCTATAGAGAACAGAAATTGCATAAACTTCCTCTTTACTTTTATAAATAAATTCGGGCTGAAACTCTAGAATTTTTTTAAATTCTTCAATGGTGAGGGCCCAGCCAGTTGAAAATACGAGGAGCTCGGGATAGGGTTTAATGAGAGAAACCCTTTTTTTAATGTCACCAAAGCTTTCCCGAACCTTAAGAAAAAGCATTAATATTTTCTCTTCCATTTTCTTAATCTTTGCTTTATTGTTTCAGGATTGTCAACTGGAAAAGTTCCCGGTGTCAAGGCAAAATGAAAATGTCCGGTTTTCGGAGTTTCCTGAGTTTTCAGATAGTCGTCATGTACAAAAAGCTAAACAGTTGGATATTTTGAATAAATCTGATACCATGTAGTATGAAAAGTATAACAAGAATTCTCTTTGCAACTCTGACTTTATCACTCATTTTCTTACATCCTGTTTCTGCAACAGAGCCTGAAGAGGGAGACAAAAGAGGGACTATCTCTGTGACAGGCGTTGCATCAGAGTATTATCCTCCGGATATCGTTACCATAACCCTTTCTGTTGAGACCATATCTAAGACTGCGTTGGATTCAGTTGCTCAAAACAGCATGAGAGCAGAAAAAGTTGTAAGCAAATTAAAAACCCTCGTCGATCCTTCTTCCGGGGACTCCATCAAAACCTTATCCTATTCAGTCAGACCTGTCTATGAATATGATAATGTGAAAAAGAGGAATGTGCTTACAGGTTACAGGGTCATAAATCAAGTAACAGTGAGGACAAAAAAGATAGAGACCGTCGGTGCCCTGATAGACAAGGCGATAGAAAACGGAGCGAATCAAGTTCAGGGCATTACCTTTTCCCTTGCCGATGAAAAGGACTACTGCAATAGCGTGCTTAAAAAGGCTACAGCAGGGGCTGAAAGGGAGGCGTCTGTTGTTGCTCAATCCCTCAATGTGAAGATTGCCGGTGTAAAACATATCTCTCCATCATGCAGAAAAGAAGCTCATTATCCTGTTCACGGGGAGATGCTCATGGAAGCTAAGGCTGCTGAAACCCCGGAAACTCCCATAGAGCCAGGTGATATTGCAATATACGGAACAGTCAATGTGGTTTTTTACATAAACAAAGAGTAAGTATATTAATCAAAAAGGGGGCATTATCATGGCAGACGCAATAGTAGTAACCTATGAGTGTAAACGATGTGGTACAGAGATAGTTGTTTCAGAAGCATTGGGAGCCAGGGTCAGTCCTATTTATTGCTGTGGGATGGAGGTAACAAAGATATCTTCTGTTAAGGAAAAACCAGCAAAAAAGAAGGCAGTGAAAAAAGTAGCAAAGAAGGTAAGCACAAAGAAAATCGCTCAAAAGAAAAAACCAGCAGCAAAAAAGAAGACATCCATAAAATAATTGATAAGTAAACTGGCTGCTATCTTGATGATAGCAGCGTATGCCCTTTTTCTTTAACTCTTAAAGCCCAATAGCGTCGATTATTCTTTTCCTCTGTTTTTCGATCGCCTTCTGTCCGTGTTCGAGGGTCGCCAAAATCTCCTTTCTGGCATTTTCTGACAGTTCCTTCCCACGATCTATGATATCGGCAGCCTTATCCTTCATATCACTCGTGAAATCACTTACACTTTCAGCTATATCTTCAGCCAGATCAACAGCGCCCTTTTTTGTACGTTTTGCAGCTTTTGAGATATCTTTTCTCGTCTCACGTCCTGATTTTGGTGCATAGAGGAGAGCAATAGCTGCACCGATTAATCCTCCTAACAGAAATGCCCCCGTAATCCTTGTAGCATCTTTATTCATGGTATCCTCCATTGAGAGTTTTCTTAGCTTAATATAAATAAATCAAAGAGTCAATTCTCTCCAGTAGACATTTCAACCTGCCTTGGCTATTATTAAGGTACAAAAGGG
>CAZLFE010000115.1:0-6606 GCA_964558725.1 uncultured Nitrospiraceae bacterium | reverse complement strand
TTCAGGGTATCTTATGGAGGAGCACAGGCATACTATGGCATCACGCCTGACATGACCTGCCTCGGTAAGGTCATCGGTGGTGGGCTTCCTGTTGGTGCATATGGAGGGAAAAAAGAAATCATGTCTATGGTTTCACCTGCAGGACCTGTTTATCAGGCGGGCACTTTATCAGGCAACCCTCTCGCAATGACAGCAGGCATAGAAACCCTCAGGATACTTTCAAAAAGCAAAACGTATAAGACACTGGAAAACATATCAGGTCTGTTAGAAAAAGGGCTTACCGATGCGGCAAAGATGGCCGGTGTAAAGACAAAGTTTTACAGGGCAGGTACTATGTTCTGTACTTATTTCACTGATACCGACGTCATTGACTACACAACGGCAAAAACATCTGATACAGCAAAATTCTCGAAGTTCTTTTCAAATATGCTCGAAAGGGGGATATATATAGCACCTTCACAGTTTGAGGCTGGCTTTATATCCCTCGCACACACAGAGAAAGATGTAGAAAAAACCGTAAGGGCAGCATACGAGTCACTAAAAAAACTTTAAAGCAAGCCTTATTGAAACATGGCAGAAAAATCATTATTCAAGCAACTCCTCTGGGCAAGCACAGTAGGACTTAATTTTGTCATTTCAACTGTCATTGGAGGTTTAATAGGATACGGACTCGATTCTGCCATGGAAAAGTGGTTCGGTATCCACACCAAACCCTGGCTGCTCTTTATCTTCGCAATACTCGGTATCATAGCAGGCTTCAGAGAGCTTGTAAGGATGGCAATGAGAAAAGAGAATGAATCCACTCGTAAAAAGGACGTTTAGGCTATCGGCTATCATTCTGCTGTCTTTATCAATCTTTTCAGCTTTCATGTGGGGGAGAAAGCTTGCCCTGAGTATTCTCATCGGCGGGATCCTCGGCCTCGTAAATCTCAGGGGTCTTGCAAGAGGTGTCGAAGGCTTGATCGGTTCATACAGGCCGACAGGGAAAATAGTCTTCCTCAGTCTCCTGAGACTTACAGCGCTTGCCGTTATTCTCGGCATCCTTTTTTATTACAAGGCAGTAGATGTTTTAGGCATCCTCGTCGGTTTCACCGTAGTCTTCGCTGCTATAATTAAAGAGGGGCTGAGGTCAGTTAAAGAATTTCCTAAAGAGTAACTAAAAGTTCAATCGGTGCTATAAGGTCCATTGTGCGGGCAACGAGCGCCGTCAGCAATAACAGGACATTGAATGCCTGATAAGTAAGGTAGAGGAAAGTGGCATATCCAGATAACAAGGTCAGGCCTTTTGTCTAAGGGGATACCTCTGCTTATCCTCTCGACAACTCTTCTTTCGAGATGGAAACAATATGTTTCCTTTGCTAAGGATCTAACACCCATTCTTTTTCTCAGTTTGCTGTTTTACTGATTACTGTATACTGTTTACTTTGCTATTTATTAATTACTCTGATCGCCCTTGTATCATCGGCGGTTTTAAAAACACAGATTGAAGATTTCCCGGTCCCTGCAGTTCCATACAGGTAGACAATATCAATCCCTGCTTCAGCAATCTTCTTTGCAACCTTCTGTAATTCCCCCACCTTATTGGGCATATCTACTGAAATAACATCCTCCTCTTTGATTTCAGCACCCAACGGACTGAGGACCTTCTTTGCCTTTGCATTACTTTCGGTGATTAGCATAAAGTATGCTTTGTCTTCCATCGCGTATGCACAGATAGCAGTTATATTTACCTTCGCATTAGCGATTGCAGTGCTAATCTCTGAAAGCAGTCCAACTCTGTTCGGCATGGTCAAGTTTAATTGTTTTGCTTTTTTTGCCTTTGCCATGACACTACCTCCTGATAATTTCTTAAAGTATTTTACAATATTATCTACTCCTCAGGAATCTTCATATGCCTTATTATCTTTCCTTCGCACATGTAGATAACCATTTCGGCAATGTTGGTTGCATGGTCTGCGATACGTTCGAGGTATTTGGAAACGTAACTAATCTTTATGGCTCTCGATACCGTATTTGGATCCTGTATCATATAAAAGAGGAGTTCATTAAAGACCTGGGCATTTAAATTGTCCACTTCGTCATCCCTCTTTATTACTTCAAAAGGGACACTCGAACACTTCACAAAGGCATCGAGAGAATCTCTAACCATCCCTTCTGCAATCTCGGCCATTCGGGGTATGTCGATATATGGCTTTAACTGCGGTTCTTCATTTAATTCAATAGCTCTTTCAGCGACATTTTCGGCAAGGTCTCCCATCCTCTCAAGGTCTGTTGTTATCTTCATAGCCGTCGTTATGAATCTGAGATCTCTCGCCTTTGGCTGCCTGAGCGCAATCATTCGTATACATTCCTCATCTATCTCAACATCGAGGGCATTGATTTTGTGGTCTCTCTCAATAACCTTTCTTGCAAGCTCACTATCCCTTTCTACAAGGGACTTCACTGAATCGTGTATGGCCGTTTCGACCAATGAGCCGAGTTTTAAAACCTTTTCCCTTAATAACCTCAACTCCTCATCAAAAATTGCCAAAAGATAATCTCCGTTTCAAAATTCTATGTTTCTTCAGAAGGAGAAATGTGCCTTATGATCTTTCCCTTACACATATAGATGACCATTTCTGCGATGTTGGTAGCATGGTCTGCTATTCTTTCGAGATATTTCGCAATATATGTCCTCTTTACTGCCAGCGATATGATCCTCGGATTCTGAATCATGAGGGTCAGGAGCTCATTAAAATTTTTTACTGTAAGATCATCCACCTCATCATCCCTTTTGATTACCTTATAGGGCAGCTTTGTACATCCCCTTACAAAGGCTTCAAGAGCATCTCGCACCATTTCCTGCGTAATCTCAGCCATCTTTGGTATATTAACGAAAGGTTTCAAGAGAGGCTCTTCGTTCAGCTCTATCGCCCTTTCGGCAATATTCACGGCAAGATCTCCCATCCTTTCAAGGTCTGTCGTGATCTTCATGGCCGTTGTTATGAATCTCAGGTCTTTCGCCATGGGTTGCCTGAGGGCAATAAGTCTTATGCATTCTTCATCTATCTTTACTTCGTGGGCATTAATCAGATGGTCCCTTTCAATAACTTTTCTTGCAAGGTCACTATCCTTTTCTACAAGAGATTTCACTGAATCGCGTACGGCCGTTTCAACCATTGAGCCGAGTTTCAGAACCCTTTCTTTTAATGCACTTAACTCCACGTCAAAAACAGCCATTATCCGAACCTTCCTGTAATGTATTCTTCTGTTAGTTTATTCTGAGGATTAACAAAGAGCATATCCGTATCCCCGAACTCTATCATTTCTCCTAAGTACATAAAGGCAGTATAGTCTGACACTCTTGCAGCCTGCTGCATGTTGTGGGTCACTATCACTATCGTAACAGTTTTCCTGAGCTCCTGGAGTAAGTCCTCGATATTTGCCGTTGATATGGGGTCTAAAGCAGATGTCGGCTCGTCGAAGAGGAGCACCTCAGGTTCCTGTGCAAGGGATCTTGCGATACAGAGCCTCTGCATCTGACCACCAGAAAGACTCATTCCAGATTCACTGAGTTTATCCTTTACCTCTTTCCATAAGTCGGCTCTAACAAGAGCATTTTCTACTATCTCATCCAGTTGGCTTTTCTTTTTTACTCCCCTGATTTTTGGTCCATAGGCTACATTCTCATAAACAGAACTTGGAAAAGGATTAGGCTTCTGGAAAACCATGCCTACCCTTTTTCTTAATTCAATAACATCGGTATCCTTCTGATAAATGTCTATCCCCTTGAATAGTAACTGGCCTTCAACCCACGAATTGGTAATAAGGTCATTCATCCTATTTAATGATCTAAGGAGAGTAGATTTTCCACAGCCTGACGGTCCTATAATGGCGGTGATTTTATGAGCTTCGATATTAAGAATCACCCTCTTAACAGCCTGAAATTTCCCATAGTAGATACTGAGATCTCTTATTTCAAAGATGTTTTTTTCATTCACTTCTGCTACCATGCCCTTTTAACCCTTTGCCTGGCCCTGACGATTATTCCTAATAAATTCATTCCTAATACAAGGATGATGAGTGTTAAGGCTGTTCCATACTGAATAGACCTTGTTTCCTCAATGTGTGTTCCCGCAGTGGCTAATACATAAATATGATAAGGGAGTGCCATCACCGGCTCTAATAATGATCTCGGTACACCGGGTGTAAAAAAAGCAGCAGCAGTAAACATAATCGGAGCAGTCTCGCCTGAAACTTTTGCTGTCCCCAGGATTGCACCTGTAAGGATCCCTGGCATTGCTGTTGGCAGTACTACTTTTCTGATGGTCTGCCACTTCGTGGCACCGCATGCGAGAGATGCCTCACGGAAGCTATAAGGAACAGCCTTAATTGCTTCCTCAGAGGTCGATATGATATAGGGAAGAACCATTACCGCAAGGGTCAGAGACCCGGCGAGTAAACTCATCCCAAAATGAAAAGCAACAACGAAAACAGCAAGTCCAAAGAGTCCGAAAACGACGGAAGGAACCCCTGCAAGTGTGTACATTGACATCATAACAGTTTTAAGGAGCAATCCCGGCTTAGAGTATTCAGCAAGGAAAATAGCTGTGATAACACCAACCGGTATTACGACAATCATGCATATGAAGGTCAGTAAGACAGTTCCTATAATGACTGGAAAAATGCCACCCTTTGTCATTGCCTCAACCGGGGGTTGTGTTATGAATTCCAAGCTCAAAACATGGATACCGTTGTATGCTACAAAAAACAATATGACAATAAGAATTATTGCTCCCGTAAACCCGAGGGCCCTGATGAGTGACAAGAAAAAGTTCTCCTTGAGGTTAGCCCTTTTCCTTCGAATCAGATCAAAGGGTCTCTCCATATCGCTTGTATCTTGCTTCATACCTTTTCCCCTATTTTTACAGCCCTGTATCTTTTAGATACGAAATCGGATATAAGACTCAATAGAAATGTGATAATAAACAGGATTGCACCTACCCCGAACAGTGCATAGTAATGTAGACTTTGATATGGTGCCTCAGCCATCTCTGCCGCAATGGCTGCTGGCATCGGCCTTGCAGGATCAAATATCCAATGTGGTATTACTGCGGCGCCTCCTGCAACCATAAGGACAATCATAGTTTCACCTATGATCGTGCCAATGCCGAGTATTACAGCAACACTTAATCCAGAAACAGAGGCAGGGATAACAACTCGCCAGATTGTTTCCCATTTATTTGCCCCGAGAGAATATGATGCTTCTCTGTAAGTACGGGGAACCGCGGTCAGGGCATCTTCGGCAATGCTTGAGATCACAGGGATTGCCCTCACCGTCAGCATTAAAGCTGCGGTAGTAATATTCAGCCCTGACGTAATAAAAAGTTTGTTATAACAGAAATCAGCAAGAGTGGTCGAAATAAATGGGATGTTTGTACTCCTTAGCAATTCAGGAAGCTTCTCAGAAAGTATCGGTGAAAGCCAGCTGGAGAGAATTGGCGCTATGACTACCATGCCAAAAAAGCCCAGTACGACAGATGGAAAACTTGCAAGCATTTCTATGAGGGGCTTTAAAAATTCCTTCACTTTATAGTGAGCGATCTCCGCAATATAAACGGCTGTTGCAAGACCCAAGGGGATAGCTATTATAGCTGTAAGAAGAGTAACAGCAAGTGTACCCATAATGAGAGAGAGCATCCCGAAGCTTGGAGGATCATAAGTTGGATACCATGCTTTACCAAAGAGGACCTTTAAAACACCCGCTTTATAGAAAATATAAAATGCTTCTTTAAAGAGAAAAAACCCAATGAGGAGAAGAATGATGACAGAGATAAAACCAACAGAACTGACGATGAATTCAACGGCTTTCTCTTTTTTCTGCCATGGTAAGGACAATTAAATACTTACCTCGCTCTCAGTTATTTTATCCTCATAGTGATGTAATTTCAATGAACGATAAACAAGGAAAGGAACCTTTCGGTTCCTTTCCTTTAACTACAATTAGTCTCATTTTTATTTGATACTCACATATTTCACTTCAGCGACAATCTTCTGGCCTTCCTTTGAAAGCATAAAGTTCATGAATTTGGCTGCCGTTCCCGCAGGCTTCCCGTTCGTATACATAAAAAGGGGCCGAGCAATAGGCCATGACCCATCACGGACGGTCTTTTCAGAGGCAGTGTTTCCATTAACTTTAAGAGCCTTAATAGATTTATCAACATACCCAATGCCGATATAACCGATGGCATATTTATTCTGTGAAACTGTCTGAACAGCCTGCCCACTGGAAGCCACAAGAAGCGCATCGGGCCTCACTTTATCACCTTTCAGAACCTTTTCCTCCCACACTTCATAAGTCCCGGAGCTTGTGTCTCTTGAAACAACGGATATTGGTCTATCCGGTCCGCCGAGTTTTTTCCATGTTTTGATCTTTCCATTGTAAATATCCCTTAGTTGTTCCAGCGTGATATTCTCCATATTCATCGATGGATGAACGATAGGGACTATCCCATCGAGTGCAATCTTATAGGCGGTTAGCGTAATACCCTTTTCCTTTCCGGAAGCTGCCTCTTTGTCCTTTGCCTCTCTCGAACTGGTAGCAATATGTGTTGTTCCATCAATAAG
>CAZLFE010000114.1:0-6805 GCA_964558725.1 uncultured Nitrospiraceae bacterium | reverse complement strand
CCTCTAATAAGTGTTATCATGTCTGTCCACAATGCTCATAAATATTTAATAAAATCTATTAAAAGCATTTTAAATCAAACTCTTGGGGATTTTGAATTTGTAATAATTAACGATGCTTCAAATGATAACTCTCGAAAACTATTAAAAGGAGTTATTGATAAAAGAATAATAATCATTGACAATAACGAAAAAATTGGACTTACAAAATCTTTAAACATTGCTATTAAAAACAGCAAAGGCAAATATATCGCAAGAATTGATGCTGATGATGTGGCCCTTCCAGAACGGCTTGAAAAACAAGTATCTTATCTGAAATCTAACTCAGAAACAGGACTTATCGGTACCAGCTTTTATGAGATTAATGAAAATGATGATATTTTAGGAGAGGTCCATTTGCCAGAAAATGATGATGGTATCCGCAAAAAAATATTTAAGGTTAATCCATTTCTTCATAGTTCTGTAATGATCCCACGAGTCGTTTTCGAAAAAGTCGGATGTTATAATGAAATTTTTCAATATGCTCAGGATTATGAATTATGGTTTCGGGTTTTGGAGAACTATAAAGGAGCAAACGTGAAAGATTTATTAATGAAAAGGAGGAAACATTCTGAAACATTGACTCAAAACAAATTGAAATTACAATTTCACTTTGCTTATGAAGCATGCGTAGAAGGAATAAATCATATTCGACCATCTTTCATTGATCAATTCAGGATACAAAAATATAAAATGATTAGCAAAATGCCGTCATCTTTTGTGTTAATGCTTAACAAGCTTAGGCCTCACAACCTTAAATCATATTCTACAGGATATTATATTAGAGACTTAAGATCCTGATATGGCTGACATGAATAAACCTCTTAAAGTTGGTTTTATAGGTCTAAAAGGTATTCCTGCAGGTTGGGGTGGAATTGAGACATTTGTTCAAGAGATTGCAATCAGATTGGCAAAAAGAGGGCATGATATAAATGTATATTCAAAAAAAGAAAAATATAATCAATATCAAAATTTTAAAGAATTAAATATAATTAATTCTCCAACAATTAACATAATTCCAATAGAATCACTTGTGCATGCTTTCACTTCATCTTTTCATGCAATATCTAAAAATTATGATTTAATACACTTACACGGTTACATGTCTTATTTTACTATTCCTATTCTGAAGTTAAATAAAAAAAAGATTATTATTACTCTTCACGGCGCAGCATGGGTAAATCCAAGCTATAACAAATTAGGTAAGACTATAATCAAATTAGCGTCAATTATAGGAATTAAATTATCAGACGCAGTGACTGCAGTATCATTGCCGTTGAAAGAAGAAATTGAAAAGCATTATAGAGTAAAAGTCACGTTAACCCCGATAGGGTCTCATTATACAATTCCAGTTTTACCTCATGAGATTATAGAAAAATATAATTTAGAGCCTAACAGATTCATATTATTTTTAGGAAGATTAGAAAAAGTAAAAAGAGTTGATTGGATAATCAAAGCATTTAATCATATCAATTCTTCTCTAAATTTGATTATCGCTGGTGACTCCCAAAATCAAAATTATAAGAATTATCTCTACAATTTATCAAATAATAACAAAAGAATAATTTTTACGGGTTTTGTGGAAAGTAAATTAAAAGATGAGCTCATGAGCAATTGTCTTTTTTTTGTACTACCATCCTTTGTAGAAGGTATGCCAGCTTCTTTATTGGAAGCAATGAGCTACGGGAAAGCAAGTTTAGTAAGCGACATATCAGCCCATAAGTGGTTGATAAAGGACTCTCAAAACGGTTTCTTATTTAGTCATACTGATTACAATAATTTTGTAGAAAAAATAGGAAATATTGTTACTATGCCCGTTGGTACTCTATCCAAAATAGGGATTCAAGCAAGAGAGTTCGTCAGAAATAAGTTTAATTGGGATGCAACGGCTAATTTACTTGAAAATCTCTATTTCAGAATATTAGAGAAAAATAATTGATTACTTTAGGAATTCATGATGGACATACTGCCACTGCATGTATTATGCGTGATGGACAAATACTTGCATGTATATCAGAGGAAAGATTAAATAGGATTAAAGAATATGGAGGATTTCCTGAAAAAGCTATCTTAGAATGCCTTAAGATTGCAAATATAAAGCCGTCAGAAGTAAATGGTGTGGGTATCGCGGGGTTGCTTAAGCCTACCACTCCACAAACTTATCACGAGCCCCACCTGCCTAAAAAAATATTTTCAGCAGCTACCCATATCTTGCCAGGAGCCTTCTTCCAATCAAATGTTTGGGTTAAGCCTGCCAAGACGATCTTGGGCTTATTTCGTGGCCGTGCAGAAATCAGGTTTCGATTAAGAAGAATAGGAATAACTGCCGAACCAACTTTTTATGAGCATCACTTCCTTCATGCTGCCAAAGCTCACTTCTATTGTTGGTTTGGAACTCATAAGAATCTCGTTATCACATGTGATGGTTCAGGCGATGCCGTATGTGCTACTGTTAACATCGCTACAGGGAGAAAAATAGAACGTATAGTCGAGATTTCTAACTATAACTCTATCGGAGAGTTCTACTCGCAGATTACCCAATATCTTGGAATGAAACCAATGTCACACGAATATAAACTTATGGGTTTAGCCCCTTACGCCAAGGAAGAGCAACAGAAAAAAACTTTACAGATTGTTGAGAAATATTTTGAAGTTAACGGAAAGTTTCCATTAATGTTCAGAAACACTTCTGGATATTGGAAGTGGCGATTTATTGATGCATTTCGGACCAATCTGATCGGACATCGTTTTGACAATATAGCTAGGGCTGTCCAAACACTGATTGAGAAGATATTAACCACCTGGATCAGGAATTGCACAGTTCATACCGGCATAAAAAATCTCGTTCTTAGTGGTGGCGTTTTTATGAACGTTAAAGCCAATGACCTGATATTAAATATGCCAGAAGTTGAGCGATTATTCATCTTTCCCAGTTGTGGCGATGAGTCACTTGCTATAGGTGCAGCCATAGTTAAGAGTATAGAGTTAGGGCAAGATCATATCGAGTCATTAGGACCTCTTTACTTCGGACAGGATTTCAGTGAAAACGAGATTAGGGAGGCACTTTCCGAGCTTGACCATGGCTTTGTGGTAGAAAAAATAGATAACATAGACGAGTTTGTTGGAAAACAGCTCGCCAAAGGCAAGGTTATAGCTCGGTTTTCAGGTCGAATGGAATGGGGTGCAAGAGCTCTAGGTAATAGAAGCATTTTAGCGGATCCAAGAAATAGAGATATCGTAATTAAAATAAATGAAGCAATTAAAAATAGGGATTTCTGGATGCCTTTTGCCCCGAGTATATTAGAAGAAAGGGCTGATGAGTATTTAATCAATCCAAAAGGTTTTTATGCTCCTTATATGATAATAGCATTTCGAACAAAAGAGAAAGCTAAAAAAGATTTGATTGCTGCATTGCATCCATATGATTTTACTGCCAGACCGCAAATTGTAAGAGAAAGCTGGAACCCTTTGTATTATAAGGTTCTAAAAACGTTTGAAAAAGAAACAGGTGTTGGCGGTATACTGAACACCTCATTTAATCTTCACGGTGATGCAATAGTCTGTACACCTCATGATGCTGTTTATACCTTTAAAAAATCAGCGCTCGATGCATTAGCAATCGGTCATTACTACGTAACTCGAGTATGATATTTAGTCCATTTAGACCCATATCATATAGCTCAAAGCCGTATACGATCATTAGGCGAGTTAGACACAACTATAAATATATTCAGTTTTTATCAAATAATGTTCAAACGCCTCTTTGACATCCTGTTATCTTCCATAGGTCTTCTCGCTTCTTCTCCTCTCTGGCTCCTTTTTTCAGTAGCGATCAAATTAGAAGACAGAGGACCGATATTTTATTCACAAGAAAGGATCGGTAAAAATGGAAGAATCTTCAAGGCACTAAAATTTCGCTCAATGATCCATGGTGCAGAAAAAGACTCAGGACCTGTTCAGGCTATAGAAAATGACCCGAGGGTTACAAGAGTCGGAAGGATCTTGAGAGCTACCGCAATGGACGAGCTTCCCCAGCTTATAAATATTTTAAAAGGTGACATGAGTTTTGTGGGACCGAGGGCATTAAGACCGGAGGAAATAGAGGTTAGAGACAGAACAATAGAGGTTGAGCCTGTGCCCCTTGAGAGTATCCCCGGATATCACGTAAGACAATCCGTGATACCTGGCCTAACAGGTTTTGCCCAAGTTTATCTTCCCGCGGATGCCCCGCGTCATCAGAAATTCCGCTATGACCTTCTCTACATTAACAGGCGGACTTTTCTCCTGGATTTTAAACTCATACTGCTTTCCTTCTGGATAACCTTCAGGGGAAAATGGGAGAGCAGGGAAAGGAAGATTTAAAAGCCTAATTTCCATTTTCAAATTTCTTGCATATTTCACTGCTTTATGGTATTTAAGTCTGTTTTCCTGTAATACAGTTAGGAAGGAAAAAAAACCATAAAAGTCAATAATGAGAAATATTCATGATGTCGCTATAATTGGTGCCGGTCCTGCAGGCAGTTATACCGCTTATCAGTTAGCTAAGGATGATTTTGATGTTCTGGTCTTGGAAAAGAATGGTCCCGCCGTGCTTACTCCTGCATGCACAGGTATCATTAGTTTAGAGGCATTCAAAAGGTTTCATCTGCCTGAGGATTCTATCATATCTGAGATAAGAGATATTAAGCTTATCTCGCCGTCAGGGTTAACGCTGGCTTTTCGGCCTGTCTCGACTCTGGCCTATATCGTGGACAGAATTAAGTTCGATCAAGGGCTCAGGGAACTTGCTTTAAAAAATGGTGCAAATATTAAACTGAGCGCTTCCTGCAGGGAAATTCAGATTAAAGATACCCATGTGGAGGTAAGGGTCAATGATTCTGGAGAACCTATCAGGGCAAAGGCTGTGGTTATCGCATCAGGATTCTATCATAAGTTCTGTGAAAACCTTGACCTGGGAAGCCCACCAGATTACATCCAGGGTGTGCAAACAGAGGTTTTGATAGAAGGGATTGAAGGAACTGAGATTCATGTGGGTAATGGGATTGCTCCTGGTTCATTTGCCTGGGTTGTAGGAATTGGAAATAGTCGTGCACGTATCGGGCTGACAACAAAAAAACATGCGCCTGTTTTTCTAGATAAGTTTCTTGAAGGATCCCATCTGAAGGATAAAATAAAGGAGAAAGGCCCAATACTGTGTAAGGCCATACCCCTTGGTAGTCTGAAAATGACCTATTCTAACAGGTTGCTCGTCGTCGGTGAGGCAGCCGGATTGGTAAAGGCTACCACTCACGGAGGTATTTATTATGGGCTTATAAGTTCTCAACTTGCAGTAGAGACATTAAAAGAGGCTTTTAGAAGCGGTGATTTCGGTTCACATATTATGAGGAGATATGAAGAACGATGGAGGAGTAGCCTTGGCAGAGAGATAAAAACAGGCTATAACCTGCGCAGAATTTTCTCCTCTCTGCATGATTGTCAGATTAACAGATTTTTTAAGATTGCCATGCATGATGGAATTATGGATATCGTATATAAAAATGCCAGATTTGACTGGCATAGCGATCTCATCTTTTCTTTAGCAAGGTCTTCCTCTCTAAAAAATATTTATCCAGTTTTTTTCAATTCTTAACCCACTTTATTCATAAAAATGAGAAGAACTAAAAGATGATAGAGTATTGGAGCGGATTCTTTTGCCGATAGTCAAATACAGTGTGGAAATAAAGAGGCAAAAGCCTCAGAGGTCGGAACGACCGAGAATGAGCGAATGCTCTATCATCTATGCAAACACAAAGATTTATAAATAATCAGGGTTAAAGGACTCACACCATAAAGAAGACACACCCTCCTCGGAATTCTCTTGTACCGCCCTGTATAGGCAGATGTCCCATTAAAAAGATACTGCTTCCTGTAGATGGAAGCGAACATTCCAAGCGGGCAGTGCAGTTTGCCGGATATCTGGGAGCATCCTTAGGCAAGAATCTTACAGAACTTACTCTGCTTCGCGTAGTAGCTGGGCGTTATATGAGCCGTTATATGCCTTACGTTGACTTTCGGGCAGAGCTTCTCAAGCTGTCAGATTCCTTCAAAGAGTTCAAGAAAGAACATATTGAAAAGAATGTAAAGCCTACGTTGGATGAAGGGGAAAAGATTCTCAGGGATTTAGGAATAGAAGTTGGTATAGAAAAACTGATAGTAGAAGGAGACCCTGCTCATGAGATTATTCGAATAGCTGAAGAAAAAGAGTTTTCAACTATTATCATGGCAAGGAGAGGGCTTTCAGAAATAATAGAGTTTCTCCTGGGCAGTATTACCAGTAAAGTTGTTCATGCAGCAGTCAAACAGACTGTTTATATTGTTGGTCAAAAGATTCTCAAAGATAGGGCATGTCCCATTCCTAATATCCTCATTCCCGTTGATGGTTCGTCTTATTCCATGAGGGGTGTAGAACATGCCGCCTGCCTGGCAGCGGAATTAAAGGCTTCTATGAGTAAGATTACACTCCTCAGAGTTATTAATATTGCACTCTACGAGAAAAGGATTAGAGAAGGAATAGACTCTGAAGAGGAAGCAGAGAAAATACTCGAACAAGCTGAAGCAGTTTTTCTTCAGGCGGGAGTTCCTGAAAGGCTCATTACGTCAAAGGTCAGGGTAGGGCAACCTTCTGAGGAGATTCTTAAAGAGGCTGAGGAAAAGGACTACAACCTTGTCATTATGGGTCGTAAGGGCCGCACTGCCTTGAAAGGCTTCATACTCGGAGGAGTAAGTTCTA
>CAZLFE010000113.1:0-6823 GCA_964558725.1 uncultured Nitrospiraceae bacterium | reverse complement strand
GGCAAATAATGAACAACATAAGAAAAATGAAGATATTAGATAAATTCACCTTTGCGGTAATTGTCATAGGAGTTCTCTATTTCGGAATTCATTTTCTTGTTTTTGTGTTGAGGAGGTGAAGGATGTTAGGGAAAAAGAAAATTACAGAGTCAGATATAGAAGAGGTGAAGACGATCAACCTGATAACCTATCTTGAAATGCTGGGATACAGGACAGAGTATAAGTATGGTGACAGGGCCATGTTTCTTTCTCCATTGAGGGCAGAGAACCATCCATCTTTCTGGGTCAGCAGGTATAACGGTATCTGGAGATGGAAAGACTGGGGAACAGAAGAACAGGGAGACATAATAAAGTTCGTTGAGCTTTATCATGGAGTTGCTTTCCTCGATGCTGTGCGGATGCTGCTTGAAGAAGACCATCCAGCTGAACCAGTCATTGATGCTGAAAACAGAAATGAGGACATTGAGGAGACCAGGCTGAAGAAGGTCAGCCGGATAAGGAAGTTCTACAGTGACAATGCCATGCTTCTGGATGATAGAAACATTCAGCGCATAAGAAACTACTTTCAAAGTAAAAGAGTAAGTTATTACCCCTCAATGGGTTGCATCTGCTATTACTCTTTTAGAGATAAGAGGTACTTTATTGGTATCCCGATTCCATTCACTGAAAAGATCAGGGGTATTGAGTGCAGGGAACTTCGAGGAGAAAGAAAAAAGACCCTCGGCTGTAAGACTCTCTGGGTTCTTAAAAGAGATCTATCGAGAATCCTTGTAGCAGAAAGCATTCTCGATGCCCTTGCTGGTGAGATAATTCTCAATGACAATAAAATTACCTTGTGCTCCACAAATGGAATCTGTAACATTGAGAGGATCGAAAAACTGCTTGATAAGTACAGGCCAAAAGAGATCTTCTTTGCCCTCGACAATGACGAGCCCGGACAAAAGGCTCAGGAAAAAGGTATTGAGATTGCAAGATCATTCTCAAGAATCCACATTGTTGATGACCACATGAAGGCAGGAGTAAAAGACTTACATAAATTACTGTATCATGATAAAGCAGCGATGTAAGTTTTGAGGTCTTAAGGCTAATGATGAATTAGGGTAGGGGAGTTTTCACAAGCTCTCCTATCAATTTTCTATGCTTTATCAGAAAATTCGGGACATGGGAAAATTGTCAGGAATAAGTGACAATGAGGTTTTTTTATCACAAATCTAAACAATTTTCATTATAATAAATGAGAAAATCGATGGGGAAAAAAGAATTTACTAAAGAACTGAGTGCGGACGGTGAAGATAGATTAAGAGTAAAGATAGAGACAGAAAAAGGCAAGGTAAATGATATAATCGTTCAGTATGAATCTAAAATCAAGGATAAATGGTATCCTATTGTAAGATACGATTGTTCTCATGGTTTTTTTCACCGCGCTATATTGAATCCGAAAGGAGAAAAGGTAAAGCAGGCAATACAGATACAGAATCTAAAGGACGCATTGACATATGCAGAGCAGGACTTAAAAGACAGATGGGAATGGTATAAGGAAAGATTTAAGAAGGGGATGAAATAAATGACAAAAAAAGAGTTTGCAGAAAGAAATATTGGGATGACTTTTGATTTTATCAAACAGATAATTGACCATCCCGATATTATAGACTCCCTTCCAGACGGCGCTGAACTCGACTTCATTGATAAAGACCTTCCTTTTAAGGCAAAAGAGCAGAGAAAAAGGAAGAAGGTCGTGCGATACAAAGTTGAACATATCTTTGAGCCGATTAAAGGTTAAATATACCTGCCGCAAGACTCTGAAGAGGAATTGACGGAGTAATAAAGAACGGATATCTCCGGTTTTTTGTGACTTTTTTGGAAGGTATGGCTCCTGCACTGCGCAGGGGCCTTTTTTCTAAAGAGCCTTTAAAAATCTGATTATCAGAGCTATGACAGGGCTAAAACTTATGGCGAAATTATGACAAAAATATGTCAAAACACGGTATAAAATATATAAATATATAAAAATATGTACTTTTGTAACTCTTTGTAAATCAAGGAAAATAGTTGTTTTATCGTATGCCACAACCTGTATCAGGTCGTTCTCTCAAGGCTAAAACAGGGATTCAGTCATATACAATATAAGATGTCATAAAAACGTCATAAAACTATGTAGAAAACGATATATCTATATGAAAACATGGATAAATCATTTTGCTGCTTAATTCCTTGGAAAGAAAGAAAAAATAAGCATTTTCAACTAGTTAGAAAATCTCTTGATTTGAATTAGGAAACCTGTGCTCTATCCTTCTGAGCTAAGGGGGCACACGGGTTTGCAGTAAATTATAACATTTGATGTCATAAAAATGTCATAAGTGAAAGACAGCATTTAGACCTCCAACGATGTTAAGTATATCATTTACTTCTTTATCAAATGTGCAACCTCGGAAGCCTCTTACAGGATGCAAGCTTCATTTACAAAGCTTCACTGTGACGGAGGTTGAAGATTGAGGATTACTGGTTGAAGTGAGAATGCTTTATTCTTAATGTTTTTATATTCTCCTTACTGCCTGTGATATCGCAAATATCATCTTTTGTGGCTATGGTCATCTGAAGGAAAACTACATCTCTTGTTCCCATATCTTTCGGGCTGCTTCTCTCTTTGTTTCGGCTTCAAGACGGTCAACGTCTTGTTTCAATTTATAATATTCTGCCGCTTCCTTCCAATAACTCTTACTCAACTCCTCAAGAATTTTTCCTGAACGGAAATCTGAAAGGTTATAAGGGCCAATATCGGATAAGGCAATATTTTCTTCAGGGAAATTATATTTAGAAAGAACATCATAAATATATGTCTCTACTTTCTTTACTATTTCCACAATTTCCTTATTCTGGAGAATGCTACTCCTATAACCAGCGACTACCTCTTTCACCAGCCATTTATCAATACTGGCAAGGGCTTCACCTATTTCGATCTTTGCCTTCTCAGCAGCCGCCTGGGCATCCTTCTTCAGACTTAACACCTCATCCTTAGACATATTTTGCACATAATCAAAACTATTTAAAAAAACTTCTTTGATTTTATCAATGACATAGGTACGAATATCCTTTTCCAGGATAGCGATTATTTTTTTCACAATAGCAAGCACTTTCTCTTTAGCCTGTTCAGCCTGTACCCTTGCCCTTTCTATCTCTTCCATAACTACTTTCCCCCTCAGATTAAGTATACCTTTCCTGCATAATCAATAAAAAAGGGTAGCCTGCCATTTGCAGGCTACCCCACCTTGCCATATTCATCACACTATGAATTTAGTTACTTCCCCATTCGGTTTAATCAGATGCACAGCACAAGCAATGCAAGGATCGAAAGAATGAATAATCCTGAGCAACTCGATAGGTTGATTCGGATCAGAGACCGTAGTACCCATTAAAGCCTGCTCGATTGGTCCACGCTGACTCATATCATCCATCGGAGAGGCATTCCATGTAGTCGGTACGACGCACTGGTAGTTGTATATTACTGAAGCGCTTATAGTTTCCCAATGACCTAGGGCGCCTCGTGGTGCCTCTGTCAGGCCCATCCCTGTTGACGAAGAAGGTATCAACGGTTTGGCGTAGTAAGGGTTGCCTACTACCAGCTGGGTTACCCAGGTATTCATAGCATTGGCCAGTTTCTTGGCCTCCAATGCCCTGGCAGCATGCCTGTCCATAACCGAGATACCGCTCCTGTAATCGCCGTTGACCCACATTCTGGCCAGTGGACCAACTTCATAAACAACACCATTATAGCGCGGGGCTTTTAGCCAGCTATAGGCACCGGTCTTGGGATAGACTGGGTTTGTTGCGCCAGAACTCGGATTCAGTCCGCTATCAGCATCGCTATAATAGGAATACTTGACAAATTCCTGGATAAGGTTTGGATCTACAGGATTGACGGTAGTGCCCGCATTTACCACGCGACCTCTACCCAGAAGTTTATTCCCAGCAGCATCGATGTCAAAAACGCCATAGCTGAGCAGGTTCTTGCAGCCCACCCCTTTAGTGTAGTAGTCATTGTAAACCGTAGCCAGATTGACCACATCAGGTATATAGACATTCTCAATGAAGCTGATCAGCTCATTGAGGTAGGTCTGAAAGAGGGAAATGGCTCCGCTTTCCGGGTTCTCAGAGCAGCCACCGGCAACTACAGCTGGAGAATGGGGGAGCTTACCTCCAAAGATAGCAGCCATCTCATGGGCCTTGCGCCGCAATGTTATGGCATCTCGGTAATGTTGAACATAAGTCGCATTCTGGGCATCTGTCAGCCTATAATCTACATTATAGCGGGGCGTCCAGGGCGGCATATCTGGCCCTTTCACATAGTCGAGGGCAGCCAGGTGATAAAAGTGAATTATATGAGAATGGATGTAATTAGAGCCTTGAATAAGGTTACGCATAATCCTGCCATTATCAGGTATAACCGTACCACAGGCATTCTCTAAGCAAAGAGACGCGGCTATGCCATGCGAGATAGGGCAGACTCCGCAGATTCTCTGGGTTATGAGCTGGGCATCCCTCGGTTTTCGATTTTTCAGGATGGTCTCTACACCGCGGTAGAGAGTTCCTGAGCATTTGGCGTTAGTAACTTTATTGGTCGCATCCAGTTCAACCTCAATCCCCAGATGCCCCTCTAATCTTGTCGTCGGATCAACAATAACAGTTGCCATTTTTCTTCACCTCCTTCTTTAACCGTATAAGCCGCTGACCGGGAAGCTTGGGTCAGTGCAGCCATTGCATGGGGTATTGGCCCCTACGCACCAGTTAATACCATTGTTCCACTTCCTGATCGGACAATCGCCCGTGGCCGCTCTGCCCTGGCAGCCCACAGAAAGAAAGCAGTTTACCGGGTCTCCTATGTCCGTTGCCTTTTTACTCCCTGCCCTTGGGCAATTCTGGTGGATTGAAGCTCCGTAGTACTTAGTCGGCCTGTATAAACTGTCCAGCCTGCCAAGGTTGCCGGTCAGGATATCCACGACAGTGCCGACAAACCAGTCCGGGTGAGGTGGACAGCCCGGAATATTGACGAGCTTTTTTAGGTCTGTCCTTGACAGAAGAGCGCTTACTCCTGAAGCGCTTGTCGGATTAGGTGTTGCAGCCGGAATTCCTCCATAGGAAGAACAGGTTCCAATGCAGATAATCTTGGCAGCATTGCCTGCAAAGTCAAGCACCGCCTGCTTGGCTGGATAAGGGGTGCCAGCATCATTCCAGATGTGGCAGTAGTCGCCATTAAGGCCGGCGGGAACAGCTCCCTCAACGACAAGGACATAACCTCCAGCGGTGCGTGCATTCTTGGCTGCGTCAATAGCTAACTGACCAGCAGCAGCCATAACAGTTGGATGGTACTTTAGGCTTATGGAATCAAGAAGAACCTCATCAGCTTCGCTCCCTGTGGCCGCATCTATCCAGTTCAGGAAAGATACAGAACATCCTGTGCAGCTTGAGAGCTGGAGCCAGATTACAGGCGGGCTGGTGGCAGAGGCAAAGGCTTCACCTAACTTGAATAAATCTGATTGTGAAAGCCCAAGTGCCGCTGCGGAGGCAAGAACGCCCTTTAAAAATTGTCTTCTGGTAACTCTCATCTTTTTCCTCCTTTCATAACAAAGATGATTTTATTACGATACCTGCTACGAACCTCTTTTCACCTCCTTTCATCACAGAAGATCGCCTGCCTTAAAATATAAGTCTTTGATGTGGAGCAGGCCATGCAGATGATCCACTATGCTGGCGGACAACGTTTGGCAAATAGCGTGAGGCATATTCAGGGCTGGAAATGTTTTGATACGCTTGGGGAGATGATTTCGAAAACGTTATCGATAAGGCAAATAAAAAATACATTTTTAATAGCCTTGTCCAAAATCTACTATTTCTGCCAAATTGTCCTGAGCAAGACATATAACGGACAGTCAGTTTACTGATCTAAATGTCGTTGCTGCCCCACTAAGAATTCCGGAAAAATTAGGCAGGTAATTTTTCAAACGAAATTTAGCATATGCTTAAGTTAAAAGCAAATTAATTTAAGCAATAGGATTAATTTAAAAGTCTTATAGTTAGGATTAAAGAAAAGAGGGCGAGTATGAGATGCTATAGTTTTTTAATGCACTGGCTAACTTTGTAAAATTTCCAATTTTCCTTTTGAATTTCTTCAGTCAGAACCACCATAGGGTCTTGTTTTTCATCCGTGAGGATTACCATGTTGTCTTTGATTATAATTTTCTTTATTGCCGCATCCATCGGGCAACAAACGAGAACTATATCGCCACTTTTGACTTCTTTGTTTGGCTCGATAAGCATCAGATCACATTCTTTCATTCCACAGCACGATAAGCCTGTTATATAAAAAGCATTAGGATCGGCAGTAGTAGCATTCTCAAAAATAGTGGCACCACGTGAAGGATGATGTAAATCCATGGAGTCAGTCCACACCTCAAGTTGAGTTTCATCTAAAACCGGTATCTTTCTCGAAATAGGTATTCCATCGGAAATGTCTGCTTCTGTCATTAAAAGAGTTTCTATAGGAACTTCTAACGCTTTTGACAGTTTCAAAAGTGTTTCTCGACCAGGCTTTCTTCTTCCCACAATCAGCTGACTTATATAAGAAGAGCTGATGCCCATCCTTTGAGCAAGTGTGACAGCTTTCATGCCCCTCTCTTTCATTAGTTGTTTGAGTTTTTCACCGAACTTCATTGCTATAGTATAATTTACTTATAATAAGTAAATAAATAATTAATTAATTAAAGCAGGTGCTTTCCTCCTTTATGCTTTGGTTTAATTAAAACAATCATTTAAAAATAGATCAAAACCA
>CAZLFE010000112.1:0-7103 GCA_964558725.1 uncultured Nitrospiraceae bacterium | reverse complement strand
CATGTATTGCTCGGCCGAGGCAGGAAAGACCTGCGGCTATAGGGTTTTTAATCTGCTCTGCAAGTGCCACAGCCCGCTGATGGTATCTCTCAGCAAGCCAGAACATTTGTATGTGGTCTAAAATTAAACCCATCCCCATGCATCCCTGGACAATTCCGAGGGAAAAGTCATCCCGTTCTGAAAAGTTCAGCAACGTGATTGCATCAAGTAAAAGGCGCTCCCTGTCAATAAAATAGTTGATCCAGCCTGTTACCTCGTAAATGCGTGAGCGCTCTTCTACTGCGGAGTCGTCTCGAACAGGTCTATGACGACCAAACAAGCCTGGCAGCCACAGATGACCGAGCTGTTCCAGAAGTTCCTTAGCAATAGCTATTCGAGTACCCCAGCGTGAGATCGGATACGGACTTCCAATGTAAGTCAATGCCCGCTGCATATATTCGGCAGCTTTATGGTGTTCTCCCCGTCTGAAAAAGGCTTCACCTATTTTCCGCTCCAGCACTGCACGCTGAAATGGATCCCAACGATCACCAAAAGCGCGCTCATAGGCAGCCATTGCTTGCTGGTAATGAGACAGGGCTTCAGCGTCAGCAGCCACCTTCACTGCGCGGTCACCAACTTTAAACAGGTAATCCTGGGCCTTCTCCCAATCTTCTGCCTGTGCAAAGTGATAGGCAAGAAGGCCATAGAACTCTTCAAGACGGCTTGCGAACAACTCTTCGAAGCACTTTCCTACCCGATGGTGCAATTCACGGCGACGTTTCAAGAGAATGCTGTCATACGTAACTTCCTGAGTCAGGGTATGTTTAAAGGTGTACTCGAGTTCTGGAAAAGGGCTCTTCTCACGGATGAGTTCTAATTGTTGGAGCTTCTCCAGGTGCACGTCTAATCCCTCATTTTCTTCACAAACAGCCTGTAGCACTCGATAGAAAAAGCTACGCCCGATTACAGAGGCAATCTTCAGTACCTCTTTGGTGTCTTCAGCAAGGCTGTCAATACGAGCCACAATTACCCCTCGCAACGTGTGAGGTATAGTGATATGTTCAATTGTTTTGGTGATCTGCCATCGACCTGTTGACATATTCTTCTCTACTGCTCCTATATCGATGAGAGAACGAACTACTTCTTCCAGAAAGAAAGGATTACCCTCGGCTTTCTGCAGGATTAAATCGACTAACTTTGAAGTTTGATCTTTATTCTCTACGAGGTTGTTAAGAAGTTCAGCACTGTTTACTGTTGTAAGTGGAGAAATAGCAATCTCGGTATAACGGTCAGCATAGTCTCTTGCAGATACCTCCTGAAGGTGTGCGGCTGGGGAGTGGTGGTATGGGCGACTGACACAGCAGATCATGAGGGGGACTTCTCTGGCAAGGGGGAAGAGATGCTCTAAAAGATCTACTGAAGATTGGTCGGCCCAATGGAGGTCCTCAAAGACGAGGAGCAAGGGATACCTCAAAGAGAGTTGCTCAAAGAATCTTCGTGTCGCTCGAAAGATCTGCCTGCCCATAGCCTCTCCATCAAGGTATTTGACACGTTCCTCTAATTCATCCCTCACTTCTAAAGCTAAAAGGCTTGCAAGATAGGGGAGAATCTCTGCTACCTGGCCTGGAAAGAGAGACGTAACTTTACTTTTAAGCTTTTCCCAGGCATCTCTTTCATCATCTTCCTCAGTGATTCCTGCACAGTTTTTCATGATCTGAAGGAACGGCCAGTAGCTGATTGCCTTGCTAAAGGAACCTGCTCTGCCTTCCAGCCAGAGCAGGTTCCATCCGTTGACTTGTTTTTTTACCTCTGCCAGGAGGCGTGATTTACCAAGACCTGCATCACCAACCACGGACATAATACTTCCCTGACTTGCCAAGAGACGTCCAATGTTCCCTATGAAAGAGGAAAATTCAATATTCCGTCCCACCATTGGTGAGCCGATCCTCCGGACAGAACGTTTCTTCATTTGGTATGAACGTCTCGGCACACTCAGTAACCGGTATGCTGAAACAGGCTTTGACTTGCCTTTTAAGCGGATTGACCCGAGTTCTTGAAATTCGAAGATGCTCCTCGTTAAACGATAGGTGGTAGATCCTACAAAGATCTGCCCGGATTTCGCAAGATCTTTCAGCCTGGAAGCAACATTAACAGTGTCGCCCAATATCTCTTGCTCGCTCATGCCAATGTTACCCACAATGACCATGCCTGTGTTGATGCCTATGTGAAGGTTTAAATCCGTTTCACGGGCTGCATTAAAGTCTGCCATTAATTCCATCATCTCTAATCCTGTCCGCAGTGCCCTTTCTGGATCATTCTCATGAGAAAGGGGCACACCAAAGACTGCCATAATCGCATCCCCGACGTACTTTTCCACCTTACCCCCGTACTTTGTCACAATTGGTACCAGATGTTCGAAACAGGCATTTATTAAATCCCTTACCTGTTCAGGGTCCATCTGTTCGGATATGGAAGCAAAACTGGAAATATCGGCAAACATCACGGTTACAAATTTTAGCTCTTCCGGAAGGATCTTGGAAATCTCTTGAACAGGAATTGCCTGGCTTTTTTGATAAGAGGTTACATGCTCCTTGATGCTGAGAAATGTTGGTGGTTTACATGGTATTGATGAAGACATCAATGGGAAACCGCACTCTATGCAAAACTTTGCAGAAGACGCATTCTCCTGTTGGCAACGAGGACATCTCATAATTCTTTTCCCCTACGCCTTCACTCTTGTCGCGGGAACACCGTATCATAGGGGTAGTCGGATCTATCAAGACCATAAATACCCCTTGGCCCATCCCATATAGCATCCCTAAGTGAAATATCGATGTCAAGAAATATTTCCTTATCTTCATACGATGAATCTCATCACGATCAATTCGTAATGTTGACAAAGATTTATTACAAAAAATATAATTTTACAGTTACATAATTTACCTTGCCCAATAAGCGGGGTCTATAGGAGGTTCGTATGGCAGAAGGTATACTTGATGTTACATCGTCCACATGGGATAGCGAGGTGATTAAGGATCAAGGGCTTATCATGGTTGATTTCTGGGCTGCATGGTGCGCCCCTTGTAGAATGGTATCGCCTACTGTTGAGGAGTTGGCAAAGGAGTACAAGGGGAAAATGAAGTTTATGAAACTCAACACTGATGAAAATCCTGATATTGCCAGCAAATATAACATCATGGGTATACCCACCCTGATGTTTTTCAAAGATGGTCGCACTCTTGATTCTATAGTAGGTGCCGTCCCAAAACAACAGTTAAAGGCAAAAATAGACTCTCTTCTTGCTGCGTATGGAGTCTGATATCATTACCCCTGGACGTGCAAAACTCTATAAGATTTCTTTTTATCTGAAAGATTGAGGCCTTTCATACATGTTTGAAACACTAAGCAACAAATTAGAATCCATCTTCAAGAGATTAAAAGGCAAAGGGCTTTTAAAAGAGGAGGATGTTGAGCTCGCGCTGAAAGAGATCAGACTTGCCCTCTTAGAGGCTGACGTTAACTTTAAGGTTGTAAAAGATTTTGTCCAGAAGATTAAAGAGAAAGCTATTGGAAAGGAAGTTCTCGAGAGTCTTACACCCGGACAACAAGTCATAAAGATCGTAAATGAAGAACTCTGTGAACTCCTTGGAAAGACAAACAGTAGAATTCAACTATCTCCAAATCCCCCGACAGTAATAATGCTCGTAGGTTTGCATGGCTCCGGGAAAACGACAACAGCTGCAAAACTGGCAAAGAACTTCAAGAAAGAAGGCAGGAGGCCCATGCTTGTGGCAGCAGATCTTCAGAGACCTGCTGCAATAGACCAGCTTGTTATCCTGGGCTCACAGATACACCTGCCTGTATATTCTTCTAAAGAGGTCAAAGATCCTGTCAGTCTGTGCGTGGAATCAATAAAGAAGGCAAAAGTTGATGCAAGGGATGTTGTTATCTTTGACACTGCTGGAAGACTACACATTGATGAATCCCTGATGACTGAATTAAGAAAGATAAAAGAAAAGGTTTTACCGAGAGAGGTCATCCTTGTAGCAGATGCAATGACTGGACAGGATGCAGTGAATATTGCACGAAACTTTGATGAGCAAGTTGGTATTGACGGGATAATACTCACCAAAATGGACGGTGATGCACGGGGTGGGGCAGCACTCTCGATACGGGCGATAACAGGAAAGCCGATAAAATTTATTGGTGTCGGGGAAAAGATCGACATGCTTGAGCCTTTTTATCCCGAAAGGATTGCCTCAAGGATACTCGGCATGGGCGATGTTTTAAGCCTGATTGAGAAAGCACAGAATTCTTTTGACCAGAAAGAGGCAGAAAAGCTCCAAAAGGCGATCTTAGATGAGTCTTTCACCTTTGATGACTTGAGAGAGCATCTCAAAAAGCTACGAAGTATGGGACCCCTGGAAAATATCCTCAGTATGATCCCCGGCTTTAATAAAATGAAAAATCTGGAAGTTGATGGAAAGGAACTGGTAAAGGTTGAGGCAATAATAAACTCCATGACAAACAAGGAAAGGAAAAACCACAATATCCTTGATGGGAGCAGACGCAGAAGAATTGCTACGGGAAGCGGCACAACTGTTGCAGATGTCAACAGGGTTATCAAGCAATATATAGAAATAAAGAAAATGCTCAAGATGTTTAAAGGTAAAAAGGGTATCAAACTGCCCAAATTCCTTCCTTTCTGAATTTTTTACACCCTTGACACATCATTTCGTTACTTGCTAAAGTATTAGCACTAAACCATTGAGAGTGCTAAACAGTTAAATGTTACGATATGCTTGATGAAAGAAGCAAAAAAGTCCTCTGTGCCATTGTCCAGAACTATATAAATTCTCCTGACCCTGTAGGGTCGCGGACGGTGGCAAAAAAATATTCCTTTGGTCTTTCTCCTGCTACCATCAGAAACATCATGGCTGATCTTGAAGATTTGGGTTTTCTGAGTCAACCCCATACATCAGCAGGCAGGGTGCCAACAGACAGGGGTTACAGATTATATGTAGACTCGCTCATAAATGAAGAGGATTGTGCAAATAAAAATCTCCTGCGAGAGCTTCATAAAGGACTTGAGACCTTACGGGATAATATTGAAATACTCTTCAGTGAGACAACAAGAACCATATCTCTGTTATCTCATTACCTTGGTGTAGCAATGTCTCCTAAGCTGAATACGGCTACCCTGAAAAAGATTGACCTCCTGAGATACAGAGTTGACAAGATAGCAGCAATAATATTCACTGATGAAGGAGTGATCAAAAACAAGGTTATATCCCTTGATTTAAACATCACGCAAAAAGATCTTAACAGGATTGCTGGATACCTTAATTCAGAATTCTCCGGGTATTCCTTTGATGTGATTCGCCTGAAGATCCTCAAAGAAATGTCTAAAGAGAAGACCATGTGCGATAGTCTCATCTCAAGGGCAATCAATATCTGCAGGGAAGCATTTTTTTTACCCTATGGCGAACTCTTTGTAGCTGGGCTCTCAGAGGTGCTTGAACTACCTGATTTCGAAAATCTTCAGAAAATCAAGGAACTGTCAAGGGCTATAGAGGATAAGCATACGATAATAAAGTTACTTGACAAACTTTCAGAATCTGACGGCGTTCAGATAATAATAGGATCTGAAAATTCAATGGACGAGATGAAAAAACTGAGCATAGTGGTTTCAACATGCAAGGAAGACAACCGGCCAATTAGTGTCATTGGTATTATCGGCCCTACACGGATGAATTACCCACGGGCAATTTCCATAGTTGACACGACAGCAAAATTTATCTCAAAGATGCTTGCAGAAAGATAGTGGTGAAGGATGAAAGAGCCTGAAATGAACAAAGACACCTTGTCTTTTAAGGAAGAAGAAACTGAACGTAAAGGAACAGAGGCTATCGAAGAGATACCTGTTAATGAGACAGAACGAATAAGCGCTGAGCTCCAGGAGATGAATGATAAATATCTGAGACTGTATGCTGAATTCGAAAATTATAGGAAACGGGTTAATAAAGATAAGGAAGAATTAGTAAAATATGGCAACGAGAAACTTATCTATGAGCTGCTTCCCGTGATCGATAATCTCGAGATGGCACTGAAACATTCAACAAATGAGACCTCTGAAGGGCTTGTGCAGGGTGTTGAGATTACATTAAAGGAGTTCCTGAGAACCATCGAAAAATTCGGACTGACTCCTATCGAGGCGACGGGCAAGCCTTTTGACCCTTCAGTACATCACGCTATGACGCTCATTGAGAGGGAAGACATTGAAGAAAAGATTGTCGTTGAAGAATTCAGGAAAGGATATATGTTCAGAGACAAGGTTTTGCGGCCATCTCTTGTTGCAGTATCGAAGAGACCGGTCGCATGTAAAGGAAAAGAAAAGGTGGAATAAAGGATGAATATTATAGAGGAGGGATTATAAGATGGGAAAAGCAGTGGGGATTGACCTTGGAACAACTTTCTCTGTTGTTGCTGTTGTTCAGGCTGGCGAGTCTGTAGTAATTCCTAACCAAGAGGGAACCAGAATAACACCATCTGTAGTGGCTTTTACTGAGAAAGGCGAAAGGCTTGTTGGCCAGATAGCAAAAAGACAGGCAATAACGAACCCTGAAAACACAGTGTTTTCTATAAAGAGGCTTATGGGGCGGAAATACAATACTCCGGAAGTCGAACATGCGAGGAAAAGGCTACCCTATAAGATTGTTGACGCACCCAATGGTGATGCCCATGTAGAAATTAGAGGAAAACGGTTTTCTCCTCCCGAGATCTCAGCAATGATCCTTCAGAAGCTCAAACAGGCTGCTGAGGACTATCTCGGTGAACCTATAACAGATGCAGTTATCACTGTGCCTGCCTATTTCGATGACAGTCAGAGACAGGCTACAAAAGATGCTGGAAGGATTGCAGGCCTGAATGTCCTGAGAATTATCAATGAACCAACAGCTGCCTCCCTTGCTTACGGCATGGATAAGAAGAAGGAGGAAAGGATTGCTGTATATGATCTAGGCGGTGGAACCTTTGATATATCAATACTGGAAATCGGAGAAGGAGTAATAGAGGTTCGGTCCACAAATGGCAATACCTATCTCGGTGGTGATGACTTTGACCTC
>CAZLFE010000111.1:2675-7226 GCA_964558725.1 uncultured Nitrospiraceae bacterium | reverse complement strand
ATTCAGAGAAGTGCAAGAAGCTCTCATATCCTTGAGAAAGGAGGTGCTCCATGAAAATAACGAAGATCTCAAAGAAGGTTTCAATGACATGTAAATGCAAGAATTCCTGTTAGTTGATACAAGGAAATGTTTTAAGTCTTTGGTAAGTATTTTTAATTGAAGGGGCGTGTTTTCATGGCACGCTCTTTTATTATCATTATCCATAGACTCCAAACATTTCTCCAGCTATTCTCCCATGACTTCCTCCTTGGTTAGCTGGAAGCAAAATGTGCTATGCGTGATATTGAGAAACAGGTTTATTGATATGCTAAAATTTAATTAATGATATATCACGTTAAACTATTCAGGTTTCACAAATATGGAAAAAGATAAAGCAAAGACAAAACAGGTCGTTATAAAAACGTATTCAGCAATAGCTACCAGTGCATCGTGTTCTATTACATCTCCAAGCTGCTGTGCACCGGTGACCAGTGCGATAAGTCTTCTCGAAACAGGCAAACGTCTGGGATATTCTGAAGAAGAATTGAAGATAGGGCTTGGGGAGGCAAATCTTGGCCTGGGCTGTGGGAATCCTCATGCGATAGCTGATATTAAAGCAGGAGAGATAGTGCTTGACCTTGGAAGTGGTGCAGGTTTTGATGCCTTCCTTTCGGCTATGAAAGTTGGACAACACGGGCATGTTATAGGAGTAGATATGACCGTTGAGATGGTCACAAAAGCAAAGGAAAATGCGCAAAATCTCGGGATAAAAAATGTTGAGTTCAGACTCGGAGAAATAGAACATCTGCCTGTAGATGATTGCTCTTTTGATGTCATTATATCGAACTGCGTCATTAATCTCTTCCCCGACAAACAGGCTGTCTTTCAGGAAGCCTTCCGCGTATTAAAACCCGGGGGAAGACTTGCTATCTCAGATATACTCAGAAAAGGTGAATTCTCCGAGGCTCTTAAACAGAATGAGAGTGCTTACAGCGGTTGAATCACAGGGGCTGTTCCCGTGGAGGAACTCAAGGAGATTCTCAGAAAAGCTGGTTTTATTGATATTGTCATTCAAGACAAGGAAAACAGTGACGAGATCATTAGAAAATGGAATTTTGGTGAAGGCATTGAAAAAATGGTATTTTCAGCCTATATTCAAGCAAGAAAACCTTTTAATGAGAAATAGGGCAATTGAACTCTGGTCTTTTACCTGATATCTCTTTCATAATTACTAAGAAGTACTCAATGAACAATAAGACAAAAAACTGTGTAAGTACCCTGGGATCAAATCTTAACGACATTGTCTCACCATTTTCACAAAGGTTGTCCTCAGAATATTTGGACCTTACTCCTACAGAAATCCAGGTAGCAAATCTTCTAAGGCAAGGTAAAACAAATAAAGAAATCAGTGAATTGTTAAATTCCTCTCCGAGGACTGTTGCCTTCCATAGAGAGAATATTAGAAAGAAACTCGGATTAAAGAACAAAAAGACAAACCTCAGAACCCACCTTCTATCACTAACCTAATACAGTTTAGCGCTGGTAATTTATCGGCAATATTTTGGCATTAAATTTCTTTGTGAATGTTATATAAAATAATTGGGGAGGGTAATTATTTTACCCCTGGGTAAACACAATTTACCTCTCGAGCAGGGATGTTACCCCAACATCCTCGTGTTTACCTCAATCTCCCTTACCCTCCCCTTGCACTTTTATTAATTCTCAGAACTGCATTTACCAAGTGCTATAGATTTCTTATTGTAAAGAAGAGATGCACTGTCCTCTAACTTCCTACTTAAGAACTTTAATATTTAAGCAACTTGATTATGCTTTCTATAACAGAAATTAGGTAGGAGGATAGTTGTCACATTTTGGCACAGCGATTCCGAAAACGCACATTTCATGTATTAATCTCGTATACCAATACAAACATAGTGATTTCATAGGAAAGTAAGTATTCTTTCAATCTTTTCTTTGCCTTGACCCTGCTCATGTGTTCCATAACGACCTCGTTAATTTTTTGAAAATAAAGACAAATTTCAAAAATAACTTTATTTTCATTATGTTAGCTTTCATTTTTATTATTGGCATGCTTTTAGCACAAAGAGAAATAAGGAAAGGTTATAGAGAAATGAGATTGCATAACCCGAAACATATCAGACAGAAGATCAGATAGGGAAAAGGAGGAAGGCATGATGACTGAGAAATCCATATATTGTTCACTTTGTTACAGCCAGGTAGAGGTAGGAAAACCTGGTTGGGTGTTTTGCCCTATTCATGGAATGGAAAAAGCTGAACAGGCAATGTCATTAGAAGACATATTGAAAACCCTTTCCTGAGAGTAGACATTGATGAAAGAGAATGAAAAACAGAACGATTGAGTATTTTTCTTGAAGCAAGGGCAAAGCGTATGGTAGTACTCGCATTGTATTGATCAATACAAAAGAAAAGATTCCTGGCAGTCCTTATTAGAAATGAGAAGCGGAGGGTTGTATTTATTTCGAAGATTAAGAGATTCAGCAGGATTGCATGAGTGGATGTTCTGGACAGCTATCATTACTCAGGCTTAAGTAATCTCTATAATACTTCTCTTTGTGAATCAGTTCATACTCTTGATATACCCCCGTAATAGTAAGTGTCGAGATCAGGTAAAGTACTCCTGTAAGGATCAGCGCAATAAAAAAGACCGTAACGAAAAGTTTAGGCTTACGGAAAAATAGAAAACAGACTACTCCTGCAAGAGCAATGGCAATCTGTATATTGTCCCGAAAATAGTCAAGAAAAATATACTTTATCATCAGTTAAAAATCCATAGGAACTCCTTTCTTATTCCTTTCATTCTGTTTTTAAGATTTTAAAATAGGTTGGGCTATGGCAGTCTTAATCTGAACTTGATAGATCAAATTGAGACTGCCACAGCATAGGGGAGGGAAATGGGGTATCATGGATCTATTTAACCTGTTACAGCATAGTGATTTCTGTGACAGGAATCACAAAAGGGGCGTTTTTTTCTTTTTCTGGATGAACAATGAAACCCACCATCCACATCTCATCTTTTTCGGTGTAAAATAATATCGAACCAGATAATCAGGCGTGCCCTTACAGCAGGAGGTCCTATGCCTATTTATGAATTTTACTGTGACGTTTGCAATACTATTTTCAACTTCTTCTCTCATCGTGTAAACACAGAAAAACGACCTATGTGCCCGAGGTGCAATAAAGGACCTCTGGAGCGTCTTATCTCCAGATTTTCATTTCTCAAAGGCACGGAAGAGCAGGATGACGTGAGGATGCCTGAATTGGATGACACAAAGGTACAAAGGGCGCTCTCTTTGCTGGAACGAGAGGCTAAGTACATGAACGAAGACGATCCCATGCAGGCTGCTCATCTTATGCGTAGACTGTTTGATACAACAGGGATGAACCTTGGATCCGGCATAGAAGAGGCGTTGAGACGCATGGAGGCCGGGGAAGATCCAGATAAAGTAGAAGAGGAGATGGGAGATGTCTTAAGTGAGGACATCTTTAAAGCATCTCCAAAAGCCTTTCAGAAAGGGAGAAGAAAGCCACCTGAGCGAGATGAAACACTCTATTATTTATAACAGATCCGTCCATTGTCTCAAGAAGGAAGGCTGCTGTCTCAAATAAGGAAATAGAGTCAACCACTCAAAGTGAGATTTCATCAGGGTCTACAACTTTGGTTTGAATAAATTCCAACCTTTTCTTGATTGACAAAACCATACCAGAAAATTAACATGGATTTAGAAAGACGTTAATGAATAACAAGCAAGAGAGACCTTGGGTGTTGAGGTCGGGAGAAAGCAGAGATAGGGAGCCCGGAGTGATAGATGTGGTGAGCAGGCCCCGAGATAAAACACGGGGAAGCCTAAAGCATCTGCCAGGGCACCCACTTGATAAGTAACCACGACGACTCAGCACCCAAGTTTTTATTGCTCCGCTAAAAAAGGTAGTGTAGGTCTTTTAAACTTCTAATAACGCCAATTCTTTTATTGTGCCTTTTCGTTTTCTTCCCAAATGCCAAGATATTATTCTCTGTATCGCGATAGATTGCGAAATACCCCGTTCCTCAGAGTAAAACTTTTTTACCCGCTCAAGATCGTCTGCTGGAATTTCAAAGTGGATTACCATTGACGTCTATTTTCACCCAGATTTTTTCTGAGATCCCTCTACCGACCAAATCTACTTTGGTCCAACACGAAAGCAGTAGGATTGGTAACTGAAGATAACCCCGTCCGGGGTAATCTCTTCCAGCTTCAGGCCGGCAGTTAAATATTCCCCTTCACGCATCATCAAACCATTGATTTTCGCCATTCGGGAATCTGGGTCATCAGAATAAAGAGAGACAGAAATAGTAATGGTTGGCAGGCTCTGCTGGATGGACAAGGGTAGATCATCCAAGTTATATATTTTGTTTCTATCCGAAGCCATACTTTTATTGGTGGTTTTCGCCTCAGATGGAACTTGGCGAATTGTCCGAATTTGTGATGGGACAAATTGAGGAGCTTCACGCAAGTTCCTTGTATCGATTGTTGGCAACGGTTTGTCTGCAGT
>CAZLFE010000111.1:0-2665 GCA_964558725.1 uncultured Nitrospiraceae bacterium | reverse complement strand
CTGTAAATCAGCTGAAGCCTCTGAAGCCTGTACTGGCTGTTTTTGCAGGACAATGGTTTCGGACTTAGCTTCTTTTTTCGATATTGTTTTCCCCGATTCAGAAACAGGCTCTTCCTTAGCAACCTTGACCCCAGAACCAGGGGTCTTCGTTAAGTCAGGGGAAAAAAACTCTCCTGTCTTTGATGCTGGCTGCTGTCGAACTGCTGAGTATAACACTATCCCTTGCTTTTTTGACTGCCAAGGAACCAGCCACCATGCCAATAAGGCAGCATTCAGTAACAATGCTATGAGGAGCAGATAAGGCAACAGGGGACGCTTTTTGGGTTCCTGTACCATGACATCCTGAACTGTCATAAGGTCTGGTACAGTTCCCTGCTGGCGTTCTTTCTCTGACTTTTTCAGGGCATCAAGAATATAAGACATCCTATTTATCCGTTTGCTTGTTAATCAATAATAGTTCCTCGCTACCGACTTCATTATTCAGATGGATTATGGTCTGGGGACCTACGATCCCATTAGGCACCAAGCCCTTAGCGAGCTGAAATTTTTTCACCTCTCTGACAAGGGTATCATCAAATACAAGGTTTTTCTGGGATTGAGTTGCCCTGCCTTGAATGATTGATAGTTGTCTGTCTATCCACGGCACTAACTTGCATTTCTGACCCGGGAAAAGAGAACTTCTGTAATGTGGCGGTGTTCTCCACAAAAGGAAGTAATCGCCAAGCCATCTCTTTTCGATCTCTTTGACATCAACTATCCTAGATTCAGTGCCCAATAAGAAGGTTGCAGCTCGATCCTTAAGCGCTGTTAATGTGGCATAGAATTCACGGCCTTGATCATCGTATAGCTTTAACACCATTGGTCTGTTTAACTGAAGTAGACTATGTAGACTGCTCTGTTCATCCAGACAACATAGGCCCTGGGCCCGAGCTTGCTGACAGGCACTTCCACTGTTTGGTTCATAGATAGTGTTCCACTGCTTGAATAGTGATTGGTAGGCCATTTCTTTGCTGAGATGAATCTGTTGGTCTGCAGGCCAGTCCAAAAGTGATAATCGGGGACGTTCTATCATTGGTGCTGGGACAATAGTTTGTTGGACGGGCTTAGAGGAAAATATTGCCAGAGGATTTGCTTGATTATGGAAGTAAATCGCTGACACTGCAACTACGCATCCCATGATCAGCAAACTGGCAAGCACCCATCTGAGGGGCTGTCTTTTGGTTTTATTCTCCCCGAATACCTCGCGTGCAGCTTTGGATAATGTAGTTTTGTCAACCCTGTCTCGTCCTTGAACATACGCTCCGAGCAGAGCCCGATCACATATCAAATTGATCAACCGCGGAGTTCCACCACTCAGACAAAAGAGTTTATTCATAGTCGAAGGCGGAAATAATTTGCCACGTGCTCCAGCGACTGCCAAGCGATGTTTTACATAAGCAGAGGCTTCCTGCTTTGATAGTGAACCTAAGTGGTAACGAGCGGTAATCCTCTGTGACAGCTGCCGCAACTCCGGTCGAGACAACATGCCTTTGAGTTCCGGCTGCCCCAGCATAATGATTTGGAGCAGTTTGTGTTGATTCGTTTCCAGATTGGTCAGTAACCGCACCTGCTCCAATACATCAATACTAAGATTTTGGGCCTCTTCAATAATGAGTACTGTCTTGCGACCTTTGGCGTGAGCAGCAAGCAAGTATGCATTAATGTAATCAACAAAAACCTTGATACTGGTATTGATTTTAGGATAGTGGATGCACAATTCATCACAAATCGTAGCTAACAATTCCTCAACAGTTAATTTCGGATTAAGGACTAAGGCTATGTTGAAGTTTTGTGGTATTTGCTCCAGTAGGCATCGACAGACAGTTGATTTGCCTGTTCCTACCTCACCAGTGAGCAGGATAAAACCGCCGTCACTGTTAATTCCATATATAAGATGAGCCAATGCCTCTCGGTGTTGATTGCTCATGTAAAGATAACGGGGATCCGGGGCAATAGAAAAGGGAGGTTCCTTTAGCCCAAAGTATTCTCTATACATTGATGTCCATGCTTGGATAGTGACGCCAGATTATAGATCAGCCACCATTTTTTTTACATTTCGACTGCTTGCTCTGTTTATAAAAGCTTGGCTGAAAACCCCGAGTTTTCAACTCGGGGATGAAAGCCTGCCTGCCCGGAGCGAAGCGGAGTGATATCAGGCTTTGCTGCCTGAAACCACGGGCCAGTCCGTGGAGCTAGCTTCATTTTCTAGGTGCCTATATAAGTATATTAAAAGGTATCATATAATTTAAAGGGTAAAGCCATTTGGTCTTATTATCATTTATAAAGGAAATAAATAATTTATGGCATAATTTTTGTTAATAAAATTGATAAACCATGGAATCTGGTAAAGACAGAAGGCGGTTTACAAGATATAAGCAAATCTCGGCGTTAACGGCTTCTATTGGGGGAGACTTTTTCAGGGCTCATATCAATGAGTTTTCCTTAGGTGGTCTCAGCTTTCATATCGATATGAAGCCTATAGTTCCGGGCGCTATCATTGACCTCAAGATAGAAGACCTCGACATAGATATCCATGGAAGGGTTGTCTGGACCAAGGAGGAAGATTCCTCTCTGATGGTAGGAATAGAGAGGTTGTCCATTTTTGGCAATTTAAAACACTACCCCC
>CAZLFE010000110.1:0-7279 GCA_964558725.1 uncultured Nitrospiraceae bacterium | reverse complement strand
GCATCTGCCTCGGCCTTCAGGTCTTATTCACAGAATCAGAAGAGTTCGGCAGGGGTCAAGGATTAAATATCTTCAGCGGAAAGGTTATCAGATTCCCTGAAAACAACCTCAAGGTCCCTCATATGGGCTGGAATACTATAAACATTCTGAGGAGACCGCCAATCCTTGAAAGCATACAGGATGAGGGATTTTTTTATTTTGTTCACTCTTTCTATGTTGCACCTGATGATAAAGATTTAATTGCAACCACTACTGATTACGGGGTAACGTTTACCTCTATGGTCTGGAAGGAGAATGTCTTTGCAACCCAGTTCCATCCTGAAAAGAGTCAGGAACTCGGCCTCAGGATATTAAAGGGTTTCAAAGATTTTGTGAAGAAGGCTTAAAAATTTTTCAGAGGCAGGAGTTTTTTTGACAGGATAATGCAGACATTGTTCAAAAATTTATTTAACTCGATAAGATATTGGGAATATCCTTATTTGTTTATTAACAAAAATATTCCCAAAACCATCACTTAAGGGTACACTAAGGTATCGAAAAATAAATTTTTTCACAATGTCTGCATTATCTTAAATGATTTTTTGGATTAAGGGAGGATATTTTTAGTCTAATCTCTCCTGTGTTCCAAACATCTTATTGAAAAGATCGAGGGTTTCCTTTGCATAATCTTCATCAATCTTCCGGATTGCAAAACCAGCATGGACAAGCACGTAATCACCAACATTTATTTTATCTTCCATGAGAAGGAGGCTTACAGCCCGCCTTGCACCAGAGACGTCTACAACGGCTGTATCATCCTCAACACTGACTACTTTGGTAGGGACTGCTACACACATTTTATAAAACCACCTTACTGTTTATTTATAGTTATATTATACTTTCTTAATTCCTCGAATATCAAATCAATGATTCTCGGTATCTTGGATTTAATTTCAGGCGTCAATTCCATACTCATGTCGAGAGATTTAGGTTCGATACCAATAACCGTCGTATGAGGTGTTTTTCCAATCAGCCCCGACAGATTTATGACTTCCAAAATTCCAATCTGATGAACAGATGTCTTAAACCCGGACGGACAATTTTGGACTTCATTAATGTCGAAACGGTAGAGAGAACCAGGTTCTGCTCCTCCTTTAACCGCATCTATCACGATAAGGCGATCAGCCTCTGTGATAACATTTAAGAGACGGAAGCCGTCGGTCCCTCCCTCAACAACAGAGACCTCAGAAGGCAGATCCATCTTCATAAGCTCGTTGGCCACATGGACTCCAACTCCTTCATCAGACAGGAGGAGATTGCCAACCCCAAGAATGGCAATTTTTTGGGGGGAGCTTGTTGCTCCCCCCATTGAATCTGCTGCAGAAGACGCAGTCGGTTTTTTCATTCTATGAGGAACTTCCGGATCTCATTTGTCTGAGGATCAATAATGTGGATAGCACAGGCCAGACAGGGATCAAAGGAACGGATAATCCGGACTACGTTGATCGGGTTTTCAGGATCAGGTACAGGTGCACCAATGAGGGATTCTTCATATTGTCCGCGGACTTTATTTTCGCATCGAGGCGAGGCATTCCATGTCGAAGGTACTACAGCCTGATAATTCTCCGTCTTCTTGTTTTTAATCTTAATCCAATGCCCCAGAGCACCTCGGGGTGCCTCATGGAATCCTGCACCCATGCCGCTTTCTGGTGGATCCCAATGCGCAGTGTCATGGATCTTAAATCCCGGCTTGGTCATCTCAGTGAGAAGTTGATCAAGCCACACGTAGCAGGCATCCACGACCAGTTTTGTTTCAATGGCTCGGGCTGCATGACGTGCTACTGCACCTGGTTTAGCACCTTCCTTGACCAATCCGATAACATCAGGATTTTTGGCTATAATCATCCGTGCAAGTGGCCCAACTTCTATTGCTTTACCGTCGTAACGGGGGGCCTTGACAAAGGAATATGCACCCTTTTTGTCAAGATCAAATACCTGCTCGCCATCATAAGGATGCACAGGCTTCTTTTCCTTATACCATGCATATTTCACCGATTCGGTAATCTTTTTCGTATCAACAGGATCAACTTTTATATTCGCAGGGTCAAGACCGATAATGACACCGGCTGGAAAGACAAGGTCTTTGCCTGCTGGATCTTTTGGAAAGTCACCATAAGAGAGATAGTTGTAATGACCACCACCGACACCCATCTTGGCGAGTGGCCACAGAGGACCTTTTCCAAAAGTAAGGACATCAGGGATATAGACCTCTTCAATAAACTTTTTCTGCTCATCAAGCATGGTGCGGAAACGAGCCCACTGGTTTAAATCAGGATATGAGGTTACACCTCCAACCACGATATTCTGGTAATGAGGAGTTCTCCCACCCCATATCGCACCCATATTTCTGGCTTTCGCATGCATCTTGAGTGCCTTAAGATAATGATTGACTGCGGAGATTACGATATCCGGGTCTTTGACAGTAAATTCATCTGGCTCATAGCGCGGTGTTAAAGGATATGTGTCTTTCGACTGAACCAATCCAATGATCTTATCCTTTACAGCCAGCAATTCTTTGTCTTTCCCGTTGTAATTAGCGATAGCCATAATATCGATATAGTCGAGTGCGCTTAGCTGATAAAAATGAAGTGGATGGTCGTAGATGTATTCAGCGCCCATAACGAGGTTTCTAATGAGATTCCCTCCCCAGGGAACCTGAGCCCCAAAAGCTGCATCCAGAGCGCGCGCAGAAGCTAACTGGTGGACACTATAGCAGACCCCGCAGAAACGGCTGGTTATATAGGAGGCGTCTCGTGGGTCTTTTCCAATGAGCATGGCCTCAAAACCTCGGGCCATGGTACCACTACTCCAGGCATCTTTTACCTTGCCATTTTCGATTTCTACTTCAATGGTGAGATGCCCTTCAATTCTTGTAACTGGATGTATTGTAATTTTCTTTGCCATTTCTTCTCACCTCCCTTCAACCATTCTTTGTATTAAAGGAACCGTTTTTTCTCATAGCCCATATCTTCTTAGAGATTTCGTTTTCAGCAGTATAAAGAGGAGTCACTTTGTCATAAAAAACAGGTTCGCCACAAGCCTGACAGACACCGCCACAGTCAAGGCAAAAGCTAATTCCATCATTCCATTTGCGAATAGTACAATCGATATTGGAAACAGGCCCTTTACATCCCTTTTCAAACAAACACCAGTTTTTCTGTTTAGGGTCGTTCCAATCCTTGAGGAATTCACCGGCATCAAAGTGAGCGCGGCGCCTGCAATTATCATGCATTGATACCTCTCCAAAATACATTGCAGGACGTCCTTTCGAATCCAGCGCTGGTGGTTTTCCGGTAACAAGGACATGAAGGATTGTCCCTACCAGGTGATCAGGATGGACCGGACAAGTGGAAATGTTTACGACAGGCTTATCAATCCCGGCCTTTTTGAGGGCTTCGCTCACTCCTATCCCTTTGGATACACAGGCTCTTGGGATTCCACCATAGGCAGAACAGGCTCCTACGGCGAGGATGGCCGCTGCTTTTTTGGCCGCTTCTTCGACCATTTTTCTGCCTGAAATCTCACCATGCATCCAGTAGCGGTCGTCAGCAGAAGGAATTGCACCTTCCACGATTAAGATATAACCACCTTCTTTCATGGTCTCGCGTCTCACCTTTTCAGCAACTTCCCCTGCAGCTGCCATAACAGTCGCATGATACCGAATAGATAACTTATCCAGAATAATAGAAGAAATTGGCGGGTTCAGAGATTGAGTAAGGGAAATCGTGCAACCTGCGCAGGCCTGCCCTTCAAGCCACATCACTGCTGGCTTGCCGGAGGTAGTTTTTTCTAAGGCATGGACGACTCCTGTTGTAAATTCGAATTCTGAGAGGCCGAATACAGCTGCTGTTGCAGCGCAATATTTCAGGAAGTCTCTTCTGTTTATTCCGTGGGCTTTTAATTCCCGCGCGAGGTCTTTACTGATAATATCTTTTTCTTTCATACTTCACCTCCTTCTAAGGTTTCTTTGCACATTCATTGTGCAGATTCTTCTTCTTTACTAAGGTTTCTTTGCACATTCATTAGTTCAGATTCTTCTTTACTCTTGTTAAATTATCACCTCCTTCTGGATTTAGCTCCATGAATATATTTTATTTTTTGTCTTTAAAACTATCTTAATCAAAAACAAAAGTCAAGAACATAAACATTAATGTCAAGGCAAAATAGAAATCTGATTTTCTTATAGTGCTTTAACTATTTTTTATCGATCTTTATCTTACAAATAATTCTGATACAAAGGTCTTAAAGGTTGAAGTGATAGAACCTATTTGATAAAGTGTATTCAATGATACAGGTAACAGAAGATACTTTTGAGCAAGCTCAACATATCTTTAGAGAATCAGTGAGCATTGACCTTCAAGAGGTGACTTTTATAGAACCTTATGGTATGGTCGGCCTTCTCGAGATTGGTGAACTTTCAAAATCAGAGGGTGTTCGGAAAACTATTTTCCTTCCCAGGGCTGAAGAGGTCCTTAAATATCTCGAGAGAATGGATTTCTTCAAGTTCGCCAACAAGTACTTCAGGCTTGAGCCTCCGGAGCCAGAAATACCAGAAAAATATTTAAGGAGTTCCTATTCAGATGTCCTCCTTGAGATCACCCCCATAGAAAAGTCGGATGACATCCATTTTATCGTTGGTAAGGTTAATGGCCGTGCCCATGCAATACTTGCCAGGCATCTCCACTATGATGAAAGGGCAATTAACGGCTTTATCGTTGCCCTTTCAGAAGTCTGTCAGAATATCCTTGAGCATAGCGAGGGTACTGGTTTTGTGGGGATACAGAAGTATCATTTTCAGAACATGAACAAAAATGTTGTTAAGATTGCAGTTATGGATATAGGTATAGGCTTCAGGGAATCCCTGTCAGGAAGGTTAAAGTTAAAAGATGACCTTGATGCCATTGAAAAGGCATTGCTCCATGGTGCATCGAGGTATTCTGATAAGGGACGGGGACATGGCCTTGCTGCAGTAAGACGATTTGTTAATCAGTGGAATGGCAAACTCTCCATCCGCTCAGGAACAGCAAAGCTTTCGATCATACCTGATTGGGCTTGGGGAAAAGAGAGGGAAATAAATCTTGCCTATTTTCCGGGGGCACAGATCAATATCATGTTGCCTGAGGTTTAACATAATAGTTTTATTTTCGCAAGTTTTTTAACTGAATGGAAGCCGTCTCAACCGCCTTTTTTACTTCTCTATTTTCAGGATCAAAGGTAAGAATGGTTTTCCATATGGAAATCGCTTCCTTGAGATTTCCCCCTCTATATTGCACGAGGCCTTTTTCGAGAAGAATTTTTGAACAGCTTTCGATCCTGTTACCAAGGTAGTCTTTATCGAGCGATAGGATACTGACAAAACTCTTAGCGTGTTGACAGTTGTTCAACAAGGCACGGTACATAAATCCTGCTGAAGCATACTCTTCTTTTACAAATGCTTGGTCAGCATTTTTCTTAATATGTTCAATTGTTTTGAAATAGTTACTCCGTAAGGTTATATCATCAGGATTTTTAATATAAGCATCGTTGTATGTCTCAAGTGCTTTTTGAATATCTCCTTCAGCAAGATACTTTTGAGCTATCTTAATGTTATCGTATTTTTCTTCCTTGGCAGGCTCCTTTTCCTTAGCAGGTTCTTCCTGTGTAACAGGTTCTTTCTGCGCAGCGGGCTCTTTTTTCATGACAGATTCTTTTTCTAAGTGGGCGCACGAAGAGAAACAGAGAAATAACGATATACCGAACAGAAAAACTAACTTTTTCAGTAAGCCCTTCATCGCTGATCCATGTAGTTACTCGTCAGTCTGTTAATGCTCATTCATTACTCTGATGAAGACTTCAACAAGATGGGGGTGAAACTGTTTTCCAGAAAGATGAGCCAGCTCCCTGAGCGCATCTTCCTGTGATAATGCATTTCTGTAAGGCCTTGTTGAGGTCATCGTGTCAAAGGCATCAACTATGGATATGATAGCTGCAAAGATTGGGATTTTTTCTCCCCGCAGCTTATCCGGGTAGCCATTACCATTGTACCATTCGTGGTGGTGTCTGACCGATGGTATATACTTTTTCAGTGAGGGTGCCTTGCTCAGGATCTCTGCCCCGTCTTCAGGATGGCACATCACTTCTCCATATTCTGAAGAGTCGAGCGTCCCTGTTTTTTGCAATATATAATCAGGAGTTTTCAGCTTCCCCACGTCATGCAAAAGGCTCGCTATCTCGAGGTCTTCAAGTTCTCTGTCGCTGAGACCGATTGCCTTACCAACCTTTAAAGAGAGTCTGGCAACTCTTGTTGAGTGACCGTGTGTATCGGGGTCTCTGGCATCTATAGCAGCAGCGAGAACTCTTACTGTGGAGAGATATGCCTCTTCGAGTTCTTGAGCATATTCGTTAAGGTTTTGCTTCTGTTCCGTTATCAGTTTTGCCATCTTGTTAAAACTTTCTGTCAATTTTCCGAGTTCGTCTCCTGAATAAACCTTGAGTGGCCTGCTTTTTCCTTTCTTGAGCTCATCAACTCCGATGGAAAGCTCTTTTATAGGTCTTGTTATAAAATAGGAAAGCATGAAAATGCCAGTAATGCCTATGAGAAGATTAGCGGCAAATACTGCCAGTATTCTGTCACGAGCTTTGTGCTTTGCATCAAGAAGCACTGACTTATTTACACCGAGTAAAATTGTACCGAGTCGTTTATCTTTAAAAATGATCGGGGTTACTATCTCAAAATAATTACCCGAAAGACCTGCCACCTCGTGTATCACTATTCCATCTTTACTCGGTTTAATTATAGTCCCTTTTGCAGGCTCTAATTTCTCCCCTATCCTTTTAATATCGGTAAGAGTAAGTGCTTTCATATCAGTGTCAACGACAGCAATGTACTCAATATCTCTGTTAATATCTTTTAATTTAGAAACAATAGTGTCGATGCCAAGAACATCTCCTAAAAGAATGCTATGAGCAGCTGATGCAGCAGCGCTTCTGCTCAATGATTCTGTCCTTTTGATGAGCTCATTCAAGAGATACTGATCCATCATGCGTACTGTGATGATGTAAAATACCGAGGTGGTAATTGTGAGCAGCACGAGAATAAAAAGGGAAAGCTTAAATCGTATGTTTTCGAATATGGTGGTTTCAATCCTGCGAAGTTTCTTAACTATTAGCCTCATTGATATATATAAACCCTTAAAGGGAGATTATTGCCAAATAAAAATTAACCTATTATGACATACTAAAAGCAAAATAAAAGTCAAGA
>CAZLFE010000109.1:4795-7303 GCA_964558725.1 uncultured Nitrospiraceae bacterium | reverse complement strand
TTCCCTTGTTAATTCTCAATTGTGTCGACCTTCCTGAACTGAGTCTTAGTAGGTGTTATCAATAACCTGACATCACGATAATGTTCCGTCCCACAAGGTTACTCCATGAAACGATTATTTCTCCTTGTATTCAATATCCCGCCGGTTTTTGCCGATGCAACATTCAAATAGAAAGTCATATGCTAAATACTCTGTTTTGTTACTTGTACAGGAACTAAACAGATTTCTACAATTGAGGCTTTTGTGGGCTACAGTGAGAAATAGGCAGACCACTCGATTTTATCGAACCATGGGATTCTAGAAGGAATGTTCCTTAAGGGATAGAGGACTTGGCCAGCGGGAAGCTATAACTGTCTCAACATTGCAGCCTCAGAGCTGTTCAACGAGGTACCCTTTTTTCTTCAATATCTCAATGACCCCTTCTTTTCCAACCAGGTGCGCTGCGCCGACGACTACAAAATATTGCTCCTTTGTCCTTAGATAACCTTCTATTTTTGAAGCCATGTTTTTATTCCTTTTAAAAACGAGCTTCTCATATATAGGCAGCATTCGGGGATCATCCTGTAAACTCTTGGATACAAAAGATTCCATGGTTTTGGTATCACCTGTATTCCATGCCTTCAGTAGGGTATTTATTTCTCGTTTGAAAAAATGCAAGTCCCTGAGTGTGGAGACAAGGAATAACTCCTGTTCGGTATCTGAGAAGCTGCTCAAAAGATTGACCTGGTAATCGATGCTTTCAAGTTCCACTATTCTTTTCTTATTTTCCGCTTTCTTAAGAAAATAGATGTCTATCCCATATTCCGGATTTAAACCGAGTTTCTGTAACTCCATACTTGTTACAGTCAATGCAACAAACCAGGGCTTGGTATTTTGGAAGAGTTCCAGGGGAAGTCCGAGCTCTTTTAACTTTTGTACTGACATCTCGTAGGTTTCCTTCGAAAGATGTTTTTCCAGCGTACTCTTGTCTTTATACAAAGCGCCATTAATCATGGTCATCATCGACTCAGGCTTTATCTCATTGATATTTGCTTCTACTGCCAATGCATCTGATTTATCGAAGGCGTTTTCCATCTTTTTCGGTAGTGGATAGAGTTCACTCTTGTAAGCATGAATTGAACCGACAATGTAGGCAGTATTAGTTTTAGATTGGACCTTCCATAAGAAACCCTTCTGGTCAGAAGAATTATTTTCAGCATGGACGGACGACAGCAAAAGGAGCATGATAAAAAGGAGTAAAAAAGAGACGGTCTTTTTTTGGGAATGTCCTTTGCTCATATTTATTGTGATATTAAGTCATAATTATACGCTAAAGAATAAAAATACTGACTCTGTCATTCTTGCCCCTGCTTTCGCAGCAAACTATATAAGCCATTGGTAGATAGAGGAGTATGAAAATATTCTTCAATTCCCCCTTTGGAAAAGGGGGAGAAGGGGGATTTTAAGAACCCCAAAGCTTTCGAGCTACCATTCCTGATTTATAAAACCTCCCCTCACCCCTCTTTGCCAAAGAGGGGTTTTGCCGGGTAAATGACAAAAATCTCTCTCAATACTTAATCATGGCGATCACGGCGGTCATCGAGGTCTCGTCCGTGTGGCCTTGAGCGAGGCGGATAGTATTTTTTGTCCAGTCTGTGCCAGGGCCCTCTGTCATGCTTGCCGTAATACCAGTCTCCGCCATAGTTGTAATAATAAATATCATTGTAGAAATAGATGTGCCTATCCGGATACAAAACCACAGGTGGAAGCGGCCGGACTACGAAGTATGGCGGTGGTGCTACAACAACAGGAGGCCCTACTATAATTGTTGCCGGGAGGGGTTCTAAATATGTTCCCTCTGGCGTGACGTGCGCCACACACCCAGCTATCAGGAGACTGAAGATTAATGCTATAAAAATTCTATTCATAAATACCTCCTTGTTAGTTTTATTCTTAGGTTTAGCATAACAAAAAAGTGTGAAGAGGCAATGAAGAAAATGTGAAAAATTATGAAGATGATTTTGTTATAAGTGTTCTGGAATGTGGTAAAGATATTTTTGGTGTTAATAAGTCTTTATGATATTCCTGTATTGATTTTATATTAACCTGTTTCTTCTTTAGAGTCTCTATCGCCTTTACTGCTGCAAAGGCGCCTGATATTGTTGTCGTGAAAGGTATCTTGTACTGAAGGGCACTCTGACGTATGGAGAAAGAGTCTTTTTGTGCCTGAGCACCACTGACGGTATTAATGATGAAATGAATCTCCCTATTCTTGATGAGGTCAACAATATGTGGCCTCCCCTCAATAACCTTGTTAATGACCTCAACCTCAAGACCATGTTCCTTGAGATACCGGGCGGTTCCTCTCGTTGCGATTGCTGAGAGACCGAGCTCAAGCAGTTTTTTTGCGATTGAAACTCCCGCAGGTTTGTCCTTATCTTTGAGACTGATGAATATCTTTCCCGCTAAAGGAATCCTGTTGCCACAGGCAAACTGAGATTTTCCGAAAGCACGTCCAAAGTCTACGTC
>CAZLFE010000109.1:1738-4785 GCA_964558725.1 uncultured Nitrospiraceae bacterium | reverse complement strand
GTCTACGTCTATTCCCATGACTTCTCCTGTTGACTTCATTTCTGGGCCGAGTATGGTATCAACTCCCGGGAATCTATCAAAGGGGAAGACAGCCTCTTTGATGGAGATATGTTCTATCTCTCTCTCTTCTGTAATACCAAGCTCCTTTAATGTTTCACCTACCATCACCTTTGCTGCAATCTTTGCTAAGGGCATACCTGTTGCCTTGCTTACAAAAGGAATCGTCCTCGATGCCCTCGGATTCACCTCGATAATATAGATTTTCTCCTTTTTTACAGCAAACTGTATATTCATCAGACCCACGACGTTGAGCTCTTTAGCAAGCGCCTTTGTCTGCCGCTTTATCTCATCAACAATCTTTTTATTCAAAGAATGTGGAGGAAGGGAGCATGCTGAATCTCCCGAATGAATGCCTGCCTGTTCAATATGTTCCATCACCCCCCCTATAATGATATCTCTCCCATCGGATAAGGCATCGACATCTACCTCGATAGCATCTTCGAGGTACTTATCTACAAGGACGGGATGTTCAGGAGATGCCTTTACAGCTCTTTTCATATAGTCTGTAAGAGATTTTTCATCATAGACTATCTCCATGGCCCTACCACCGAGTACATAGGATGGTCTTATCATCACAGGATATCCTATTCTCTCTGCTGCATTGAGAGCATCTTCAACAGACATGGCAGTATCACTTTCAGCCTGTTTTAAACCGAGCTTATGGAGGAGTTCTTTAAACCTTTTTCTGTCTTCTGCGCGATCTATGGAGTCGGGAGAGGTTCCGAGGATTTTTACACCTTCTTTTTCGAGGGGAACAGCAAGTTTCAGGGGAGTCTGGCCTCCAAACTGGACTATAACACCTTCGGGCCTTTCGGTATCGATAATATTAAGCACATCCTCCATGGTAAGGGGCTCAAAGTAAAGCCTGTCTGCTGTGTCATAATCTGTACTGACAGTTTCAGGGTTACAATTTACCATAATCGTCTCATAACCGAGTTCCTTAAGTGCAAATACTGCGTGCACACAACAGTAGTCGAACTCGATACCCTGTCCTATTCTGTTCGGACCGGAGCCGAGGATGAGAATCTTCTTTCTCCTGCTCGGACTTGCTTCACATTCAACAAATCCCCCCTCGCCCCCCTTTGCTAAAGGGGGGATGGAGGGATTAATGAACTCGTTACTCGTAATTGAATAAAACGGCTTTTCATATGTTGAATACAGATACGGTGTATATGCAGCGAACTCTGCTCCACAGGTGTCAACCATCTTGTAAACAGCATGCATAGTTTGTTGGCGCCTCAGATGCCTAATATCAGACTCATCTACATTAAGGAGTTTTGCAATCCTTCTATCTGAAAAGCCATATCCTTTTGCCTCCATGAGAAGATCCTTAGGAATGAGATATGGTGCAAGGCTCAGGCTTGCCTCTTTTTTAATCCCCTTCCCGTAATTCCGTATCCTTTCTTCCATTTCTATTATCTGCTTAATATTGTGAAGAAACCACGGGTCTATCCATGTAAGCTCATATATTTCTTGAATGCTCATACCTTCTCTCAGGGCTTGTGCAATATACCATACCCTTTCAGCGTTTGGGGTCTTAAGTTTACCCTTGATAAGGTTCATATCAGCTTTCAGATCTTCAAGGCCGTAGCTTCCAATTTCAAGGCTTCTCATAGCCTTCTGGAGTGACTCTTTGAAGGTCCTTCCGATGGCCATCACCTCTCCGACTGACTTCATCTGTATGGTGAGTGTTGGGTCTGCTTCGGGAAATTTCTCAAACGCAAAGCGTGGGAACTTTGTCACGACATAGTCAATTGTTGGTTCGAAAGAGGCTGGAGTTTCCCTCGTGATATCATTCGGTATCTCGTCGAGGGTCAGACCAATAGCAAGCTTTGCTGCGATCTTTGCAATTGGGAACCCTGTTGCCTTTGATGCGAGGGCTGAGCTCCTCGACACCCTCGGGTTCATCTCTATTACTACCATCCTTCCGTTGTTCTGATTGAGGGCAAACTGGATATTTGAACCACCAGTGTCAACACCCACCTCGCGTATGATTGCGATGGCTGCATCGCGCATCCTCTGATATTCCTTATCCGTAAGGGTCTGGGCCGGTGCAACGGTAATTGAATCTCCTGTGTGTATTCCCATTGGATCAAAGTTTTCTATGGAACAGATAATAACAACATTATCTTTTCTATCACGCATGACCTCGAGCTCATACTCCTTCCACCCGAGGACTGATTCTTCGACGAGCACCTGATTGATGGGGCTGAGCTTCAGCCCTCGTTCAAGCAGTTCTCTGTACTCTTCTCTGTTGTAAGCTATACCGCCTCCTGTGCCTCCGAGGGTAAAGGAGGGTCTCAGGATTGCAGGGAATCCAATATCCTTTACTGCTTCAAGCCCGTCTTTGAGGGAACCAACATAAGCAGACTTTGGGACCTCCAGGCCAATCATTACCATAGCCTCCTTGAAAAGTTCCCTGTCCTCGGCCTTCTTTATTGCACCGAGCTTTGCTCCAATAAGTTCAACTTCATATTTATCAAGGACACCTTCCTCGGCGAGTTCTACAGACAGATTTAGAGCAGTCTGGCCACCCATGGTCGGGAGGAGGGCGTCAGGTCTTTCCTTTTTGATTATCAACTCAAGGATATCTGCAGTCAGAGGCTCTATATATGTTGCGTCAGCCATCTCGGGATCGGTCATTATTGTTGCTGGGTTTGAGTTGACAAGTACAATTTCGTAACCTTCTTCACGAAGTGCCTTACATGCCTGAGTGCCAGAGTAGTCAAACTCACATGCCTGGCCTATGATTATAGGCCCAGAACCTATCAGGAGAATCTTCTTTATATCAGTCCTTTTTGGCATTTAACCTCGTTCCGAAAGTTACCTCTTCTCTTTTTATGTCATTTCGGCTTGTCCGAAATCCTTTTTTCACAGAAAGATTCCCGACAAGCGGGAATGACAATGAATTATCCACGCACTGAACTACAAGATATTACATTCTTGAATAGTTGTAAAAGTCTGTCATTCCGCACTTAATGCGGAAT
>CAZLFE010000109.1:0-1638 GCA_964558725.1 uncultured Nitrospiraceae bacterium | reverse complement strand
CCGAGATGCAATGGGATTTCTGCTTTTTCACTCCATATACCTTTCCTGAAATATGTATCATCAGCATACGCAGAAAGGACCTTGCCAAAGAACGCATAACATTCACCTGCATCTACTGTCTTCCATACTTGACATTCAATATGACCAATGCAATCGCGAATGACAGGAGCTTTTACTCTTTTAGGAGGTGCGGTCTTCAGTTTTGCCTTCTCAAATTTATCTATATCCCTTCCAGATGTCCTCCCGCAAATCCATAGTGCCTTTAAAAGTTTCTTTGTTGGAATATTTATCACAAACTCCCCTGTCTGCTTTATTAACATAGCTGTGTAATTTTCTTTTGAGACACAGACAATCACAATTGGTGGCTCCTCACTTACAGGTGTTGCCCATGCGCAAGTCATGACATTGGGTTTTCCTTTTTTGCTGATGCTTGTCAGAAAAAACACAGTCTTTGGATGTAAAAGATGGTAGATTTCTGATGTAATGGTTTTTTTCATCTAAAATTTCTCCTCAATCATCTCCCTGAACCTCTTAAAAATATAACCTGCGTCATTGGGGCCAGGACCTGCCTCTGGATGATACTGGACAGAGAATATCGGGAGTTCAACATGTCTCATTCCTTCTTCAGTTCCGTCATAAAGATTCTTATGCGTGAGTTTTACCTGTCCCTTAAGCCCCTTTGTATCTACACAGAAGTTATGGTTCTGGGAGGTAATCTCAACCTTCTCAGTCGCCAGATCCATTACCGGGTGGTTTCCTCCGTGGTGACCGAATTTGAGTTTGTATGTCCTTCCTCCCATTGCTAAGCCAAGAAGCTGATGGCCGAGGCAGATGCCAAGAATGGGCTTTTTGCCGATAAGCTTTTTTGTATTTTTGACAGCATAGGTAACTGCCTCGGGGTCTCCAGGGCCGTTGCTGAGGAGTATCCCATCGGGTTTCATATTAAGTACTTCTTCGGCAGGAGTCTTTGCAGGCACGACAGAGACATCAAAATGTGTGTCCACAAGGTTCCTCAGAATGCTGAGTTTAACTCCAAAATCATAGACGACAACCCTCTTCAGAGCTGAGAGCTGAGAGCAGAGAGCTGAGTTATTGTCTTCAAAACTTTCAACTTTTAACTGTGAACTTTGAACTCCTGCGTTAGCAGGCTGCCATCTCCACAAACCTTCTTCCCATGAATGTGCTTTTTTTGAGGTTACCTCTTTCACGAGGTCAATACCTAGAATCCCTGGATGTTTTTTTACCTTTTTGAGCAGACTCTCAGGGTTTAAATCCTTTGTTGAGATTATCCCCATCTGTGAGCCATAGTCTCTTAAATGCTTAGTAAGGGCTCTGGTGTCTATCCCTTCTATACTGACAATCCTGTATTGTTTTAAATAATCTGATAATGAATTTATGCCCTTGGATTTTGACTTTTGGACTCTGAACTTTTCAGCTCGCCAGTTGTTCGGGAAAGGCAGGTATTCTTTAACAATAAAGCCTTCTACCTTCGGGCCCCCGAGGGATTCTATATCCTCGTAATTCACTCCATAATTTCCTATCTGGGTATAAGTCATAGTCACAATCTGCCCTTTGTATGAAGGGTCTGTGAGGATTTCCTGATAACCTGTCATAGAGGTATTGAAAACAACCTCACCA
>CAZLFE010000108.1:0-7416 GCA_964558725.1 uncultured Nitrospiraceae bacterium | reverse complement strand
AGGTAAGAATCAATATTTTGCCTGAACTTATTTTAGTTTAGAGCTTCACCCTCCGCAACCTGAGTGCATTGCCTACAACTGATACCGAGCTGAAGCTCATAGCAGCAGCTGCAATAACGGGACTGAGTAGAATACCGAAGAAAGGGTAGAGAACTCCAGCTGCTATAGGTACACCGAGGGCATTATATACAAAAGCCCAGAACAGATTCTGTTTAATATTCCTCATTGTAGCCTTACTCAAGCGACGTGCCCTCAATATTCCCCGAAGGTCTCCTTTTACAAGCGTAACACCTGCACTTTCCATTGCAACATCAGTACCTGTCCCCATGGCAATACCCACCTGAGCTTGCGCCAAAGCAGGAGCATCATTAATGCCATCCCCTGCCATTGCCACAAAGCGCCCATCTTGCTGAAGACGCTTGATCACATCAGCCTTCTGGTCCGGCAGCACCTCTGCAATGACATCGTCAAGGCCAAGTTTCCCGGAGACAGCCTCTGCTGTGGTACGATTATCTCCCGTAAGCATAACAACTCGGATGCCTTCCTCATGAAGTCGCTGAACAGCTTCCGGTGTTGTTTCTTTTATTGGATCAGCTACGCCAACAATTCCGATTACTTTTCCGTCCACAGTGACAAACATTGCCGTCTGTCCTTCACTATGCATTGTTTCTGCTTTGGCTGACAATTCAGCCGGATCGATGCGGAGATCATCGAGTAGCTTATGATTGCCGAGCACCACCTCATGCCCATCTACTTTTCCAGTCACTCCTTTTCCAGTAATCGATTTGAATGACTCAACCTGTGCAAGCGTTACACCTCTGTCTTCGGCACCTGTTACAATTGCCGCTGCGAGAGGATGTTCGCTGCCACGCTCGATGCTGGCTGCATAATAAATTATCGTTTTTTCGTCATATCCATTGACTGAAAATACACTCACAACTTTTGGCTTTCCCACTGTAAGCGTGCCAGTCTTATCCACTACAAGGGTGTCTACCTTTTTCATTACTTCTATTGCCTCTGCGTTTTTAAAAAGAACACCCGCTGTTGCACCTTTTCCCATAGCGACCATTATTGAAACCGGTGTTGCAAGACCAAGAGCGCACGGACAGGCTATAATCAAAACAGCGACAGCACTAATAAGGGCATGAGCCATCCGTGGCTCTGGTCCTATCCAGGCCCAAATAATAAAGGTTACAATTGCAACTGCAACTACGACCTGAACAAAATATCCAGCAACTATGTCCGCCAGCTTTTGAATAGGGGCCCGACTGCGTTGTGCCTCAGCAACCATTCTGACTATCTGTGATAAGAGAGTCTCAGCTCCAACCTTCTTGGCCCTCATAATCAATGAACCTGTGCCATTCACTGTCGCACCAATAACTTTATCGCCCTGTTGCTTTTCAACAGGAATTGGTTCACCTGTTACCATCGACTCATCAACTGAGCTCGATCCTTCGATTACTATTCCATCAACAGGCACCTTCTCCCCTGGTCGTACGCGTAGAAGATCTCCTGGGCGAACTTGTTCAAGAGGTACATCCCTCTCACTTGTATCATCGAGAATTATCCGGGCTGTTTTGGGAGCCAGTCCGAGAAGTTCCTTGATAGCTGCCCCTGTCTTGCTCCGAGCCCTGAGTTCCAATACCTGACCGAGCAGTACAAGTGTCGTAATGACTGCGGCTGCCTCGAAATAGGTAGCAACCATTCCACCCTCGCCTCTGAAGGAAATGGGAAACATTCTGGGAAAAAGCGTTGCTACAATACTGTAGACATAAGCGACAGTTACACCAAACCCAATTAAAGTAAACATGTTAGGGCTACGGTTTACAATCGACTGCCATCCCCGTACAAAAAATGGCCATCCACCCCAGAGGACAACAGGCGTTGCAAGAATAAGCTCTAGCCAATTGATAATCTTCAGAGGGATAAAACTTTCGAGGGAAAGTCCTGGTATAATGTCACGCATAGCAATAAAGACCAACGGAATTGTAAGAACAATCCCAACACGGAAACGTCGCATCATACTGGCAAGCTCCGGGTTTGCTTCCTCCTCTGCCGAAACTGTTTTTGGTTCAAGGGCCATTCCACAGATGGGACAGCTTCCAGGAGAATCGCGGACAATCTCAGGATGCATGGGACATGTCCATTCAGTTTTTGTCGGTATTGAAAGAGCAACTGCTTCAAGGGCCATACCGCACTTTGAACAGGGAACAGGTTTTGTTTCCCTCACCTCGGGGTGCATCGGACACGTATAAATCACTCCGCCTTCGGCGACCTTTCTCTTCTGCTCAGTAACCTTTTCACCAATAAAGGTTTCCGGGTCCTTATCAAAATCCTCTTTACATACCCCTGAGCAGAAATAGTAGGTAATGCCTTTATATGTAGTTCCTACAGCATCTTTTGCTTCAATGGTCATTTTGCAGACAGGATCTACAACCTTCATCTCTTCCTCCCAACACAAAGTACGGTAATATTCATCTTAATAAGTATATACCCTGGAATAAGACAAGAGCATTGGAATTTATCTGATTTTATTGTAGGATTTTGACTCATCATATTGTCAGTATTTGTCTCATTCAGTATTCGTCTCATAAAGAAGTAAATTACAAAATCAATAAACCTCTTTCATCTATTGAGTCTACTAAGGTTCTCGCCAGTAGGAATCCAGACGCGAAAGGTAGAACCACTGCCAACCTCGCTCTCAACTTTGATATTCCCACCAAGAATTTCCAGCAATCGTTTTGCGATATAGAGCCCCATCCCTACCCCGCCATGGCGACGCGTAAGGGGACTCTCTACCTGGCGGAATGGCTCGAAAATTATTGGCAGCGATTCCGGTGGTATTCCAATCCCTGTGTCACTCACGCTGATTTCAATACAGCTATCACGTTTAAGAATGTCTAACGTAACACTTCCTTTCTCTGTAAACTTTACCGCATTACTGATTAGGTTCTTGAGTATAACCTTCAATTTTGTTGGGTCTGTATCTATATGCGGTAGATCAGGATCAACTTTCCAAACAAAATTCAGACCTGATTCACTTATTAACACCCGGGTTTCGGATTTAGTCTCTTCAATCAAATCCGACAAATTAACCTCTTTTGTTTCTACAGATTTTGCCTCGAGTCGAATGAAATCGAGTATTGCATTTAAGAGTTCAAGCAGCTTTTTTGAATTTTTATCTATCTTTTTCAAGTCATCAATCTGTTCTTCCGTAAGTTTGCCAGCGACACCATCAAGGAGAAGATCATTGAAGCCAATAATGCTGACAAGGGGTGTATTCAGCTCATGGGAAATAATAGACAAAAAATCTGACTTAAGACGGTTTGCAATCTCTGCCTGTTCTCTCGCCATCTGATCGGCCTCTCTTTTAGCCTTTTCTTCAGCTTTCTCCCGGTCCGAAATAAAACCTAAACCTACAGCAACAATATTAAAAAGCAGAATTTCTAATATTCTGTCAAAATCTTCTGGTGAAAAGCCTTGCCAATGCATCAGTGTAAAAGGTAGATATATAGCTGTAATACTTAGAGAGGCAATTAAACCACCTCGAAGACCAAACCAGAATCCAGCAAGGATCAAAGGAAGAAAATAGAGATCACGATAGAAGATATGCTGGTAAATCTTTTGCATCGCAGTGAAGTAGTGTAGAAAACTGATAACGCCTACCAGTGCTACGATAAGGATTATTTTAGGTTTGTCTGATGTTTGTGCCATAGGAATAGCTACTTATACCGATGTTCATAGTTTCTGTTCATGATAATGTTCGGTTTTCACACTTTGCAGAGTTAAAATGATAATATGCGTTTTAGAAAAATCATGTTTTCGTTAAGTCATCCTTCATCCTCTCAAATTCTTCTTTGCTTATCTCTCCTTTTGCATATCTCTTTTTGAGAATATCAAGAGCACTCTCTTCCTTCTCTCCTTTTTTCGCACCTCCGGTAATCACTTTAACAAGATAAACGATTCCAAGGATGACCAGGACCCAGAAGAGAACCATAAAAAACCATCCGAATCCCAATCCCCATCCATAATCCCAGTGCATTATACCCTCCTGTTAACCTTAATCTTTTAAGTTATGGTTTAGCATCTGATTTTACATCGCTCATCTGTTTCAGCTCTCTTGTCAAAAAGAAATTTAAAACAGTCCGTATTCCTACAATAGCTGCAAGCTGACCGATATCCTGCCATCCCCTCTGCAACATCCGTAACATAGTATGCAACGAGTTTTATGAAATCTGTCATACTTCACCTCTATTGCGTGCAGTAAATAAACAGATTAATGTCCGTGCGGATCAGTTTTTGGAACCTCCTCTTCTTGTGTTTCTTCTTTCTCTTCTTCTGCCTCAGGTGTACTCATCATTCCTTTCATCCCTGGTTTATTCCTTTTCTTTAGCGATATATTTCTCAGGCTCGCTTTCAAATTTCTCTTTACAGACCTTTGCACAGAAATAATAAGTCTTGCCTTTATAAACGCTTGTAGCTGCAGCCTTCTTTTCATCCACATTCATATTACACACGGGATCTTTTGCCACTGAACTCACCTCCTTTTTAATTTAGTAATCGCCCTCTAAGAGTCACAGCCCTATTCTTTTTTTAACTGTTAAATAGGTTACATTTCGGTCCCTAAATTTTAGAGCCTGTTTGTGGCAAAGACTGCAAACAGGCTCTTGTTTTAGGATTATACTCTTACTTTTTCTTAGCCTTGTGGCTACTCCGAAGCTCTTTAGCCATCTCTTTAATTTCTGTCAGATCATACTGCATTGAGCTCCAACCATACCATAGTGCATAGTCAGGGTTGGCATGAAATGTTCCCTGGAATGTCCTCATACGATGTTCAAGAAACATTTTAAACAGTTTCAGTTCAATCGGCGTTGGTGCATCGTGGAAGGTAAGCAAATCCGGGAATGCGTAGGCATAATTCTTTGGTTTTGCAAGTATACCGTCTTTGTATAATCCTGCAATGATACGAATTGCCTCAGCCATCAAATGATCTGCCTCCTTGATCATCTTGTCGCCTTTTTCCAGTTCACCCCTTGCAAAATTAACTGAGTGACATTGATTACAGGTCTTTACCATCTTATCCCTTTCTTTCTGCCAACCTTCCTGGGTAAGTCGTGCTACATCTGCTGTCTTCACAACTTCAAGACGTGCTGTCGGTTTTCCGTCAGGATCAAGTACACCGAGTCCTTGAAGAACAGTAGCACGGTCTACAGCCCACTGTTTATCATCGGGCATCGGAAGCCTCACAGCGAGAAATCCCCATGCTGTTTTATTAGCATGATTTCCTTCTTGCATATGACAGGTTTGACAGGTTGGAGCAGCGACTGTTTCAGGAAGAGTTCCGTTCTGTTTCAGCAAATATCGAACTCCATGTTTGGAAGACGAATACATTTCCCACTGCGGATGGTCAATCCCCATGTGGCAGGTCTGGCAGGCCTGTGGCTGACTCGCTTCTTTAACAGAAAAGGCATGCCTGGTATGACACGCATCACATGAAGCCAAGCCAAATCCGGCACCATCCTTTCTCAATTCTTTAACCTCTGCCTCTGTTTTGAGTCCAATCTTATGACATCCGCCACAGCCTTTCATTCCCTCCATTAATGCCATAGGTTGCCAGTGAGCTGTTGGCATGGCTTTCATAGAGGCCCATGCGAAGGCATGCTTTCCTGACTTGAATTGTTTAACTTGTGTTGCGTGACACATGGCACAGGTATCAGGTGTTGGGATATTTACTTTTGCCACATCTTGAGCAGATTGGTGTTGATCGCCATGGCATGATGTGCAGCTAATACCTGTCTGACCGTGCTTGCTGAGTTGCCAGTCCGAAACAATGTTAGGTGTGACCTTTTCATGGCAGTCAACACACACCTGAGCTGATACACTGGAAACGAGTAAAAGGCTCATGATAGAAATAATGATTACTCTGCAAATCATAAGCACCTCCCTGTTTTAATTTATTTTGTAAATAAATTACCGCTCATTTTACAATCACCGTAGCACTCTGATCAAAAGGATTCGTTCTCATAGCAAGAGAAAAGAGATAGGGATAATTATCCTTCAAATGTTTCATATAATCCAGCCATTCATGAACCAGTAAGACATATGCCCTTGCAATATCACCGGCAAGATGTGCACAATCAGTATTCGGCAACTTTTGTAAATCCTCCCTCGCGGCTAATTCTTCCGTCAGATGAAAAACAGCTCTGAGAAGCTCTGTGAATGATTCGTGTTCGAGTAAAACCGGGTTTTCCAAGAGACGCACTAAAAAATGTCTTTTCCCCGTCAGGAATATGCGCAAATCTTCTAAATTAATCTTTTGAATCTCAACCCCGTAATCATAATTCTTAAGGTTCTTTCTAACACTTAAAAAGTCTTGATCAGACCATTCTTTTCTTACTATGAGATTCTTTCTAATGTTATCTAATTTAGGATCGAAGTTGGAAAAATAGGCTATCAGCCTTGTTCCGACCTCACTGAAAAAGGTTCCTATGACCATATTCAACTTTTCCAATCTGAGACGCTTCTCCCTCATATTCAACACTCCGCTTATTATCAAGGTAACCAAGAGAACCTGTACAGGGACAAAGGCAAGATCTTGTAACATGTAAAAGAAGGTTTCATGAGTTCTTCGAAAAATCGCAATCTGAATAAAATAAAGGATCAAGGATACTATTACTAAGGAACTTCCCAAAACAATATACCAGTTTATTCGTTTCATATATTATCTCTCCTTTTGTATATTAATGAATCATTTCGACTTCACCTCAAGTCTCTCAACTTCCATCACCTTGTCTGCAAATAAAGGCTCTGGAAAGAGCCTTCAAAACGGATGTCCTCATTGATAATCACCTTTGGCACAGAAAAAACGTTGTGCTTATTGACCAAATGGGGAAATTCTGCTGACTCGATCATGTCTGCATGGATGAGGTCGCTTTCGATAGCAAGTTTATGAGCCATGCGAACTGCATGGAGACAATATTTAACATTCTGAGGTATCTGTACCATATCAAGACATCTTCACATCAATACCTGCTTCTTTCCTGTGCTGCCACGAGGTCTTTTAACTGTTGAAAAAACCGCCTCTCTTTTCCAGGCAGCATATTTACACTATACTTATGAAATAGAAAGAGAGGTATCAGTATATATCTGATATTTTCGTCAGATTTTTACCAATTATAATGTCCGTGTTTTTCCTACATACATTTTTGTGCCAAATAGTGATTTGTAGATAAAATCCACAATATATCTGAAAAGATCCTGTACAAACAATTTCTTGATTCGAAGTCATCTTTTCGCGAAGGTTATGTTTTATCGACGGTTGTTGGATTAGAAGACTTTAAAAGTTGATATCTACGCCTGCATTAAGGACTATACTCCAGCCAATGCCACCATTGTTTTAAAACTTTGCAACGACCC
>CAZLFE010000107.1:0-7423 GCA_964558725.1 uncultured Nitrospiraceae bacterium | reverse complement strand
TATACCTCATGTGTTTTTGAGACAAAACTATCTGAATCCTCCTCGTTAATTTGGGCACTTCAGTGAGGAGTATATCTAATACCGTTAAATTATTATGTGGAGTAAATTTTTGGAGAATGCTTATTTAAGAAGGGCTTAAGGCAAATACTCCACATAACGGGGAACTCCACATAATCACAGTTATGTGGAGCTGCACATAACTGTGAGTACTCGACGGGAATTAAGAACTTTGCGACGTACGTCTTTCTATGTGGAGATTACAACCACATGCCCCACTACCTATGACTGTTTGTTATGCAAAGAAATAAACAGGATAATCTCGTTAAGCATGAATGCAGACTACTGTCAACTATACGCACACTGGTCAATTTAATCGAGCCACGAATTTCAGCAAGTGATGTCGGTGAGTGTTAAATATTTTCCGCACATTCTGAAGGTGTTCTCCTCAATGGAGTCTCTCCTTCTTACCATTTAATTAAACGGGATGTTTGACTGACCCTTTATAGAACACCTTGCACTTTCCCAATCCTATAAACGTCTGCGCCTTCTCAAAAAGCTTTACTGCGGGTCCGGCAATGGTCTTCAAAGTGCTAATTTTATCGGTTTGGGGGTTCTGGAAAGGACCGTGTATTTTCTGGCTGAACTTCGCACATCCGTTTTCATCGAGTGCTGCCACTGTCACATCGTCAAACTGGCTGTTGACAAAGTCCAGTCCTCCTTTCATGGCAAGCCTGTTTCTTTTTGTGGAGAGTGCAACGTCCTCAGCCTCTGCGATACCGTTTTTTATTCTCCACTCGGAGACGAGCTTCTTGACGATTCCTTGTCCTCCCCTGGTTTCTTTATAGACGCTCGCAAAATCATATCCTTTGGTCAACACAGTGCCGAGAGGGCCTGCAAGGAAAAAAGCCCCCGCATCCACAAGGGAAAAACTCTGGCTTTCTTCAACCTTTGAAAGAAGACTATCGAGATCAAGACCATAGAGTAGAAGATTTTCACCCTTTAAGGAGGCCTCACCGTTCATTCTCCTTTTCATCTCCTCAAGACTCTTCCCTTTTGTCACGATATTCAGAGAAAAGTCCATCTGGCCTTCCATAATCTTCTTTCTCGAAAAGGCCTCTACGAACTTTTCAAAATCGAACTTTGTGGCGGCAAATTGTATTTTGAGAAAAGGACCGTCTCCCGTCAAGTCTGCCTTTATGGCCCCTTTCTCTGTCCCACCGAAAAAGTTCATCGCAATAGGACTTATGTCGAATATCCCGTCTTTCCCTTTCATATCCAACCTTATGTTTTTCACTTCGAAATCTTTTGTTTTGAGTGACTTGCATTGAAAGTACCCTGAGAAGGAGATATTGTTAAATAAATCCTTACCCCCTCTGCCAAAGGACAGGTTTACGATGGAGAGATCAACATCCGTCAGCCCTTTTTTATTCTCCAATTTTTTGTCAGCAGGATTTGTATCACCTTTTGTAATCTGCTTCTTCGAAACTGCCTCCCAGAATTTCTCAAGGTAGAACTTCGAAGCGGTATATTGCACTCTAAAAAGAGGCTTTTCTCCCGTAATGTCTACCCTGATGCTTCCTCTCTCAGCCTCACCAAAGAAGTCCATCGCAATCTGACCCATGTCGAATATCCCGTCTTTCCCTTTCATATCCAACCTTATGTTTTTCACTTCGAAATCTTTTGTTTTGAGTGACTTGCATTGAAAGTATCCTGAGAAGGAAATGTTCCGCAAGAGGCTTTGACTTCTCTCCGCACTGAATGAGAGATCTTTTATCTTCAGGTCGATACTATTTAGTTCTGTTTTAGCATTGGATATCCTATCTAAGAAGACAAGTTCCCCCTTTGAGATTACGAAGCTTCCCATCGAAAGAAGGGCAACAGGCAGCTTTTCTTCTTTCGCAGGCTTTTGAATTGATCTTTCAAAATTGAACCTTCCATTTTTATCGCGCTCAATGGTGATTTTCGGTTCGATGATGATGAATTCACTTATTCTTGCTTCATGCTTTATAAGAGGGAGAAGCTTAAGACCTATCTTCACCTTCTGCGCAGAGAGGAAATCCAGTCCCCCCTTCTTTATAAGCACGTTCTCTAAAGAAACACCAAACCGAGGAAAGAGAACAATCCTCATTGTGCCGCCAATCTTGAAATCCATCCCGATAGCAACCGATGCAGCATCTTCAATCCGGGGCTTATAAACATTGACATTAATAAAAAGAACAAGGGCGGTTATTATAAAAACCAAAAGTGCAGCGACACAGCCTGACACAAAAAGGATCCTTTTCTGTTTTGGGGTCATCTTCCTTTTCCTTTCTCTGGATTCCCCGATCTCGCCCGCCTGAGGCGGACAAGTCGGGGAATGACAGAGACAAAAAAGATCTTAAAAGTTTTTTAAGATCTTTAACAATTTATAGCATAGCTAAAATGAGCACCATTATAGCAGATACCCAGGATGCGTGTTACAATGAAGTCAATTCTAATACGTGGAGAATCCATTAGGTGAAATTCTATCTTGCAATTTAAGAATTTAACAGGTTAGATATTTTTTCTCCCGATTATCTTCAACAACTCGTCATAAGAGATCTTTTTTACCCCGAGGGCCTCTGCTTTCTGGAGTTTCGAACCGGGATCTTCTCCTGCTATAAGATAATCCGTACTCTTAGAAACAGAAGAGGCAGCTTGACCACCGAGACTTTCTATCATATCTTCCACTTCCTTCCTCGGTCTTGGTAGCGTACCAGTTATGACGAAAGCAAGACCTTCAAGGGGTTGTTTTTCTTTCTTTTTGGCCTTAAAATCAGGATTCGTTATACTCAACCCTAGTGATTTGAGGGATTTAAGGGTTGTTATATTTTCAGGATCATTGAAGAAGTTTGATAGTGTTCTGGCAATCTTTTCACCCATCTGTTTGATCTCCGTAACCCTCTCATGGCGAACATTGTAGAGATCTTCAAGCCTCTCAAAATTCTTTGCAAGGAGCTTTGCTGCATACTCGCCAACATGTAAAATACCGAGGGCATAAAGGAATTTAGAAAGGGTTGTTTTTTTACTCCTTTCGATCGCATCGATGAGATTCTGTGCTGACTTTTCTGCAAACCTTGGAAGATCGAGAAGGTCTTCTTTCTTTAATCTGTAAATATCTACGAAGTGGCTGATGAGACCTTTTGAATAGAGGAGTTCCACATTCTTTTCACCGAGTCCATCAATATCCATCGCACCCCGCGAGGCAAAGTGCCTGATCCTCTCCTGAACCTGAGCAGGGCAGTTGAGGCCTATACACCTGACAGCAACTTCACCCTCTTCTCTGACTACCTTGGAATCACACACAGGGCATCTATCCGGGATGCGGAAGGGCTTCTCCTTTCCAGTTCTCTTCTCTCTGATTACCATCACAACATGGGGTATAACTTCTCCTGCCCTCTCAACGACAACAGTATCTCCCACTTTTATATCCTTCCTCTGCATCTCATCCCAGTTATGCAAGGTGGAACGAGATACAGTAACCCCGCCGATTCTCACAGGCTCTAACATTGCAATAGGAGTGATTACACCTGTCCTGCCAACGCTTGGTATTATTTCCTTTATTCTGGTAGTGCCCTGATGTGCCTGGAATTTATAGGCAACAGCCCAGCGAGGTTCCCTTGTCTTTACACCCAACAGTCTCTGTAATGAAGAGTCATTGACCTTTATAACAGAACCGTCGGTCTCAAAGGGAAAGGATCTCCTTTTTTCTCCGATCTCCTCAATGACATTTATAACATTATGAATTCCCCTCACAAGTTTCACGACTGCGGGAATGGGAAATCTTGCCTTCTCAAGCCATTTAATGAATTCCAACTGAGTTTTGAACTCCCTAACCTTCACTGAGCCTATCCCATAACATGCAAGATGAAGTTTCCGTGCGGCAGTAATCGATGAGTCAAGCTGCCTTACCGACCCAGCAGCAGCATTTCTTGGATTTGCAAAGAGAGGCTCGCCTTTCTGTTCCCTTTCTTTATTCAGTTTCTCAAACTCATCAATATCCATATAGACCTCGCCACGAATATCAATTTCCTGGGGCGCTTCAACCTCCTCGATCCTTAAGGGAACAGACTTTATGGTCCTGATGTTCCGGGTAACATCCTCACCTTCATAACCATCGCCTCTTGTAGAAGCCCTGTAAAGAAAACCATTCCAGTATGTTAATTCAATGGCAAGGCCGTCATATTTTGGCTCGACAGTATATTCGATATCCCCTTCAGACTTGAGAAACCTCTTCACCCTCTCATCGAATTCCTTCACCTCATCATATGAAAAGGCATTATCAAGAGATAACATAGGCTCCGTATGTTTAACTTTCTGGAACTTATCCAAAGGTGGAGCACCTATTCGCTGTGTTGGGGAATCAGGCAGGATATAATTATACTTCTCTTCAAGTTCCTTAAGGCGGAAATAGAGTTTGTCATACTCTTCATCAGAAATAACAGGTGAATCCATGACGTAGTACCGGTAGCAGTGGTAGTTGAGCTCTTTGACCAGCCTTTCGATTTCTTTCTTTTTATCTTCGGGAATCTTCTCAGGCATAAAGATACGTTTCCCCTTCACATACTTCAAGAAGGAGCCTCAGTGCTGAAAGGGATGCCTCTTCTTTATTCTCTTCCCTACTGCCTATTAATCTCAGCTCCCTTGAAAAGGTTTGACCCTTTTTACTCACTGCTATGTAAATAAGTCCTCTCCCCTTTCCCTCAAGAACATCCGGGCCAAGGTTGCCGGTAGTCGAAAGAGAGTAGTCCGCTTTAGTTAGTGACCTTACTTTCTCGGCCATCTCCTTTGCAGTTTCCTCACTCACTACCCCGTGCATTGAAATGATCTCCGGAGAAATTCCCAAAATCTTCTTTTTAGCCTCTGCTGAATATGAAACAACTCCTGCCACAAAAAACTTGCTTGCACCAGGAAGGATGGTAATGTAGTGGCTTATAAGCCCACCAGTGCATGACTCCGCTACCGAAAGGGTCAAGCCCATTTTCCTGAAAACTTCATGAACCCTTTTTATAACGTCTAAAATCTCTTCGCCCATGATGACATACTTATAAAAATTTAAACAATTATAGCAAAACCTCTCAAATAACCAAACATCAATAAATACTCCCTGCTGCAGAGACAGCGGGGTATCTTTAGGTAAACTTTATTAATTTTAAAAATCCCCCCCTTGCCCCCCTTTTCCAAAGTGGGGTAGGAGACCCCACAGCAGAGACTGTGGGGTATTAAAAAGCCCTAATAATCAAATAAGCAATTAGGTTTGAAACTTGGAATTTGGTGATTGGTTATTACTGTTTTGATTATTGGGTATGCTTAACTCAGATATCCCAACATTTCGTCAAAATAGAAAAGAGCTCTGGAATGTAAAGGATTAGTCTACCACCAATAAGGAGGATAGTGTCTCCACCAGGGGTCATACCAGTAAGGGTATGGGTAAGGATAGGGATAATAATAACCGGGATAATAGTCCCTTCTTTCCTTCCATAGATAGATTTGTATGATCGTAAAAACTGGATAGGTATAATCCATTTCGTCTATCTTTCCCGAACGTGTTTCGATAAACTCTCCTGCGAGGGTTATATTTCTTCCCTTACGATAAATAAGAGGATCTAAAATCCCCTCTTCTTTAGGAAAGATTGCCAGGAATCTTCCATTTGATGGTTCCACGTCTTGCAAATACCCCCTTGAATCAACTGGTATATAGAGAGCCTCAATCTGGGAGCCCTTCTCAGTAATTTTTGTATTGACGATTGACCCACCAAGAATAAAAAGTCTCCCTTTATAAAGATCTGGATTATTTCTCATATCTGGGAGAGAGAAGTCTCTAATGCCTGTCTCCATTATCTCCTGTTTCAAGACAGGTGCGCAGGAAAAAACTGTGAAGACAACAAGGATTATGAGGAAGAATTTCTTCATATTTTTTTTTTACCACTATATAAGGAATATTGTCAAGCTGACGGGAAGAGTTGGAGGATTCGATTGAGTAGACAAAAATGTGAAACAAAGTCATAATTGATAAAACATGGAAGGAATTATCATCATCCCTATAGGCAAAATTGATTCAGAAGTCCTGAGGGACATTTCTGATGCCCTTAAAAAGGCTTTCCATTGCAAGGTGGAATTACACCATGAAATATCTATTCCACAAGATGCCCTTGACGCAAAGCGAAAACAGTATCACTCCACAACTATTCTCAAAAGGATAAAGTCTATGAAACCAGACAATGTCAAGCGAGCACTCGGTATAATTGACGTAGACCTTTATGTGCCTGAACTGAACTTTGTCTTTGGAGAGGCAGACATTTACACAGGGGTAGCAGCAGTTATATCACTCACAAGGCTGAGACAGGAATTCTATGGACTCAATCCAGATAAGAGGCTATTTCATCTGAGGGCTATCAAAGAGGCTATCCACGAAATCGGCCACACTTATGGCCTTAGCCACTGCCAGAACCTAAAATGCATAATGTATTTTTCCAATACTATCAGAGATACGGATAATAAAGGGCCTGGGTTCTGTAATGCATGTGGTAAAAAGCTTAATCTTTAAGAAATTACAGATTCTTTATTTTTTCTCAAGGATAATCTTGTGACTTAAGAGCGATATCTCTTTAATCTCTCCCTCGAAGACCTTCTGTTCTCCAAAGAGGTTTCTGAGATAGATCTTTCCTCCCTCAGGTCTCATGATGTCCACGTTCTCTAAGTAAAGCTCTTCCTTTCCATCCCTGTAAATATAGGCGTTTGCCTCACACATGGTAACCCCCCTTTCCAACCTCATGCCTCACAATCTCTATAATTTTTTCTATCATGTGTGGAAGAGGCTCTTTTTCTATTCCTATTATATTTACACCCTCCTGATTGAGTGGAAGGAGAAATTTTCTTGCACCTGACAATACAATCGCCTCTGCCATCTTCGGCGTGAGTTCTCCCAACATTGCATTAGGAAGCACTATGCTCAGAGGCCCAATTAAAATATCCGCCCTGTTTGCATTCAAGATAATTGCATTTTCACCGGTTGCGCCCTTGTTTGCTCTTGATTTCATCATAGCTGATGTTGCAGTCGCATTCGTTCCGAGTGCAAGGATTTCAATACTATCTCCGAATTCATCTCTCAGTCTCTTGACAACCAGGCTTCCGATACCACCACCCTGACCATCAATCACAGATATTTTGAGCATATAATGAAGTATAAAGGTATCACGTGGAAGGTGTCAAACCGTTTAATAGGATTCAAGGGTCCACGGATTCAAGTGGTCAAGTGAACTGCTTAAAAACACTCGAACCCTCGAATCCTTGAATCCTCGAACCCTTGGTATATAATAAAAGAAACTACAACATCCTTGGAGGTAGTATCATGACTCATATTCCAAGTCCAAGCTATAGCATAACAATACGGTTAGAAATCGAG
>CAZLFE010000106.1:0-7427 GCA_964558725.1 uncultured Nitrospiraceae bacterium | reverse complement strand
CACCCTCCCCTTGAGGGAGGGGGATGGGGGAGGGGTAATATTTTTATATTTATTTCCCTTTTCTCTTGCCCTTACATAAATTCTGATAGGAGTTCCCATGAATAAAAACTTCTCCCTTAAAGCCTTTTCTATATATCGTACATATCTATCTTTTAAGACAGAAGGATAATTTGTGAAGATCACAAAGGCAGGGGGCTCTGTCTTGACCTGCGTTATATAATAGAGCTTCACTTGCTTACCTTTGTAGGTAGGCAAAGATATTCTGGATAGAGATTCTCTGAAAAACCTGTTCAGTTCTGCTGTAGGAATCCTCTTCTTCCTCTCTTTTATGACATCATCGATGATCGGGAAGACTTTTGTAATACGTTTCTTCTCTATGGCCGATATAGTCAGAAATGGTGCATATTGTATAAACCACATCATTCTGTTCAACTCGTTACCTAATCTTTTGTATTCTTCCTCAGGCCTTTCAACGAGGTCCCATTTATTAAGGAGAAAGATAGCTCCTTTTCCATAACCTTCAACAATTCCTGCTATCCTCTGGTCCTGCTCTACAATTCCCTCGTTTGCATCTATGACAATGAGAGCAACATCGCATCTCTCTATGCTTCGTACTGCCCTCACCATTGAGAACCGTTCGATAGAGTAACCTATTCTGCTTTTTTTTCTCAGTCCCGCAGTGTCAATAAACAAATATTTTTTCCTATAATACGTACAGATGCTGTCTATGGAATCCCTTGTTGTCCCAGGGACAGGGCTTACAATCATCCTCTCCTTGCCAAGGAAGGTATTGATTAACGTGGATTTACCAACGTTTGGCCTTCCAACGACAGCAATCTTCGGATAATCAATCCTCTCTTCGGCATAAGAGGGGATAAGGGAAGTTAATCTATCCATAAAGTCATCGTAACCATAACCGGTTTCGGCAGAAAGAGGCCATAACTCATCAGTACCTATCGGATGAAAATCATGAATCCTCTCTTCATGCTTGGGTACGTCAATCTTGTTTACCACCCACAGCACCTTTTTCCCTGAAGCCCTGAGGAGCCTTGCAAGCTCCATATCTGATGGGGTGAGGCCTGCCTTGCCATCGAGGAGATGTATGATAACATCTGCCTCTTCTATGGCGAAAAGGGCCTGTTCTTTGATATGAAAAAAAATATCTTCAGGAGGTTCTGGATAAAATCCCCCTGTATCGACTACGATAAACCCTTTTCCCTCCCACTCTGCATCACGATAGTTTCTGTCCCTTGTGACACCTGGAATATCCTCAACAATCGCAATACGAGAGCCGGTCATCCTGTTAAAGAGGGTAGATTTACCCACATTCGGTCTTCCTACGATAACGACAATTGGCTTTGGCATAGTTAAAACTCGTACCTACTTTTTGATTTCTCCTCGGCAAAAAACCGAAGGAGAAATTCAGTGTCAGCGGGTGATAGGTCAAACTTGATGCATGCCTCATTGATTAACTTTGCAAGATTGGCATCTTCTCTGCTTTGTCGCTCCTCTGATATCCATCTTACTGCTTTCCTTAGTTGTTCACCTTCCGGCAGAATACTCATATTCACCTCCCATAATTTTAAAGATTCCTGTAACTTTGCTCTTGTCTGATTCGTCACCGTTTATTTTACCTTATCTGTATTTTCTTCAATCCAATTTTGACCTCTCAGCTCCTCTTATCCTCCCCTTGCTACCTCACCAGACCCTCCTTACCTCCCTTTGCTCTGCCTTATGGGAGAGGGGATAAGATCTGCTACTTCCGCCTTTCCTCTTGCGTTGGCATAAGAAAAGGATTATGATTTAGAGAATTAAAAATTGCACTTTTACCCCGTAGGAATGACCCATGGCTTGCCATGGAGATGATAAATTATGAAAATTACCGCATTGTGGAAGGGGTTCAATACTCTGTATAATTCCAACGGGGTTAATATTCCATGATTTATGGAATTGGCATAGACATTGTCAAGATTGAGAGAATGAAGAGGGTTGTAGAGAAATGGGGACGGAGATTTCTCGATCGGGTATTTACTGAAGACGAGATTTCTTACTGTTACGCCAAAAAAGAACCCTATATGTCGCTTGCAGTTCGATTTGCTGCGAAAGAGGCCTTGATAAAGGCAATAGTACCGCTCTCCCCTGTATCTCTAACAGACATAGAAGTTATAAACGCGGAGACCGGGAAACCACTTTTACGGGTTAAGGGAAAACTGGAAAATGTTTTTAAGAAAAAATTAATAAAGAGGGCACACCTTAGTCTCAGCCACGAGCACGAATATGGAGTGGCGTGTGTGGTGTTAGAGCAGAGTAACACTGGTAGAGACGGATGAAAGTCGTTACTGCTGAAGAGATGCGGATTATTGATAAAAAGACCATTGAAGAATATAGTATACCTGGCGTTGTGCTTATGGAAAGGGCAGGGCTTGCAGTTGCCTCCAGAATAAAGGAGATTTTTGGTCGAAAAAAGGTCAATGTCGTATCAGGAAGTGGAAACAACGGAGGTGACGGTTTTGTTGTTGCGAGGAATCTTCATAAAGAAGGCTGGGATGTTAAGGTTTTTCTTACAGCAAGGCCAGAAGATCTGAAGGGCGATGCTTTATTACAATATAAAGGTGCGATTAAATTTGGAGTTAACATTTCTCCCATAAAGGAACTGCTGACTCATCACTCATCCCTCATCACCAAGCACTCAATATTTGTTGATGCCCTTTTAGGAACAGGTCTTAGCAAGAATGTTACGGGTATGCTATCAGAGGTTATTAGTCTCCTCAATAAGTCAAATATACCAATAATTTCGGTTGATATCCCATCCGGTATCTCTTCAGATACTGGACAGGTAATGGGTGAGGCCGTTAAAGCAGATTATACCGTCACCTTCGGTCTCCCTAAAAGAGGGCATCTTTTATACCCTGGCGCCCAATGCTCAGGAAAACTTTTTATTGAAGATATCGGATTCCCTGAAGAATTACTCAGATCTGACAAGCTCAAGGTTGAACTATTGATGAAAAATGATGTATCTCCCTTATTGCCTGAAAGGCAAAGATATTCACACAAGGGAGATTATGGCCATGTGCTTATTGTTGCTGGTTCAAGAGGGAAAACAGGCGCCGCATTTATGGCAGCTAAGGCATGTCTCAGGTCTGGTGCCGGGCTCGTCACAATAGGTATCCCTGAGTCTCTTGCAGATATATTCCAATCACGTGTTACTGAAGAGATGACCCTTATACTCCCTGATAAGGGAGACGGTACACTCTCTGAAAAAGCATCAAAGGTCATACTGAATTTTCTTAATGAAAAAGCCGATGTTATTGCTATAGGACCTGGTATTGGTGTAAGTGCTGATACCAGGAAAATAGTCGAGACCTTAATAAGGCATTGCGTGTCTCCTTTAGTAATAGATGCGGATGGAATAAACTCCCTTAAAGGTGTTAAAGAGGTTTTTTCAAAATCAGAGGCGCCGATAATTCTTACGCCTCACCCAGGAGAAATGGCGAGACTTTTAAATCCACTTACACCCCTCTTTACTAAAGGTCGGGATCGACTCGCAACAAGGGGGCAAAGGGGGATTACTGTCAGGATTCCGGATATAGAAAAGGACAGGATTAATGTAGCTTTCTCGTTTGCGAAAAAGACGAGGACTTACCTTGTGCTTAAGGGTGTACCGACTATTATTGCCGGGCCTGATGGAAGAGCGTATATTAATTCAACAGGTAATCCAGGGATGGCTTCTGCCGGCACCGGCGATGTTCTTACAGGAATGATCTCTGGATTTTTGAGCCAGGGTGTAACTCCCCTTAATGCATCTCTCCTCGGAGTATACATGCATGGCTTGGCAGGAGACATCGCAGCATCTGAAAAAGGGGAACACTCCTTGATTGCAACAGATATCATGGATAAGATACCCAATGCTTTCCATTCATTAAGTCATGAATAGGTTGATCTTCCCAGACATATTTAATAGTTCCGTAAACCCCGTTGGAATTACACGGAGTATTGAACCCGGTCCACAAAGCGGAAATTTTCCTAATTTATCAACCCCATGGCAAGCCATGGGTCATTCCCACGGGGTAAAAGCCTTTTTTACCAAAAAAACTATAGGTGTAAATATTGAGGAGATTTGCCACGCCCTCTCTATCCAGAGAGACAATGTCTACCTGCCTATGCAGAGGCATACAGATAAGGTGCAAGTAGTAAAGACAGACCTTATCCCAAAGATAGCAGATGCTGTACTTACCAGGAGAAAAGGGATATTGATAGGCGTTAAGGTCGCAGATTGTGTTCCAGTTCTTTTTTCTGACATGAAGAAGTCAGTGGTAGGTGCTGTGCATGCAGGATGGAGGGGTACGGCAGCCCAGATAGTAAAAAAGGCTATTGCGTTAATGATTAAAGATTTTGGCTCATCGCCTGAAGATATAAAACTTGCCCTTGGGCCGAGTATCAGATGGAGCTGCTATCATGTAGGACATGAGGTAAAAGACGCAATTTATGAAGCAACAGGGGAGGGAGAATACTATCTGCAAAGGGATGGAAAATACTGTATCGATCTTGCTTCAGCAAACAGGTATCAGGCAATATCAATGGGTGTCCCTGAAGAAAACATCTGGGTCTCGCATGAATGCACCTATTGCAACTCAAAGGAATATTATTCTTACAGATATACGAAAACCCTGAACGGATCACAAGGAGGGTTTATTGGGATTTTTTGATTAGAGGTACCCCTCACCCTAACCCTCTCCCACAAGGATAGAGGGTTGATAAGTAAACTTTCGCACTCATTAATTCCCCTCCCTTTACGGAGGGGTGAGGGTGAAGAAGGTATTTTCAAGTGAAAACATATATAAGCAAGAGTCCGGATGAGACCAAAGAAATTGGTTTCAAATTGGGAAGTCTTTTAAGGCCAGGAGATGTTGTGGGCCTCTATGGAGAGCTTGGTAGCGGGAAGACAACATTGGTAAAAGGAATAGCAAAGGCATTCGGGATTGAGGATAAGGATATTGTTAGCGCCAGTTTTACGATAATTACTGAGTATGATACAACACCACCTTTTTCCCATATAGATTTATACAGAATTGAAAAGGATACCGAACTTGATGAGGTGGGTTTCTGGGATCACATAAAAGGCGATGGCATCTCTGTTATTGAATGGGCAGAGAAAGCAGAGAAAAGTTTGCCTGAAGAAATGATTAAGATTAGGTTAAAATTTCTTAGTGAAGAAATCAGAGAGATAACAATCGAGGGAAAAGATGCAAAGGATTGGAATAGTCTGTAAGATTGGTACACCTGAACCAGCAGAGTTATTGAAAGAACTCCTGCCCTGGCTCAGGCAGAAAGGCTATGAAACCTTCGTGGACATAGAAACTGCCTCAGTCCTTAATATGGAAGGGTTTCCACGTTCACAGATACCTTCAATGTCTGATGTCATCATTGTTTTAGGTGGTGATGGGACATTGCTCAGTACATGCAGACTCGTAGGAGATAAAGGAGTTCCTGTTCTCGGTGTAATTATAGGTGGCCTTGGTTTTATTACTGAGGTTCCTTTAGAAAGGCTTTATGAGATCATGGAGAATGTCTTCTCTGGTGAGTGTCCCATAGAAGAAAGGCTCATGCTTAAAGCACAGGTCCTCAGACATGGTGCACTTATCGCAGAATATGCTGTTCTGAATGAAGTTGTTGTGAACAAAGCAGCCCTTGCAAGGATAATCGATCTCGAAACATACATTAACCATAGCTATGTAACTACCTTTAAAGCTGATGGCCTGATAATCTCTACTCCCACAGGCTCTACGGCATATTCCCTCTCAGCAGGTGGTCCCGTCCTTTATCCAACACTTGATAATATAATAGTCACTCCTATATGTCCCCATACGCTTACAAACAGAGCAATAGTCTTGCCAGGTGATTCTATCATTGAGGTTATCCTCAGATCCCCGACAGAGCGAGTCTATCTTACACTTGATGGGCAAGTCGGCTTTGCTGTAATGCAGAATGATACAGTTACGGTTGTAAAGGCGCCATTTAAGACAAAACTTCTTATCCCCTGTGACAGGGATTATTTCCAGATTTTAAGGAAAAAATTAAAATGGGGAGAAAGATAAAAACAGTAAAGAGTAACGGGTGAAAACCAAGATTGCAAAAGCCATAAAAAGCGTTCTTGAGTTTTATCGGGCCCTGGGCTTTGATATGCTGCCAATTAATCCCCCCTCACCCCCCTTTAATTCCCCCCTTAGTAAGGGGGGATACAGAGGGGTTAAAGGGGGGATTAAGGGGACTGCCCTTACTGCATTAAGGGAAGAGATAGGTGATTGTAAGAGATGCAGGCTTTCAGAGGGAAGGACAAATATCGTTTTTGGTGAGGGCAATCCAGATGCGAGGATTATGTTTATAGGTGAAGGGCCGGGCAGAGAGGAGGACCTTCAGGCCAGGCCATTTGTAGGAGATGCGGGTATGCTTCTTACAAGGCTTATAGAAAAAATGGGATTTAAGAGAGAGGATGTCTATATTGCAAACATAGTAAAATGTAGACCTCCAATGAACCGCGACCCTGAAAGAGATGAGATAGAAAGTTGCAGGGGGTTTGTAGAAAGACAGGTAGAGATTATAAGTCCTGAGGTGATTATTTCTCTGGGTAGGATTTCTGCGCAGACACTCATTGGCAATGTAGCTTTAAAGATGACGGCACTACGGGGAAATTTCTTTGATTACAAAGGGATTCCTTTAATGCCCACTTTCCATCCGGCATATCTGCTCAGGAATCCAAAAGATAAATGGCTCACATGGAGTGATGTACAGAAGGTGCTTGAAAAATTACACGTATCGGTGAAACAGAGAAAGGGGAAATCGGCGAAAGGAATATGAAAACACTGTGGGCACCCTGGAGGATGGCTTATATTCTGTCAGACAAGACCCAGGGATGTATCTTCTGTGAATTTCCGAAGCAGGGAAAAAGCAAAGATAGGGATAACCTGATTCTTTATCGGAGTTCCTATAATTTTGTTATCATGAACCGTTATCCTTACAATAATGGCCACCTGATGGTTGTGCCGTATCTCCATACCCCTTCATTGGATGGACTCACAGATGAGGTCCTCCTCGATTTCATGAAGGTCACACAGCACTCTGTTAATTCCCTCAGGAAGGTCCTTACGCCAGAAGGCTTTAATATGGGTATTAACGTCGGAAAGATAGCAGGTGCAGGGATGGAAGATCACCTCCATCTTCACATGGTGCCAAGATGGGCAGGAGACACCAGCTTTATGACGGTCATTGATGAAGTGAGGGTTATCCCCGAGCATGTCATGGATACATACGATAAGCTTTTTTCAGCATTTAATTCATGAAACTCTTCTTGCCTGCTTTTATCATTTATTAGGGTTTTTTAATACCCCACAGTCTCTGCTGTGGGGTTTCCTCCTACCCCACTTTGGAAA
>CAZLFE010000105.1:0-7466 GCA_964558725.1 uncultured Nitrospiraceae bacterium | reverse complement strand
CAGGGATGAATTGCTGGGTCATTAAAGTTTTTTTGGAAATCTTCCGATATATCAGAAAAGGCAAATAAAACACTTATCAGAACATTAATAGAGGAAAGTCTAAGGAAAATAACATAGCGTGAGCAAGAAAGACTTCAGGATCCTTATTGCGGATAACGATAAGATATCCCAGGATTTTATCAGATCTTTACTCTCAAAAGAGGGATACTCCGCAGTATTAGCAAATGACGGGTTTGATGCTCTGCGAATTCTCAAAACAGATAATATCAGCCTCATCATAACTGCTCTTAAGATGTCCGGTGCAGATGGCACTGAAATCCTCAAGTATGCCTTACGGATCAATCCTGATACTGCTGTTGTTATACTTACTTCTTTTAGAAACCTGGAAGCCACACTTGAGGTAGTAAAAGAAGGCGCTTATGATTACTTAACAAAGCCTTTTAAGGCTGAAGAAATTACTTTCCTTGCTGAAAATGCATATAAAAGATCAGTTTTAATAAATGAGAATAGAGAGCTTATACAATATCTCAGGGCTACATACCATGATATGGAAGTTATCAAGACTGCTGCTCAGAGCAAAAATCCCGATATCACACTCGGCTGGATAGAGAGGATGGAGCGACTAAAGACAATGAATGTCCTCACAGATCAAGAGGTAGAAATCTTAAAGGAAAGGCTTGTTAAGGGAGTTTAGCAAGAGAGACAGTAAATCTTGCAACAGTGATGTTATTCACAAAACAGTACAGGGAAAAAAGGGAAAGATATGGGGCTCGATAAGGGAGAGAATGTTTATTACAGCGTCATGCCGGAAATTACACGGTACAGCGCTACGGTAGCGTCTATAGATGACAACACCATTGTATTGCAAACCAACAATGCGCAGAATGTCTCAACAGGCAAATATATTGTTATCTCAGGCACAGACTTTAAATATTATACCGAGATTATTAATGTTGTAGACAATATCTTGACATTGAAACAGGTGTGGGAAGAAAAGCGCGGTTATTTTAGGGTGGATGATGTTTTTCCTGTGGTAGCAAAGAAGATCGAGCACCATGCGCCATTCCAGAGATCAAAAATATTTCGGGGATATGGTATGGAGATGACTGATGTGGATTTGCCTGATGAGACAATAAATCCAAAACTATGGAAAATGCTTGTTGATATTAATGCAAAGTTACAATTGATACTTGAAAGACTTCTTTTTGAAAGCGAGGGTCTTATAGAGAGCGGAAACAAAATAGTAAATCTCAGCGCTTCAGGCATACGATTTACAATGAGTGAAAAAGTTGTGCCGGGAGATAAGCTTGAGATTAAGATGCTTTTACCCACAGGTCCTCCTATAGGAATACTTACGTATGGAAATGTTGTAAAAGTAAATGATATGGGAAATGATCAATATGAGATAGCGTTGCATTTTTCTGACATAGATGATGAAGTGAGGGAAGAGATAATCCAATACACCATCAATCGTCAGAGAGAGATGAGCAGAAAAGAGAAGCAGCAGAAAGGGTCTGGAGAAGAATAGATTTTAAGTTCTTATAAAGAAGGATTGCATGTTTGATGAATATCACAAGCTTTACGGGTATTTTTTTCAGAATAGCTGTCCACGGGCAAAAGATGCCTGCTGCTGCCCATTCTGCCTTCTCAGGTATAAATGTCACTGAGATAAGAAGAAACTTCTCATTTCATAAGAATAAAAATAAATGTTTGCAATCATAGGGATATTTGTAGTTGCAGGTTCAATCTTAGGTGGTTTCCTGATGGAGAAAGGCAACCCTTTTGTCCTGCTTCAACCAGCAGAGCTCGTTATAATATTTGGCGCTGCCACCGGCTCTTTTTTAATATCGTCACCGCCGCAAGTTATAGTTACCGTTGTTACAAATCTTACTAAGGTTGTAAGTTCAAAGAATCAGACTAAGGCAAAATATCTGGAACTTCTCTCATTACTGTACCAAATATTTTCAAAAATACGAAAGGAAGGTCTTATATCGATAGAATCAGAAATTGAAACTCCTGATAAGAGCGCTATCTTCAATAAATACAGCGGCATCATCACAAACAAGCATGTCATTGACTTTCTATGCGATAATCTCAAGGTAATTATCACAACAAATGTCCCCCCACACGAACTTGACAGCCTTATGGATCTTGAAATGGAAACACGTCATCACGAGTCTCTTATTCCATCACGCAGCATCGCTAAGATAGCAGACGCTCTGCCTGGGCTTGGTATTGTAGCGGCAGTCTTGGGTGTTGTCCTCACCATGAGTAAAATTGACCAGCCTCCTGCAGTGCTCGGACACAGCGTTGGAGCTGCGCTGGTAGGAACATTCCTTGGAGTCTTAATGTGTTATGGCTTCGTTGGACCTATGGCAACAAATCTTGAATACAAAGCTAAAGAAGATAGCGTATCTTTCCGGGTTATAAAGATCGCACTGGTAGCGTTTGTTGGAGGTTCACCGCCTCAGATGGCAGTGGAGTTTGGCAGGAGGGCGATACCGGGCAAAGAGAAGCCGACTTTTGATGAATTGGAAAACGAGGTAAGGGGCAAGACGAGATGAAGGATCAGAGGGTTATCATTAAAAAGATCATAAAACGGGGTGAAGAAGAGAGTCACGGTGGTCAATGGAAGGTTGCATATGCAGACTTCGTTACAGCCTTGATGGCCTTCTTCCTGCTCATGTGGCTTTTAGCCATGGTATCTCCGGAAAAGAGGGCAAGAGTTGCTGCATACTTCAAACACTTCACGGTTTTTACGCAGAGCGGCGAATCCGTCATGGAAAAATCCAGCGAGGTTTATGATGAGAGAGGTAAAGTCTACAAAAAAGTCCCGCAAGAATTAGGAGACTCTTTGAGTATGAAACCAGAGGAAGTAAAAGAGACATTAAGGAACGCAATAGAAGGAAAACTCGGAGACATCAAGGACCAGATACTTGTAGATATATTTGAGGGAGGGGTCCGCATTCAACTTGTAGACAAAGAGGGGAAACCCATGTTTGACCTTGGCTCATCAAAACCAACACCTCTTGCATTGAGAATATTGCAGGTAATTGGAGACAATATCAAATCCATGCCAAATCCGGTTGCAATAGAAGGTCATACTGATTCCTTATTATATAGTTCTACCCATTATAGCAACTGGGAACTCTCCACTGAGCGCGCCCTGGTAGCACGAAAGGAACTGGAGAAATATGGCCTGGATCCTAACCGTCTCACCCGGGTTGCAGGCTATGCGGATACAGTGCCTCTCATAAAAGAAGACACAAGGGATCCAAGAAATAGGAGGATAAGCATAATACTTATGTTTCCAGCGCATCGGGCAGAACCCGGTTCATACTGATAGAGAAATGTGCCTATCCTATTCGAACACCTAAAAACCCCTATTCCTCAAAATAAACTCCAAATGAAGAACAAGATTTGTTATAATCGCAAGTGAAACCTAAACATTCTCATGTTAACAGAGAAAGATCCTGCCTGGTGTGAATATTTGAAAGAAGCGTACAGGATATTGTAAAGAAGAACACGATCAACCTGATAACTCTCTTATTGACTTTGTAATTTTGAAATTATTTTGTGCATCAGAAAAACTGAATACCTGTTGTATATTCATGTGAAATAATAAATATATCTAAGTTTATAATAATTGATTACTCCCAATGAAATTGGATAGAAAGACGAAAATGATCTTTTCTGTAGGAGGAGGGAAAGGAGGTGTTGGAAAGAGCATCTTTTCTATCGCCTTAGGCGTGGCGCTTGCAAAAAGCGGCCGTAAAGTTGCTCTTATAGACCTTGACCTTGGCGCGGCAAATCTGCATACCTACCTTGGCATACTCGGTAAGACACCATCAATTGCTGATTTTATATTGGCTAAGGCGTCCTCCCTTGAGGACATTTTAGTTGAGACATCTCAGAAAAACTTAAGGCTTATAAGCGGATCTGCGTTTGTTCCAGGGATGGCTAATCCAGCCCACTGGATGAAATTGAAAATGGTGAGACACGTGAAGTCACTCCCGGTTGATTTTATTGTGATCGATCTTGGTGCAGGTATTCATTTTAGTATTCTGGATTTCTTTGAAATTTCTGACAGGGGAGTTGTTATCACTGTACCTGAACCAGGTGCGGTAATGAATGCTTATGGTTTTATAAAAGCGGCTCTATTCAGAAAACTCCAGAATATCTTCCGAAATCATCCAGAAATAGGCCCGGTTATTGACTCTGAAGCAAAAAAGGCATGTGGGGAAGATAGTTTTACTCTGGAATGGTTTTCTGAGAAAGTGGAGAAACTTGCGCCTGATATGTTTCCGTTGATAGAGGAAATAGAAAAAGCATTTCGCCCTTCCCTTGTAATAAACAGGGTGCCCGAGGGACAGGCACATATCCTTGTAAAAAACCTTATCTCACTTTGCACTGAAAAGCTTGGTATTATAATCGAACATGTGGGGAACCTCCCTGATGTTAAAGAGATCGCATATTATCTGCTGAATATCCCCAAATTCTTTAATACCTCTGAAGGAAAACCCTTTTTTGCCTCTGTCCAGAGAATTGTGGACCGTCTTGCTAAGACTGCTGAGAAAGGCTATCAAGAAATTGAGACCACTGCAGATTTTGAAGATGAAGAAATAGAGGAGATTATCCGCTTAATTGAAATTTTAGATGATAGTATTTTCAGGGGGACAAACAGAAATATATGGAAACTCAAGATGTATTTCAAACCCTTAGAAGTGGTTAATTTTCTTGTGCGCAGAGGCGTAAGCCATATGATACTGCACAGATTAGTGAAACAAAATATAATAACTCAGTAGACAGTATTCACAAATCATGAAAACAATATTGACCACATTTTTCTTCTTTTGATAATCGTCGCTTTTGAAGTTAATAAAGGCGTTTCGCTAAGCTATTGATTTATATAAGGGGATGGTTATGATGAAAATTACATTTCAAGTAAAAATGGCGATGGTAGTACTCATTCTTATATTTGTTATCATGCAAGCAGTGATAGCATATGCTGGAGGATATTATATTACTGATAAAGACGGCAACGTGATTTCAGAAATTTCAGAAAAGACCGTTGTAGTGGGTCCGACTGAGAAGACAATATTTTTTTCTGATTATAGTGAAAGAAAGGTATTTGACATTAGATGGGATGCTGATGAGAAAACACTGATTATTAGAGGGGATCATGTACACCTGAAGATTTATAGTAGTGGCAAGATAGAAAAGTGGTCAACTTTTGGGGACTACGAGTCAGGGCAGTATCCTCTCTTTATTGAACCGATTGTTCCCATAATGCCACGACATAAATCAGATAAAAAAGAGTAAAGTTTCATCTACCCGCTGCTAACACTTCCATTCGGATAGCTGGTTGAAAATAAAGGCAAAGGGAGAATAAAATACTAAAACGAATCTCACATGAGCTATACCAAAATTCTGAGAGAATTTAGAAAGAAAAAAATACTTGTTATAGGAGATATAATACTTGACCGCTATATATGGGGGAGAGTAAACAGGATATCTCCTGAAGCTCCTGTCCCTATTGTAGAGGTTGCAAAAGAGGACTTTCTTCTTGGGGGGGCCTCAAATGTAGCACATAACATCGTCGCCCTCGGAGGCAGTGCATCGATCGTAGGGGTGATAGGGAATGATAGGGCTGGAGATGTTTTGATGAACCTGTTTGATGAACGGGGTATACAGTGTCAGGGTATTTTCCGGTGTTCAAGAAACACAATAGTAAAGACAAGAGTGATTGCCCATAATCAGCAGGTAGTAAGGTTTGATAAGGAAGATAAAGATAGGTTAGATGGAAAGGTCTTCAGGGAGCTTTTACAGTACATACGTGAGGTACTACCTAACCACGATGCGGTGATTATATCAGACTATAAGAAAGGTGTTGTTTCTTCAGAACTTATAAGAGAGGTGCTCAAGAATTCGAAGCCTTCTCATATCTTCGTCTCTGTTGACCCGAAGGTAGGCCATTTCAAACTGTATAAAAATGTCTCCCTTATCACCCCAAACCTTGCAGAAGCCTCCCTTGCTTCAGGTATAGAAATCGAGGACGAGAAATCTCTCATAAATGCCGGGAGGACACTTCTGAAAAACTTATCATGTGACGCGGTGCTTATTACACGGGGTGAACAGGGAATGAGTCTTTTTGAAAAAGAAAAGGTGACACATATCCCTACTGTTACAAGAGACGTATATGATGTAACAGGCGCAGGAGATACGGTAATAGCAGCTTTCACCATTGCCCATGCAGCAGGTGCAAGTATGAAAGAGGCTGCTGTTATCGCAAACCATGCAGCAGGAATAGTTGTTGGTAAAGTTGGCACAGCAGCAGCAACACCTGAGCAATTACGAAAGTCCTTAGCCGTAAATCGTGATAAATCAGAAATACATTAAGGTTCATCTCTAATAAGTTCCGATATAATAAGGAGTTCATAAGTAAAACCACACCCCCTCACCCTCGCCCCCTCCCTCGATGGTCGCCTTGGGCGACTCGCCGAGGAGAGGAGGGGATTGAGGGGAGGGTGTAAAAATATGTGTTCTTACTTATGTCTTATTAGTAATAACGTGAGAGATCAAGATTCAAGGAGCTGAGTGATTTAAAAAATAATCGCTTGAACCCTCGAATCCTTGAATCCTGGAACACTATTTGGCGAAGTCGTTTAATATGGTAAATATCCATGACTCATAGAGCAGTAGCATTATTCTCAGGTGGCCTTGACAGCACACTCGCAATCCTGACTGTGCTCAGGCAGGGAATCGAGGTAAAGGCATTAAAATTCTTAACACCCTTCGAGCACAAAATATCAGACGGGTCTTCGTGCCCTAAAGACCTCTTTCCCGCTGCAGAAAAATTTGGGTTTGAGGTCAAACTCTGCGAAATATCGGATAGATTCATGGAGATAGTAAAGAAACCTAAATTTGGTTACGGTAAGAATATGAACCCCTGTATAGATTGCAGGATCCTTATGCTCAAAGAAGCACGAGATTTTATGAAGAAGATAAGTGCAGATTTCATTATATCAGGTGAGGTGCTCGGCCAGAGACCAATGAGCCAGAGGAAGAATGTACTTTATCTCATTGATAAGGAAGCAGGGGTTACAGATTATGTATTGAGGCCACTCAGCGCAAAGCTATTGAGGGTTACAGCCCCTGAAGCCAGGGGGATAATAAATAGGGAGATGCTTTATGACTTTAGAGGCCGGTCAAGAAAACCACAGATAGCGCTTGCGAGAGAATTCTGTCTTACAGATTATCCAAAACCTGCAGGAGGTTGTCTCCTTACAGAACCTAATTTTGCACATAGGCTTAAAGACCTGCTCATTCATACTCCTGATCCGGATTTTCATGATCTAAACCTTTTGAAAATAGGCAGGCACTTCAGGTTCTCTCCATCTTGTAAGATTATTGTTGGGAGAAATAAGGCTGAGAATGAGAAAATATGGTCCCTACCAGTAAAGGGG
>CAZLFE010000104.1:2065-7564 GCA_964558725.1 uncultured Nitrospiraceae bacterium | reverse complement strand
TCATCTCTGATACACATGACAACCTGAATCATACGAGAAAAGCCATTGACCTTTTCAATAAGAAGGAGGTCAAATTCGTTATCCATGCTGGCGATTTTACATCACCCTTTACTTTGAAATTATTCAAAGAACTCACCTGTAAATATGTGGGAATATTTGGTAACAATGACGGAGATAAACTCCTGCTCCTGGAAAAATCTGGAGGCAATATTTATAATCAGCCATATATATTTACACTCTCTAATAAGAAGATCATTGTTATACATGAGCATCACATTGTCGATGCCCTCGCTGACAGCGGACATTTTGACCTGATTATCTACGGTCATACACACGAACCTGTCGTGAGGAAGGTTAACAATACCCTGGTCATTAATCCTGGAGAAGCAGGCTCCTGGCTTTATGGGAAGTCAACGGTAGCGCTGGCAGATTTAGATAAGATAGAGGCAGAGATTGTAGAGCTCTAATTATATTGTTATACCATCTATCCTCTTGAGCCCTGCTTCCATCGCACGGCACAAACTGCTTGGGTAAAATCTCCAAATCCGTAATGGCATGATATGGTATCTGAGCGGTTTCTTTTGCCGATGGTCATTAAGCCTATCTTGAATAATAAAGAGGCAAAAGCCTCGCAGGGCGATAGCCCGAGAATGAGCGAAGATACTGTATCCTGCCATTATATTTACAGCTTATAAAAATATTGCTATTTTCAACACCAAAAAGAGAGCTTCCACTACCATAAAGTTTGACTTAGTCTAAAATTAATCATTATAATCCTAAACCTATTATTAATCATGATTACTATTATTAATAAGATAGAAAGGGTTAAGTTTTCATAAGCAATGAGAGAACTCAATGAACTCATAGAGCAGAGAATGAAAAAGCTCGAAGAACTACGCCAATCAGGAATTGAGCCTTTCGGTGGTATCTTTTATGCTGAGGATCATGCAGCAGATCTCCTGAATAAATTCGATTCAGTTCTGAAGGAGACGCTGGAAGCCAGTCCTGTTTCATGTTCTCTCGCAGGCAGGGTCATTTCACTGAGGGACTTTGGCAAAGCCGCCTTTGCCCATATCCAGGACGCTACGGGAAAGATACAAGTCTATTTCAAAAAAGATATCCTCAGTGAAAAACAGGATCTCCTTAAGAAACTCGATATAGGTGACATCATCGGCTTGAAGGGAAAATTATTCAGAACAAGAACAAATGAGCTTACTGCCGAGGTTGAAGACTTCGTCTTTCTCTCAAAATCCCTGCGACCTCTTCCCGAGAAGTGGCATGGATTGAAAGATATCGAAACAAGATACAGACAGAGATACGTGGATCTAATTGTTAACACAGAGGTGCGGCAGACATTTGCTCAAAGAAGTGTCATTATTAAGGCTATCAGGGATTTCCTCGAGTCAAAGGGTTTTATTGAGGTTGAAACACCCATGATGCAGCAGATCCCGGGAGGAGCAGCTGCCAAGCCTTTTAAGACACACCATATAGCCCTCGGTACTGATCTGTATCTCAGAATTGCCCCGGAACTTTATCTCAAAAGGCTCCTTGTTGGTGGTTATGAGCGTGTTTACGAACTGAACAAAAACTTCAGGAATGAGGGTATATCAACAAAACACAACCCTGAATTCACAATGCTCGAATTTTATATGGCTTACAGGGACTATGACTTCCTTATGACTTTTACAGAGGAATTAATTACCTATGTTGCAAATAGAACACTCGGAACACTTAAAATCCCTCATGGAGGCACCACGATAGACCTTACCCCTCCCTGGCCAAGGATTCCTATGCTTGATACCCTTTTGCAGAAGAATGTTCCTCCAGAGGTACTCAATGATAAAGAAAAGGCGAAAAAATGGGCAGAGGCACATACCATAGAAATAAAAGGAGAAGTCTCTCTTGGAAAAATTCTTGATGAGATATTTAAAACATTCGTAGAGCCCGAACTTGTTCAACCAACATTTATCATAGATTATCCTGTCGAAATTTCTCCTCTCGCCAGGAAAAAAAGGGGAAATCCAGAGCTTACTGAAAGATTTGAACTCTTCATTGCTTCACAAGAGATAGCAAATGCCTTTTCAGAACTGACTGACCCTATTGACCAGCGTGAGCGTTTCACGAAACAGGTCGAGGAAAAAGCAAAAGGCGATGAAGAGGCACACCGGATGGATGAAGATTTCATCAGGGCTCTTGAATATGGAATGCCCCCCGCAGCAGGTGAAGGGATCGGTATAGACAGGCTCGTGATGGTATTGACAAATTCTCAGTCAATAAGAGATGTCATCCTATTCCCTCAACTGAAGCCAGAACAATAAGATACAAGATGCAAGATACATGATACAGGATATGGGATTGTATTTAAGACATGGAATCATAATGGTTATCCTTTGCCTGAATCGTGTATCGTGCATCCTGAATCCTTAAAAATATGAATCTTCCTTATCAGTTATTCATAGCCCTCAGGTATCTAAAGTCCAAGAAAAAACACAAGGGTATCTCTGTCAACACCCTGATATCGATAGGTGGAGTTGCTGTTGGAGTGATGGCGCTCCTCGTTGTACTGTCTGTCATGAGTGGATTCCATGAAGACCTCCAGAGAAAAATACTCGGAGTAAGTGCCCATGTTGTTGTTCTTGATTATAGAGGAAAAATCTCTGGGTACAATGATGTAATCAAAAAGCTTGAAGGCGAGGAGGATGTTCTATCAGCCGCCCCATTCGTCCTGGGTCAGGTAATGTTATCTTATGGCAAGAGAGCACACGGCGTTTTCCTGAGGGGGATAAAGCCGGAAATGGAGGCTAAGACAACAGAGATATTGAACTTTATAAAGGAGGGTAATCCGAAAGACCTGTCGCCAAAAAATGGAATCCCCGGGATCATCCTTGGGAGAGAGCTTGCAAGAAGCCTCGGCGTATTTACCGGAGATACCATTAATATTGTTTCTCCCTTTGGTGAGATAGGTCCCCTTGGAATGCTTCCAAAAATAAAACCTTTCAGGGTTGTGGCAATATTTGAGGTCGGTATGTTTGAATACGACTCAAATCTTGTGCTCTCTGACATGCGGCCTGCGCAGGAATTTCTCGGCATGGGTGAAGATATAACCGGTATCGAACTCAGGGTGAAGAATATCTATGAAGCATCATCTCTCAGGGAAAAGTTACAGAAAAAATTAGGCTTTCCTCTCTATGCAAGGGACTGGATACAGATGCATAAAAACCTCTTTTCCGCACTGAAATTAGAGAAGTTTGCCATGTTTATTATCCTAATCCTTATAATCCTTGTTGCTTCATTTAATATTATTAGTACCCTTATTATGAATGTGATAGAAAAAACCAGAGAGATAGCCATATTAAAGGCAATGGGTGCAACAAACAGGGGGATTATGACCATTTTTATGCTCCAGGGTTTATTCATAGGAATTGTCGGAACTATTATTGGAATGAGTAGTGGATATCTCCTGAACAATCTCCTTGATAAATACCAGATTATCAAACTCCCGGCCGATGTTTATTATTTAAGCCACCTGCCAGTAAAGATGAAGCTTTTTGACTTTCTTACCGTTTCTCTTTCTGCAATAATCATCAGCTTTCTTGCAACCCTTTATCCTGCACGGCAGGCGGCAAAACTTAATCCTGTGGAACCGTTGAGATATGAGTAAGTTAACTTAATATTGAAAATGGATTGCTTCAGTCGATGCGACTTCGAATAACAAATCCCCCTTAACCCTCCTGTACCAAAGGGTGATGGGGGATTATTAAGTCATAAAGAGAAAAAGAGAATGTTTACTATAAATGAAAAACCTGATTGAGACATCACAATTAACAAAGTCTTTTATTACGAAGGCAGGCGAACTCCAGGTATTGAAGGGCATTGACCTTTCAATCAAAGAAGGAGAAATGGTGAGTATCGTCGGCGCTTCAGGAGTGGGCAAAAGCACACTCCTGCATATCCTCGGTACATTAGATAGACCGACTTCTGGGAATGTCCTGTATAACGGGGCTGACATCTTCTCCCAGAATGAAGATGCCCTCGCTTCCTTCAGAAATAAAACAGTAGGTTTTGTCTTCCAGTTTCATCACCTCCTTCCTGAATTTACTGCCCTTGAGAATGTTATGATGCCAGGACTAATAAATAAGGGTTCGAGGGGTAGAGGAGTCAAGGGTTCAAGCTATAAAGATATTGTGGGAAGGGCAGAAGAACTCCTTGCTGAGATGGGTCTCTCTGAAAGGAAAGGACACAGGCCAGGAGAGCTCTCAGGAGGAGAACAGCAACGGGTTGCTGTTGCGAGGGCACTCATATTAGAACCGAAGGTAGTACTTGCGGATGAACCAACAGGAAACCTTGATACAGCAACGGGCGAAGACCTTTTCAACCTTCTCATCAATCTCAATAAAGAAAAGGGAATCACCTTTGTTATCGTCACACACAACGAATCTTTATCAAAGCGCTGCCATAGAACTCTCAGAATGGTTGATGGAAGAATAACTGAATTTTGATTTAAAATAACATCTGATTCGAATTGCACAAGGTTTGCTTTTCTTTAATAATTTCATACACCTTCTCTACAGACAAGTTTTTCATACACTTCACATCATCACACGTTCTTCTGAGGCATGGCGCACATGAGACATTTTCTCTGATTACTATATGCCCTTTCCCATAGGGTCCGGTCCTCAATGGGTCTGTTGGTCCAAAAATGGCAAAAACAGGTATGCCGAGGGCAGCAGCAATATGCATAGGACCTGAGTCATTGCTCACAAAGAACTGTGCCCCTCTGATTATCTCGATTAATTCCTTCAGGTTTGTCTTACCCGCAAACGACACGGCCTTTCCCCCCGAGAGGGCTACAACTTCATGTGCTATATCCATATCTCCCCTGCTTCCTACGATCACCGTACTCAAAGGTAATCTGGATGAAAGTTCACCAAATTTCTCCGGAGGCCATCTCTTTGTCTTCCATCTTGCTCCAGGGGCTATGACAGCATAATCCCCGGGAAGTGAATGATGAGTTAAGAATGAGGGGCTAAAAGAGAGAGGCAAGGGAAAACACACGTCGGCTATATCACATCCAAGAAAGGCAGCAATCTTGAGATATCTGTCAACAGCATGGATATCCTTGCCTCCTTTGACCTTATGGGTATAGAAAAATCTGCTTCCCTCTCTTGCTTCCTGAAAACCAACTCTTACTGAGGACCGTGTCGAAAGAGTAATAATGCCGCTTCTCAGAAGCCCCTGAAGATCAACGACAATATCATAATTTTCTTCCTTGATCGCTTTTAGAAAGACGCGAAGTTCGTGAAGGGAGTCACGGATATGAGATAACTTTTTCCACATATCCTTATTGATCACCCAGATCCTGTTTATCATGGGATGACCTGTAAGGAGATCTTCCAAACCCTTCGCAATAACCCAGTGAACATCTGCTTTAGGAAACCTTTCTTTTAATGCATTCAAAAAGGGCAGGCTGTGGACAACATCGCCGAGGGAGCTTGGCTT
>CAZLFE010000104.1:0-1965 GCA_964558725.1 uncultured Nitrospiraceae bacterium | reverse complement strand
TTGCTTCATAATCAGCACTGGGTGACTCTTTGTCCTGTCCTGTCTTTACAAATATCCCCTTTGCACCAACAGCCTTTGCAAGGATCATATCCGCTTCTTTATCTCCTACTAAAAAGGACCTCTTGAGGTCAATCCCATGTTTAGCCCTTGCCCTGAGAAGCATCCCTGGTTCTGGTTTCCTGCAGGGGCAGTGTTCTGCAGGATGATGCTGGCAATAGAAAAAATCATCGAAGTTGTACCGTTCGATAAAAATCTTGTTTACTTCCCTCACAAAATCTTCTTTGATAAGCCCTCTTGCAATACCTGATTGGTTGCTGACGCCGATAAGCTTGAAACCTCTTTCTTTAAGAAACTTTACATCATCGATATCTCTAAAAATCTGCAAGTCGTCATATTTACTGAGATATCCCACGTCCTTGCATAAAGTTCCATCCCTGTCAAAAAAGATTGCGGGTTTGCTTGGTAATAGCTTCTTAATGCCAAAATAAACATCATCTGAGGTTATTGCATACATACATCTCATATCATTATTCTTGCAGGTACGTTCAAAGCAAGGACTGCATGAAAGACTGTGGGTTACTACAACATTGCTGTTTTCCTCTGCTCCAGGCGGAGAACCTGTCCATTCAGGGTCTGTAGAGCCAAATATTGCCACCAGAGGTGTTCCAACTGCATAAGCAATGTGCAGTGGTCCTGAATCGTTGGTAACGAAAACGTCGCACTCTGAAATAAGTGAAACAAGCTCTCTGAGGGAAGTCTTTCCTGCGAGAAGGAGTTTATTTTCAGGAATGAGTTTACTGATTTCCTGCGCAATACCTACCTCATTTCTCCCCCCAAAGATTACTACACTTCCCCTGGTATCTTTCACAAACCAGTTTGCAACTTCTGCAAACCTTTCCGGAAACCATCTTTTGGTTGAACCATACTCTGCACCAGGATTTATTCCCAAAACAGGCCGTTTCATGTCCTTTAAGAGATTTCTTGCAGACAATCTTTCATCAAGGGAAAGATATATGTATGGCGCTGAATATTCTGCTTTTATTCCTACCTGTTCAACAAGGTTAAGATAATAGTTAATGTGATGTACTTTCCGCTCATTTTGAGGCACAGGGATCGCTGTTGTTAGAAGAAAACCTCTGCCATCCCTGTTATATCCGACTCTCTCCTTTATTCCCGCAAGAAATGCAATGAATGCTGCGTCAAAGGCATTTTGAAACAGGACAGCACTGCAAAAGCACTTTTTGTTCAGCATCCTCGCGAGTTTTATCTTGCCGATGATACCTCTATATTCATCACCGTAAAGAATTATTTCATCTACATTCGGATCCTTTTCAAAAAGGGGTGACACCCAGGGCTTAACAAGGAGGGAAATTCTTGCTTCAGGCAATGCCTTTCTCAAAAGCCTTAATGCGGGAAGGGTCATAACAGCGTCACCTATCCAATTAACCCCCCTGACGAGCAGGTTCTTACAGTCTTTATTCAACATGTATTAGTGTAACTTGAACTACGATGAAATGTCATGACAAGTGCCTGCAAGTATCTACGATTTTGTGATTAATAAAAAGACATTCACCATACCATATCCCCTCCCTTGACAGGAGGTGATTAGGGGGAGGGTGTGCTAAAAGATATGTTCACCACCACCCTAACCCTCCCCCATCGAGGGGGAGGGAGCATAGGGTATCGAAACAGTTAAAACTCTTAAGAAAAATTTTCAACGAAAACAGATCTGGATACCAAGCCACTGTCTCTTTCAGGGACAACAGGAAAAGACCAAGGTGATTCCGGGATTCCTTAAAGAAATTGCCTCATAAAGGCATGAATTAAAATGGATTTAAGAATTTTTTAGACTTTCTTTCGGGAGCGAAAAATAAAATGTTGCGCCTTCATTGACTTTTCCTTCTGCCCAAACTCGCCCACCGTGACGGTTAACGATACGCTGGACAATGGAAAGTCCAACTCCGG
>CAZLFE010000103.1:0-7615 GCA_964558725.1 uncultured Nitrospiraceae bacterium | reverse complement strand
CCCTTTGCACCTCCCTCAAGCTACGTGGGTGAACTACCAAATTCCCACCGTCGGATTTTAACCGACTGGTCATATGTTTTACACGGCATACCCTACTACTCCGCAGTTTCAAGAGGTGACAACTGTTGAAGCTTTGCAGTAGAAACATGCACTGGGAACGTCTTTAGCTGATTGCGCTGAAAGACGCTTTTTGAGAATCGAGTTTCCCTTTCTCTTGTTAATTTCCTTTTCTAGTGTTATTCTTTATCATGCTAAAAAAGCAATTTCCTATCAGTTCAGTTGACCGTGATGTTCCCTCGCGACATGCAGGGAGTGAAGTCATAAAGTTTACGGGATGATGAAGATGATACATCTAAAACGGCAGCTGCCTTACAGGCCCACGGAAAGGATGAATGTCGTAAGCTACCCAATAAGGGACATAGTGATGGAAGCGAAGCGCGAGGAGGCGAAAGGCAGGAAGATGATTTACCTCAACATCGGAGACCCGCCACAGTATGGCTTCAAGCCGTTCAAGGTGATAGCTGAGCGGGTGAAGAGCTTGCTCGACGAAAATTGCAAGGGCTACGCGCCTTCCGAAGGCGACGAGCAACTGAGAAAGACGGTGGCGAAGATCGAGAAGTGCAGGCCCGAGGACGTGTTTGCTGTCGCAGGCCTCACCGAAGGCATAGACTTCTTCTTCCATTCGTTCATAGGGTTCGGCGAGAAGGTGCTTCTTCCCAATCCGGTATATCCGCTTTACCTAAGCAAGGCAAAGCAGTTCGAGGGCGACAGCGTGTTCTACAGGCACGATGAGAACGGCCAGATAGACGTTGGAAACCTGGCAAAGAAGATCGAGGGCGCGAAGGCGATAGTGATAATCAACCCAAATAATCCATTGGGCTCGGTCTATTCCGAAAAGAACCTCTCAGAAGTCGTTAAGCTCTGCGCTGAGCACGACGTTCCCATATTTTACGATGGTTCCTACGACCAACTCATATTCGAGGTCAAACAGGTAGACTTCAGGAAGATAGCCAAGGACAAGGTGCCATTCATATACGGAAGCTCGCTTTCCAAAGACTTCGGCTACCCTGGCGCAAGGATAGGATGGGTAACGTTCCACGGAGATAAGTGGGAGGAGGTCAAGAATGCTTTCTTCCTCTTGTGCAACCAGCGCCTTTCCGTAAATTGGGAGTACCAGAAAGCGGCTGCCGCTGCGATAGTGGACCCCTCATACCCTGCGTACATTGCGGACCTGAAGAAGAAGCTTATGGAAAGGAGGGACACGTTCATGAAGATTGCCAGGGAACTGCCGCTCTCATTCCCGGTTCCGAACGGCGCGTTCTACGCATTCATAAAGATAGAAACGCCGAAATGGAAGAAAGACTTGGAATTCGTGCGTGCTGCGCTTAAGGAAGGGGTCGTCTTCGTCCCTGGTTCTGGGTTTGGAAGGCAAGAGGACGGAGTGTATTTTAGGACCACGTTCCTGCCTGAGCCAGACATAATAGAAGAAGCTTTCGACAAAATAAGACGGATATTGTGACGAACGCTTTGCAAGTAGGCTAAATTATTTGGTGGTCCTTGCCTTTGCCTTTTGAACCTTAACTCTTTTGCCTTTCATCATGATATCATTCACAGAGGATATTACCCTGTCAGAAAAATCTTGAGGAACTTCCACAAAAGTGAACTTATCAAAGACATCGATCTTTCCAATTTTATTAAAAGGAATGTGTGTTTCTGATATAATAGATTTTATGATATCAGCCACTTCCATCTTATCCTTTCTGCCAATAGTCATGAATAATCGAACCATTTTATTTTTTTCATAATGTTCTTCTATAGGTTTTTCCTTAATCTCACCATATGCGGCATAGAGGGCTGCTGCTGCAACATTACCAAAGTCGTAGCTATCTGACAACTCTTTGACTGCCTGAATATATTCTACATGTCTATTTTCCTTAATTATCTCGGAAATATCCCTGACAATATTTTTCTCTCTTGCCTTTACGACATCTGCTGATGAAGGTAATTTCTTCCTGTCAATTATTGTCCTCGCTGTTTTCTCTATCAATCGTAAATGCTTATATTCCCTTGGAGTAACAAAGGTTATTGCTATTCCTGACTTTCCAGCTCTTCCTGTCCTTCCAATCCTATGGACATAGCTGTCTGGATTCTGAGGAATGCTGTAATTGATAACATGTGTAACGTCCTTGATATCAAGTCCCCTCGCAGCCACATCAGTCGCAACGAGGATATCAAGCATTCCTCCCTTGAATTTATTCATGACTTCATCCCTTCTCGCCTGTGCATAATCACCATGAAGGGCGGCTGCATTGTATCCGACCTGACTGAGTTTCATTGAGACCTCATCAACATCCTTCTTTGTATGGCAGAAGACAATGGCAAGCTGTGGATCTTCCACATCAAGGAGTCTTGAAAGGGCATTAACTTTGTCTTCTTCCCTGACCTCATAAAATATCTGCTTTATCTTTGGAATAATAACATCCTTTGTATTGACCCGTATCTTCTCGGGATTTCTCATATATCGCCTTGCAATATGAACTATTGGCTGCGGCATTGTGGCTGAAAATAAGAGGTTTTGTCTTTCTGCAGGTACTGCCTTGAGTATCGTCTCTATATCCTCAATAAATCCCATATCGAGCATCTCATCCGCTTCATCGAGAACAACAATTTTTACTTCTGAAAGAGAAAGGGTCTTCCTCCTTAAATGGTCTAAAATACGACCCGGTGTTCCAATAACTACATTGACACCACGCTGTAATATCTTTATCTGTCTCTCAATAGATGTACCCCCATAAACAGGCAGAACACTAATTTTTTTGAACTTGCCTATTTTGTGAATCTCCTGCGCAACTTGAACTGCCAGCTCCCTCGTTGGCTCCAGTACAATGGCAAAGGGATTTCTCCCGTTCTGACATCTTTCTACAATGGGGATGCCAAAGGCAGCAGTCTTTCCTGTTCCAGTCTGTGCCTGTCCTATAATGTCATGCCCTCCCATTATGAGTGGTATGGTAGAGACCTGAATAGGTGTTGGCTCCTCAAATCCCATTTCTGATATAGCCTTTATTGTCTCGTTATTTAGATTAAAATCTTCAAAATTCATTCTTTTTTATCCTTCTTATGTGTCAATTGTTATTCCACCCTTCGATAATTTTATATCTATATCCTTTCCTCTCATAGTTCTCCTTAAATAAGTATATTAATTTCAGCATGACACCAAGATCCCCAAATATATTGATCACTCCCTTTTGTTTTTGACAATAGGAGGGAAATTGAAGGATTTATTAGTTTGGCCAGCTGATTGAGACGTTTATATTTTAACACAAATTACTAATTTTAGGGGGAAGGGGCTAAATTCCGGGGCAGTGATTTTAACAATACTAGGATAATTTTTTCCGCCTGCCATAAATGATTTTAAATCCTTCAAACCAAAGGATACTGCTGACCCCAGCAGCAAAACTGACAATCAAGTCAATAAAGTGTAATGTACTAAAATGAAATAGATCCCTTAGGAAAGGCACGTACAGTACTATGCCCAGAAAGAAAAGTGCCCCTCCCAAGACCCACCACAGTGCAGCATTTGGATAACGCAAGGTGTTTAGTATGGTGCGTGACCATGAGCGGTTTGTTAATATTAATCCGAGATTTGCAACAATAAGAGTCGTAAAGCTAAGAGACCGTGATTCCAGTTCACCCAGTCCTCGATACATTGCAATAATGAACACAGCCAAGACAATTAGTAATACACTCATGCCTTGTAACAAACTAAAGACGATGTTTCGCTTATTAAACAGCGGTTCTTGTAAATTACGCGGAGGCCGGTTCATTATATGGGCTTCTTCAGGCTCCGCTTCAAAAACAACTGAACAGGCAGGGTCAATAATTAATTCAAGAAATGCTATGTGAAATGGTAACAGTACAAGAGACCAATTAAAAAGCACCGGAAGCAATGACATGCCAGCAATAGGCACGTGTATAGCAAAGATATAGGCCATTGCTTTTTTTAGATTATCAAAAATTCTCCGGCCCATTCTAACAGCCTGCACTAAAGAAGTAAAGTCGTCATCAAGCAGCACTATAGATGAAGCCTCGCGGGCTACGTCAGTGCCACGCCCTCCCATAGCTATGCCTATATGCGCTGATTTTAAAGCTGCTGCATCATTTACACCATCACCTGTCATGGCTACAACCTCTCCATTAGCCTTGAGGGCATTTACTATGTGCAGCTTTTGTTCCGGGACAACTCGCGCAAAAATATTGACTGTTTTGATTCGTTGCTGGAGTTCTAAATCGTCCATTTCCTCGAGTTCTGAGCCTGTAATAACTCCATCTAACTGCTTTAGCCCTATTTGCCTTGCTATGTTTTGTGCAGTAACAGGATAATCACCAGTAATCATTACAACCCTTATGCCTGCGTTGTAACATTCCTTGATTGCCTCGGCAACACCAGGACGTACTGGATCAGCTAATCCAATAAGCCCCAGGAACTCAAATTTAAAGTCGTGCTGTTTACCAGGAAGGTCTGTTTGTTTAAACTCGGCTTTAGCTACCCCGATTATTCTGAGACCCTCTTCAGCCATAGAGTTGATGTGGTTTGATAAACTCTGAATTTGTTTTTCATCCAAATGGCATATATCAGCAATGGCTTCTGGGGAACCTTTGGCAGCGATGATATAATTCCTGCTATCTGGTGATTTCCAGATGCGTGACATGGCCAGCAATTTCTGTGACAAAGGATATTCCTGTACCAATGTCCAGTTATCATGAAGGTGTTCGGTATCAGACAGGGCATGCTTGCCAAGTTCTTTTAAAGCCTTTTCCATAGGATCGAATGGGGCTGCCTGGCTTGCCAGAATGCTGAATTCTATAATCTCATGGAAGTCTTCAGGAAGATAGTTATCTTGATGATTTAAATCGTAAAATGCACCATGAGAGAAAATCTTGCGCACTGACATTCGGTTTAATGTAAGTGTCCCGGTTTTGTCTACACATAAAACAGTGGTTGAACCAAGAGTTTCTACTGCTGGCACTCTTCGGGTGAGAACCCTTTTCCGGGAAATACGCCAAGCCCCTAATGCAAGAAAAACAGTGAGCACTACAGGAAATTCTTCTGGTAACATAGCCATTGCAAGTGTAATGCCGGCCAAAAGTCCGTTTAACCAGTTGCTTCTCGTGAGTCCATATACGGTAATTACCAATATACAAAGCAATAATCCCACGATGGCGAGATTTCGCACAAGTTGTCCAGTTTCTTTTTGTAATGGAGTCTCTTCAGGTTCAATCGTTTGTAATGCTTTACCTATTTTCCCCATTTCTGTATTAATGCCAGTTGCCTGCGCCTCGGCAATGCCAAAACCTTTTACAGTCAAAGTTCCAGAGTAAACACATGGTAGGTCATCACCTCCTGGAGGGACCATCCTCATAGTCCCATTGCATGAGGCTTTTCGCACAGGAACCGATTCTCCAGTTAACAAAGATTCGTCAACTGATAGGTTCACACTAGAAATAAGCACAGCATCTGCCGGTACTCGATCACCCTCTGATAGAACTATAATATCTCCCCGCACTACTTCACGGCCTGGAATTCTCTTTTGTTCACCGTCTCTAATTACTAAAGCACGTGGGCTTGATAAATCCCTCAACGCCTCTAATGCTCGCTCGGTTTTGCGTTCCTGATAAAGTGTAATGCCCATGACAACAAAGACAAAGCTAAGCAACATTACTGCCTCTCGTATATCACCCAGCAATAGGTAAATTACCCCGCCAATAATTAAGAGAAGAAACATCGGTTCACGTACTACTTCAAATGCAATAGCAAAAACACTACGCCGTTTAGTTGAAGGGAGTTCGTTATAGCCTTCTGTTTTCAGCTTTTGAGCTGCTTCTGCTTCAGAAAGCCCTGAGATAGTATTGATGTCAAATTCGTTGTCCATAGAAGTTCTTTGTTTATAATTTACATTTCAAAAATTAAAGATACTTTTATTGGTTATGACATGAAAGCTACAATTATTTTATATTACTTAAATAACTATTTGAAGAAGACATTAGCGATCTTTTTGTTGGAAGAAGGTCTCCTACTCTTTTCTCGCATTTTTTAAAATATTAAGCCCAATAAGAATCATGTCTCAAGGTCTGATAGTCTATCCCTGGTCAATTTGTCGGTCGCCTGTTCAAGTTCTGCAATAACCTGAGCACCTAACAGAAGGATTAATGCTGCAGCCTCAATACTGAGAAGGGCCACCACTGCTGTGGCGAAGGAACCATAAATTAAATTTACCATGGATAGGACCGAGTAATACCAGACAAGCACACGGCGGGTGATCTCCCATAAAATTGTTGCGGCTATCCCTCCGATCAGTGCGTGACGAAAGGTGATGCGTCCCACAGGCATAACCAGATATAGGGAGGTGAGCATAAGCACCTCACCAATCATCCCCAATATATACAGGACAACCCCGGGAGTGCCTTCAAGGCTCAAACTCAATCCAAAAATTATCAATCGCCTGTTTTCGAGTGTCTCTAATGCTCCTGCAATAAACGAAACCAACAATATACCCAGACCCATCAAAAAGATATACATATAAGGAATTATGGCGGAAATGAGAAAGTGGCGGCGCTGAATTCTGACACGATGAAAAAAGATCACCGACATGGCGTTTTCAAGTACCGTAAAGGCTATGGAACTGAAAAACAACATAATCAGGAATCCAATAATACCAATCACCTTACGGTGCTCAAGGAATGCCCGCACCTGTTCAGTTAGAGTTGCTGCATAACCAGGCATCACCATTTCTATGTACGTCGATAAGGTGTGAAACAACTGTTCCTCTTCTATAAAATTCGACAGTACAATGAGAGTGAGGATTAACATGGGCACGATTGACAACAGAGTGTAATAGGCAACAGCACCAGATAACAGCATGCCCTGATTGCGTTTGAAACCACGCAATACCCTCAGCAGAAAGCTGATGAGCCGACCCAATACCCAATTTACATTTCGCTGTTTGTTAATCAAGGGATAAGAAATTACACTGATACAAAAATATATTTTCTCTCACAAATATTTCTATATGAAAGATTACATTGTTGAACTATATCACAAAATCAACATTACAAGAAGGAAGAATTGTTGGTAGGCAAACAGGTATGGATTTGAGCATAGTAGCTAATAATGCCTATTCTCTATTTATTGATATCCTCTCCAGTGCCTTATCATGCATTCTACTAAGTATCAGTTGAGAGATGATCGCTCCGCACATTGCAAGGAACATATCCCACTGAGTATTCCATATGTCGCCCTGCGTTTCGAGAAAGGCTGTCGCAGCAGTGCCAGTGGCAAGATCTACCCACCATTCGATGAACTCAAAAACTCACTAACAGAAAAGCCGCTATTTTGGGATTGCTGCTCATGGATTTATTACTAAACACACTTCCATATCTTTTCCATAATGCCCTTAATGATTACCAGCTAAAATCTATACCAGTATAGCAGATATAGAAGGTGTAAACTTCAGGAAGATATCTCGACTGCGTAACACATCATCTTAACTTTGGAGAGCACAGTATTGACGATTCGAAGATAAAGTTAATATCCCGCTATATTCAGCGATCAGTGAAC
>CAZLFE010000102.1:0-7767 GCA_964558725.1 uncultured Nitrospiraceae bacterium | reverse complement strand
AACAATTGGTATGTAGCTGGCAGTCCTGAGGCAATAGCAGTTGTGGATATTAATCATGATGGAAGAGCATATGGGGCAAATGAATGGGATGTATATGCCCATGATTTACAGGATATCTACATAAAATTTTCTCCTACGAATAATGCCCAATATGCTTCACCAACTGTATATAATTATCATGTCCCTTATTTGCTCGCAAGCAACTTTTTAAGAACCTCATACATGCTTACTGATTATCAATTTAAATACAACTTTTACGTCTTCCGGATACCTCAAGACACAAATGATTGGTGGGGACATGCTCTGGTGCAACAGACATGTTTTCCGGATCTGCAATAAAGAGGCAGACTGACTATTCGGACGATAGTGACCTGTGCGGTGGAAATCCACCCTGCACCATTGATTATTTCCCTTTATTTTATTCCTTTAGGGGAATTCAGATGTGGTGGGGTGGTGGACTTATTTATGTAAATGCGCCTTATCCTTCTGACTCTCAGTGCCCATATAACTTGTTGTGAAAACCATTTCGTGCCTATAAGTCTTCAATCTGTATCTCATGTGACTTTAGTCAGTGCCATTCGGGACAGCGACCGTTTTCTTAACTTTCTGATTCGACACTATTCTACCCTTTCTCAGTTGATTCTCAATTATCAACCAGGTTCTCAGGACATACTCCTTCATCCTGTTGCCTTTGCAGGATGGATCGGTTTTTTTGTGACATCCCTGAACCTCTTGCCTGTTGGACAGCTCGATGGCGGGCATATTGCCTATGCACTCTTTGGAGAAAAGCACGCTTATCTTTCGAAAGTACTGATACCTGTACTGTTTCTTCTTGGCCTTTCATTATGGGTGGGATGGGCTATATGGGCAATTTTGTTGTTAATTCTTGGCCTGAAGCATCCACCTGTATTTCACAATGAGATTCCTTTAGACAGTAAAAGAAGATGTCTTGGATGGCTTGGATTCGTGATATTTCTCATCACATTTATCCCTGCGCCCTTCAAGATTTCGTGATTGATGGGCTTTATTCTGTCCTCTTGCATAATTTGAATCCCTGTTGTAGTATTAATAAAATTCCTACCTACGAGAGGTTTATATGAAAGTTATTCTTATGGAAGATATCAAAAAGATCGGGATGATGGGTCAGATTGTGGATGTGGCAGATGGATTCGCAAGAAATTATCTGGTACCAAAGGGGCTTGCGGTCGAGGCCAATACCAAAAATATACGATCCGTAGAACATGAAAAAAAGATAGTCCATGAAAAGGCAAGAAAGGTGAAAGATTCAGCTCAGGACATTTCGTCCAAAATTTCGGCCATGACAATCACGATCAAGGCAAAAGCTGGTGAAGAGGGAAAGCTTTTCGGTTCCGTAACAACTATGGATATTGCCGAGGCACTCCACAGTGAAGGGATCGAGATAGATAAAAAGAGGATTTCCCTTGAAGAACCAATAAAAAGGCTCGGTTCTTACTCTGTCAGTGTGAAGCTTCATCCCGAAGTATCAGTGCAACTCAATATTCAAGTTATTGAAGAATGAAGGAAGTAGAATCACAATTAGATAAATTACCTCCCCAGAACATAGAGGCTGAACAGTCCATCATAGGAGCCATCCTTATTGATAATGAGGCGTTACCAAAAGCATTAGAGATCATCGACTCTGATGATTTCTATAAACAATCTCACCGGAAGATATTTCGTGCAATGGTAGAGCTTTTTGACAGGAATGAACCTATAGACCTTATAACTCTGACTGATTATATGAAGAGAAGCGATGAGATAGATGCAGTCGGAGGCGTCTCTTATCTTTCATCTTTGGTGAATATGGTTCCAACGGCAGCAAATGTAAAGTATCACTCAAAGATAATCAGGGAGAAGGGCCTTCTGAGGAGTCTCCTGAAATCAGCAACTGAGATTGCAAGCAAGGTTTACGAAGACAATCTGGAAGCAGAGGATATGGTTGATTATGCTGAGAAGTCTATCTTTGATATCTCGGACAAGAGGGTCAAGACATCCTTTTATACCTTGAAGGAGGTCATTAAGAGCAGTTTCGAGATGATCGAACTTCTTTATGATAAGAAGGAGACAATAACGGGTGTCCCTTCCGGTTTTAGAGACCTTGATGAACTGACGACAGGTTTTCAGAAGGGAGACCTCATCGTTGTTGGTGGAAGGCCTTCAATGGGAAAGACGGCATTTGCCCTTAATATTGCCCAGCACGTTGGTCTTGAGTCGAGGGAACCCGTTGCCGTATTCAGTCTGGAAATGGCAAAAGAGCAGCTTGCATTCAGAATGCTCTGTTCTGAGGCAATGGTAAACTCAAACAGTATCAGAAAAGGGTTCATTAAAAAAGAAGACTGGCATAAATTAACGGCTGCGGCAAGTAAACTTACCGGTGCGCCGATCTTTATAGACGATTCATCTGCCATTACCGTTCTTGAGCTTCGGGCAAAGGCACGAAGGTTAAAAATGGAGCATGGACTCAGCCTTGTGATTGTGGACTACTTACAGTTGATGAGAGGGAGGGGAAGCTTCGAAAGGCGTGAGCAGGAGATATCTGACATATCCCGTTCACTCAAGGCCCTGGCAAAAGAATTAAGCGTTCCTGTTATCGCCGTAAGCCAGCTGAACAGAAGCGTGGAGCAGCGAAGGCCTCCAACACCTATTTTAGCAGATCTCAGAGAATCAGGTGCGATCGAGCAGGACGCGGATGTCATAGTCTTCCTTTACAGGGATGAGGTCTATAACAAGGATAACCCAGCAAATAAAGGGCAGGCAGAGGTCATTATAGCAAAGCAGAGAAACGGTCCTATAGGCAAAGTTAATCTCACCTTTAATTCAAGCTGTACAAGGTTTCTGAACAGGACTGACAGAGAATATCCTGTATCTGTGGAGGAAGAGGAGGCATTTTGAGGAGGTCTCCTGCTGTTGCAGGCCAGTTTTATCATGGTACAGCAACCAAGTTGCACCAACAGGTTGAGCAGTATATAGACAGAGGTGCACGAAAGGAAAAAGTAATCGCCGTTGTTTCTCCCCATGCAGGTTTAGTATATTCAGGTTCTGTAGCAGGAGCCGTTTATTCTTCCATAGACTTTCCAGAGACATTTGTGCTCATAGGGCCAAACCATACCAGTCTTGGTGCACAGATATCCATAATGGCATCAGGTGAATGGGAGATACCAACAGGGGTTTTCAGTATTGATGAAAAGATCTCTTACAAGATTGCCATGAATGTGCCTATCGTGGCAAAAGATGCCAAAGCACATATGTTTGAGCATTCTCTGGAGGTTCAACTTCCCTTTATTGCATATTTCTCAAAGACCGCAAAGATTGTGCCAATCATTATTCTTTCAGCCTCTGTCGAAGAGTGCAGGGTACTCGGGGAGGGCATAGCAAAGGCAGTGAAAGATGTAGGCTCTTCAGTCGTTGTTGTGGCAAGTTCAGATATGAGCCATTACGTGCCTGACGATGTTGCAAGGAAAAAAGATGGGAAGGCAATAGAGAGGATACTGTCTCTTGATCCCGAAGGCCTTTATGAAGTCGTGGGAAAAGAAAGGATATCCATGTGTGGTTATATCCCTGTTACGACGATGCTTTTTGCGGCGAAGGCACTTGGTGCCCAGTCTGCAAGACTTGTAAAATATGCCACATCTGCAGAGGTAAGCGGAGATTATGAACATGTTGTTGGGTATGCAGGCATTGTGGTGAGGTAAAATGAACCCTCGAAGATTCTTAATCTTGTTTTTTTCAGCTTCCTTATGTTATTTTATAAAACTATGTATGCAATAATCGAAAGTGGTGGAAAACAATATAAAGCTGTTCCTGGTGATACCCTGAAGGTTGAGAAACTTTCCCTGGAGCAAGGAGCTGAGGTTATTCTCGATAAGGTTCTGATGGTCTCTCAGGAGGACAGGAGCACATATGGGTCTCCTTATATCAATGGGGCTAAGGTTTTAGCGACTGTTGAGGACACAGGGAAGGCACGGAAGGTAATAGTATTCAAACAGAAACCTCGCAAGTCCTCACGAAAACTCAGGGGACACAGGCAGCCTTATATATCTTTGAAGATTAAAGAGATAGTTTTGGGAGGATAAGATGGCACATAAAAAAGGTGTGGGGAGTTCACGAAACGGGCGTGACAGCGAGGCAAAACGTCTTGGAGTGAAAAGGTTTGGGGGGCAGGTTGTCCGCGCTGGACATATTCTTGTAAGGCAGAGGGGAACAAAGTTTCATCCAGGTCTGAATGTTGGGAAGGGATCAGATGATACTCTCTTCGCAAAAATAGACGGGACCGTGAGCTTCGAGAGGAAAGACAGGACAAGATTACAAATAAGCGTTTATCCCTTAGTTCAGTAAGCAGTAAAATTATGATTCAAATAAAAGGCGGGCTCTTTGCCCGCCTTTTTTGTTATTATCTGCGTGAGAATGTCATTCTGAGCGAAGCGAAGAATCTATAAAAGAGACCTTTTATGGATCTGCCTTGAGCGAGATTCTTCAATCGGTCGTCACGACCTCCTTCAGAATGACGGTAAGTGAAAGGGATTCAAGGTGACAATCTGTAAAAAACGGCGACAACTTATACAACCATTTTGAAAATAGGTCAGGCATCTTGCCTGACATCTGAGGCGAGACGCCTCAGCTATTTTCGAGTTCACTTTTTGAAGATTGGGTATAGGATTTATCATGCAATTTGTTGACTATGCGAAGATACATGTAAAGGCTGGAGATGGTGGAAGAGGGTGCGTCAGCTTCAGGAGGGAGAAGTATGTCCCCAGAGGTGGCCCTAATGGTGGAGACGGCGGAAAGGGCGGACATGTCATCATAAAGGCAACCACTGAACTGAATACCTTGCTTGACCAGAAATATAGACGGGAGTATAAGGCAGAGCGAGGGAGACACGGTATGGGGAAAAACATGCATGGGAAAAGTGGTGAGGATCTGATAATCCCGGTCCCTGTGGGTACGGTTATTAAGGATGCAGATACAGAAGAAATAGTCATGGACCTTGATTTCGAAGGAAGTAGTTTTGTTGTAGCGAGAGGCGGAAGGGGAGGATTGGGCAATGCACATTTTGCAACACCTGTGAGAAAAGCCCCGAGGTTTGCACAGCCGGGTGAGAAAGGTGAAGAAAGATGGCTGGTCCTTGAGTTAAAACTCCTTGCTGATGTCGGGTTAATAGGGCTTCCAAATGCGGGGAAATCGACACTCATATCTGTTATCTCTTCTGCCAAACCCAAAATAGATAGCTATCCTTTTACGACCCTTGTGCCAAACCTGGGTGTAGTAAAGCTCGATAATTTCAGAAGTTTTGTTGTTGCAGATATCCCGGGCTTGATAGAAGGTTCCCATAAAGGGGTAGGGCTTGGCTTCCAGTTTCTCAGGCATGTTGAGCGCACATCAGTCCTTCTGCATTTAATTGATATATCAGAAATGGCAGAAGGGGATCCGGTGGATAATTATGAGAAGATTAACAGAGAACTCAGATTATATAATGCTTCACTCGTTGATAAACACCAGGCAGTTGTTGCTACAAAACTTGATATAGCTGACAAAAAGAGACTTGACAGGCTTAAAAGATACTGCAAAACTAATGGCATTGATTTCTTTGTTGTATCAGCAGTTATAGGAGAGGGGATTAAAGAGCTTTTAACGTATCTTTCTGTTAAAGTGGAGGAAGAGAGAAAAAAAGGTATTGTATGAAAAGGGTTGTGATAAAGATAGGAAGTAACATTCTCGCAGATGCCAGGGAAGGTCTCAACACCAGGCGCATACATTCAATAGCTAAGGATATAGCAGGCCTCGCAGATCTTGGATTTGAGGTTGTTGTTGTTTCTTCAGGAGCTATTGCAGCGGGTATGAAGAAACTTGGGCTCAAAGAGAGGCCAAAAGATGTAAAACTGAAACAGGCTTCAGCAGCTATCGGTCAGTCCAGCCTCATGTGGGCCTATGAAAAAAGTTTCAGCGAATTTCATAAAAAGGTTGCACAGGTACTTCTTACCAGAGATGATTTCTCTGACAGAAGGAGGTACATAAACTCAAAAAATACTTTAACAACGCTTCTTACCTACGGTGTTATTCCCATTATCAATGAGAACGATACCGTTGCTACAGATGAAATTAAGTTTGGTGACAATGATAACCTTGCCGCCCTTGTTGCGAGTCTTATTGAGGCTGAAAAGCTTATAATCCTTTCAGACGTTGATGGTCTCTATACAGAGGATCCAAAAACTCATCCAGGGGGAAAACTTATCGAATATGTTGAGGAAATAACGTCTGAGCTTGAGGTAAAAGCTAAAGGTCCGGGAAGCATAGTAGGAACAGGAGGGATGTATTCAAAACTTCTTGCAACAAAGAAGGCAATGAACTACGGTATTACCGTCCATATTGTCAGCGGAAGAAAAGAAGGAATCATCTGTTCCCTCATGAAAGGTAAGCACTCGGGTACACTCTTTAAGCCAAAAGAGGGAAAACTTTCTTTGAGAAAAGGATGGATTGCTTACAGTAGCCGCGCAAAAGGGAACGTTATCATTGATGATGGAGCAGTAAAGGCTATCATCCAGGGAGGGAAAAGCCTCCTTCCTTCAGGCATTATCTCTGTTGAAGGTGAATTTGATATCGGCGATTCTGTCTACTGTCTTGATTCAAAAAAGAACCGCATTGCAAAAGGTCTGACGAATTATTCCTTTTCAGAAGTCGAAAGGATTAAGGGTAAGAAGACATCAGAGATCGAAAAGGTACTTGGCTATAAATATTCTGATGAAGTGATACACAGGGATAATCTGGTATTAGTGTGATTTCGACAAGTTGTTTTTTTACAAAGAAATATTCGGTAGATGCTCTGTAATATAGTTTTTAATCTCCCTTTTCCATTTTAAAGGTAAGGTTTCCAGATATGAAAATGCCTTTTTGGCCATTTCAGGTTTCTTAAATATTTCTCTTAGGATTGCATTCACCTGTAAAACATCCTTTCCTTTTTTGTCCCTTGACTTCCTTTTCTTCGAGATCAAAATTTTATGGTATGCAAACACCCATGGACTTGGTACCAGAAATATCCAGATAATTTTGACGGGTGCATTTTGAAAGGCAAAAAATGACAAACAGTGAAAAGAATGCCGCAAGGAGAGAAAAAATGCAGCAAAGACTTGAATCGGGTCTGATTTCTGAACGCTTTCCTAAAGTTTCAAGCATTGTTATTAATGTGACAAATTCTTATAAAGGAATAAACACGGACACCATATTACGAACTTTTAATTTTTTGCCAAGTAGTTATGCATATTTTAATATTGAATGCTTGAGTGAAGGCTGTCGTGACAGTGGATTTGACTTAAATCAAGTTATTACTGTAATGATTAGAAGTCACAAAGACTTAGGAGAAGGAGGGCTTATGTGTGATAGCAGCAATCTTTCCTCTGACCACTCACATATTCACTACAAAGTTAATATACTGTATAACTAGAAGTCTTAAGAGCAATTCATTAATACTTCATAAGTTGAGATCTTCCTCATTTCCTCCTCTTCTATGCCGAGCTGATTCATCAGCTCAAGCACGCAGACCTCAAAGAAGATGAGGGTCGAAATCTCAAAAAGTGAACCTGAAGGTGGGGATGCCCATAAGCTCCCTGGTAGTGTAACCGCTTATCTTTCTCGGTATGGCCTCTGATTCGGTAAGAACCACTGTATCTGCAAGCTTGCGAGGTCGGATTTTTGATCCTATGTAATGGCAGCAACCTTGCCACCGAGGGTTTTAGAAGCCTTTGCAATCTCAAC
>CAZLFE010000101.1:0-7820 GCA_964558725.1 uncultured Nitrospiraceae bacterium | reverse complement strand
ATGTACTGTAGTGCCTTTGTAAGGCACTGCTATAGAGAGGCAGGAAGGGATTTCCTTGGCCAAGAGGTAAATGTTTCAAATACAACCCCTGAAGATATTGCACAGGCAGGAATAAAGACAGGAAGGTTAGAAATTTATAAACCTAAATAATGATTTCATGTATGAACGAAGTTGTGAAGCAATTTTAAGATCTATCCGTTTGTGCTGTTAGCGGACGTATGACCAAACTCTTAAGAAGCTACTAATTCTTGAGCGTTTTGAATAATGATCTTAGGATTGGGATTTTTCGGAGGAACAGGGAGCCCTTGCTTTTCCAATAAGTTAACATGCTCTTTCATTCCCCACTTTGCTTTGTAAAGGCAGTCTTCAATAGAATGACCTATTCCTGTAAACCCTTCCAAATCAGGAGAATAAAATCCAAAGTAATCAGGTTCCTCAGTAGCTTCAATTATCAAAGAATAATCTAATTCAATCATATATCACACCTCGCTGTTTTACTTTTTTATACCTGCTGCTTTTAGTATAGCATGACAAGTGCCTGTGGGACCTCTTTTGATCCATGATAATCAACTCTAATAACTTATCCCATCCAGATTTTCCATAGTACCTTATAATCCCTTTTCTTTTACAATTTTAAATCCATTATCCTCTAACAGTTTAATCAGTTCGCTGAATTTCACAAAATTTCAATCTCCTTATGAATTGGTCAATATGTCTGCTAACGTTTGCGATACAGACGAAGCCGATAGGTTTTTGAGTCTTCCATTTGTGCCGTTGTTAGGTGCAGTTGCGAGCATTCTTAAATGGACTGTACTATTTGCCCCCTTTCTCACTAAAACACTCATTTCGCTTTCCAAATCAGTTAAGAAAAGCTTTTCCCTTTCTTCTTTCCCATATTTCAATTAATCCTAATAATGAACCGTCTGAATAGGTATCGTTCGGGTATTTGAACTTCATATAATGATAATAATCCCACAAGAGTTTTTCGGAGTATTCATTATCATAGAAGCCAAGCAGGACGCACAGTATTGAAATTGCATAAGCCTTCCCGTTGTTGCCTGATTTGATAATGTCAATAATTTCCTCAGAGCAGTCTGTTCCAGACATGAGCAGTATCCTAACGGAAAGCTCAACAAATGAATCATTTTGAGGCTCCTTAAGTTCTAGTAGAATCAATGGCACAGATTGTGCTTTTTCCTCCACGAGTCTATCAATTAGCGGCTTATGGTTAAGCGGATCGGGATTGTTCCTCATTATCCCGATAAGCGTTTCTATATCCTTTGTTGTTTCAATGCATTTCAGTTCTTCTTTGCCTCTGTTTATTAATTGTCGGGCTACCTTATTCGCTATCCCTTCAATTTCAGGACGAAGCAGACAGGAATAAACCAATCTCGGAGCGGAGATTTCATGCACATTATTCTCTGCGAAAAAAGCTTCATTCAGGAGCGGTTGTCCATAATCAACTACTGCCTCAATAGGAATAAAGTCGTCGTCTCGCTTTACCCTTTTTGGAACAGCGAGTTGTCCATCAAAGCTTGCATCATGTACCAACATGCAGCATTTCTTGTATTTCTTGCCACTTCCGCAGGGACACGGGTCATTTCTGCCTATATTGGACATTCATTTTACCTTTCTTTGGTATTGTTACGCATATTTGCTGAATGCTGTTTTTTCAAGAATGATATTACGTTAACAATGTGCGAAGCCAATGTTATTAAAGAATATGGGAAGTGTCCCTCAATACCCTCAATACCCCTCAATACCCCTCAATACCTTTATCCCGTTTTAAATTCTCCCAGTTGGATGTGACCCATAAAATGAGAATCCTAAGTGGCTTAAAAATCCCTTTTGATTATTTTGTTTCTACCGTATTTAAAAATGGATCTTTTAAATTAAATACTATTACACAACCATCTGTTATGATTAAACTTAATCTTTCTGGGAAAAAGGGGGCCATTATTAGCTGCCATTTTTTCGGAAGTCTATCTATCCTTGTAGCCATATGTTTCCCATCTTTAGTGTAAACATATACCAAATCGAAAACATCTTCTCCAGCATTTAAAACAATATGATAAAACTCATAATTCTCATCAGTTTTATGCACTACTTCGGGTGCGGCAATATGCATAGCGTAGGAAGCTTCAAGCATAATTTCACACATTAGTTTTCTATATTTTGGAGTCTTCTTTTCTTGTTCTTTTGTTGGTATCTTTTTTAGCTCGGTTTCGAGCTTTTTTAATTTTTCACCTGCTTCAAGGGCGCGAGCTTTCCAAAGTGTTGATATTGGTTGTGAAAAGGCGGTGTTTGATATAAAGAATAAAATAGCCAATAGCAAGGAAAAGAAAAAGATATAAACAAATTTCTTATGCAAAATTGATTGTTTCATGCAATCCCATCTCTGATGGCTATCAAAAATTATCTTCTCCTTCTTTGACCGCAATGAGCAGATAATGTTACTGGTCAAAAGAAGACAGAAGGATTTTGGCACAAGTCTTTTGCACCATGTTAGGCGTAGCTACTTCTTCGGATCACAATGACTCCATGCCTGTTTTAAGCCCTTTAATGAAATTAGTAGATCGTGACTATTACCATGTAAATCAATTAGCGTTACAATAGCAAAATCTGTTTCCGCCATTTTTTCGACCATACCTTTTCCAATATTAAACAATGCCATATAAGGAAAAGCTTCTCTGCGTGTTCCTTTTACACTCATGCCCTCAATCATAAGTTTATGAATGCCAGAATCTTGTTAAAGTGAATTTGCATCTTTAGGATCTGGACTCTTAAATAACCCAACCTCTGCTACAGGAATGATTTTATCCTTATATTGTTCCTTCCAGATAGTGACTGGTCCGCTATCTATACATCATGTCCGCAGACATAGCTATGCCTTTCACCTGACATCGAGGGTTAGAGACGTCCGAAAAATTGATTACGACAGTCCATAGCTCATATGTGGCAATTTCTTTTTGAAATGCAGTGTCAGCAGTTTCAGCAGATACCCGAAGAGAGGTGAAAAATGTGAGAAGAATGATGCATATTAAAATAGCTATCAACCTATGTACAAACGATAATCTAAGAATAAGGTTCATAGCAAATTCCTCCAAGTAGTTACGCCTAACGTTTGGCGCACAGGCGCCATCTGCCGTATGGCGCGAGACTTGCCTACCACTGCAAGGCTCGTGACAGAGGCAAACGTACCGAAAGAGCCTGAGCGCTTGTGCGCTTGTTAGGCGATGTCACCCGTTATCTCCCTTAAATCAGAGAATAGTGCTCTTTGTCAACTTCTGCTTTCTTGAGCTTAACGTGATGGAATCTTGCTTGGCTCAGTATATCCTTCGTGAGTGATTCTAGTTCTGAGGTTGAATTCATACCCAGAATCACTTCCGGGATGGAGTTGGCTGGGATATCAAGATAGTCGTAATTCTCTTTGTGATCGTATTTGATGATAGCCCTCACTTCTTCCTCGTATCTCCAGCCTTCATACTTTGTATAGGTCAGTAGTCTGAGGCTCTGTACCAACTGTTGGTTCTCTCCACTCATCATGCCCTTCAGATCAATCTTCGGCCTCTTTCTTGAATACGTGACTTCTACGAATGGATTTTCGCCCTCAACTTCTTTGCTGATCTTATCCGTATCAATTTTGAATAAGATGCCTTTGTGCTTGTTGCTGTAATGTCCCCACATGATAATGTTGCATTCGGCCTTTGACAGAGACAGAATTCGGTAATTCGCCTTTTGGTATTCATAAAGAGCAGCCAATGCCTTACGGAATTCATCGAATTCGTCGTTCATTTGAGGCAGGAATTCAAATGGATCATTGATGTCGGATAGGTTAGCGACTTTTATTCTCGTGTTCTGAAGCAGGTCGATCCCTTTTTCATCACAGTACTTATAGAGCATCATTCTTCACACGTCCTTCGGTTGATATCGCCTCATGTTGTGGGTTTGCGCCGTGTGCCTGCTAAGGTCAATCTTAACCTCAATATAGAACAGGCACATGGAGCGACCCCTAATCATGTGAATGTTAAATGGGACGGTTGTTCTGATTCTTTTCCATGTTTCGTCTCTTCTATGCTCGGGTCAGATTCAAAACATCTAAAGGACTTTCTATTCTATCTTATCTGTCTTATAGTCTTCTCTAACTGTGATACTATTTCCATGAGCCTCTAAGCCTTCAGCTATTGCAATGGTTTTGACTGTCTTTGCGAGTTCCAGAAATCCGTTTTTTGTGAATCTTAAGAGGCTTGAGCGTTTGACAAAATCATAAACTCCGAGGGGAGATGAAAACCTTGCTGTTCCACCTGTTGGAAGGGTATGGTTGGGGCCTGCTGCATAATCACCTAAGGCCTCTGGTGTCCACTCACCGAGGAATATGGCACCGGCATTCTTGATCATAGGCAAGACATCCATTGGCTTTTCCGTCATGATCTCGAGGTGCTCAGGAGCAATAGAATTTGAAAGCGCTACAGCATCTTTTATATCCTGTGTGATTATCAACGCACCGTAGGTATCAAGAGACTTTCTGGCAATTTCCTTTCTTTTAAGCTCCAAGAGTTGTCTCTCAATTTCCTTCTTGACCTTAACTGCCAACTTACTGGAATTCGTAATTAGTATGGATGATGCAAGCTCATCATGTTCTGCCTGGCTCAGTAGATCAGCTGCAATAAATATAGGGTTTGCCGCATCATCTGCAATAATCAGTATCTCGCTTGGTCCTGCAATCATGTCTATGTCAACCTCTCCAAAGACCATTTTCTTTGCTGTAGCCACATAGATATTTCCAGGACCGACGATCTTGTCTACCTTTTTTATCGTACCTGTACCATAAGCCATTGCTCCAATTGCCTGGGCACCTCCAATCCTGTAGACCTCCTTAATGCCGAGCAAATCTATTGCTGCCATGACATAAGGGTTTATCTCTCCCTTTGGAGTTGGCACACAGAGTGCTATTTCTTTTACGCCAGCAACCTGTGCAGGAATAACATTCATTAAAACTGTGGAAGGATATGATGCCTTGCCACCAGGCACATATACACCTGCCCTTTCAAGAGGCCGTATCACCTGCCCGAGTAGGTTTTCTTTCTCGGAAAATGACCACGATTCCTCTTTCTGCATTTCATGGAATGCCCTTATCCTCTTTGCCGAGAATCTTAATGCCCCTACTACATCTTTTTTGGCCTTCTTTGCATGTCTGGTAATCTCTTCTGGAGTTATTTTCAATCTTTTTGTTGTAAGGGAGTCAAAGGCCTTTGTGTATTTAAAGAGAGCTCTGTCACCATTTTTCCTTACATCATCAAGTATTGCTTTAACTTTGTGTTCAATCTTCTGACTGCCTCCTGAAGCACGTTCCCTGAGCAGTTTTAAAAAACCCTCTATATCTTTTTTGTTTTTTAGAATCTTCATCAGGCTTAATTCTAAACCTTTGGGAGGTGGTTATTCAAGACTAACCCGAGGCAAGATGCCTCGGCTATTTTTCTATAGAATTTGCTATTCCGACACTCTATGAAAATAGGTCAGGCATCCTGCCTGACTAAAGATAAATATCCGAATAGACGTTATTCCAGCTTGTCCAGTCATTGCGGCTTGTCCGTAATCCTTCTGAAGAAAGATTCCAGACAAGCTGGAATGACAAAATGGATGTAGGATTCTGGACTTTGGCGTGAGCCCTCAGCCTGAGATCGGGCCGAAGGCTCAGTCGAACGACAAGCCATAATGACATGAAAAGTGTGAGGTTATTTGTAAGCAAAAGTTAACTTACTAATTATGAAGACATTGATTGTAAAATCCCTCCTATCCTCCCTTTGCCAAAGGGAGGGAATGTACCCCTCTTTGGCAAAGAGGGGTGTGGGGAGATTTTTAATAATGATGCCTTACTTATGCACTTATTAGTAATTAAAAAATTCACTATGCTCTCTCTTATCACGGAAAAGGAGATGCTAACAAGTCTATATGCTTTAATTGACTATACGTTGCTGATTTTGGCATGCTAAAAAGATGAAAAGTAATATCAGCATTATCTTAATCAGCGTTGTCATATTATGTACCCTCTACGCGGCTGCAGATTTCCTTATTCCCCTTCCTATCGGCTATAAAAGTATAGAGATTGAGATACCAAAAGGTACCAACTTCAGACAGGCTGTTGAAATCCTTTCGAAAGAAGGACTTGTACGGGACAAAAACCTCTTTATCATTATCGGCAGATTAAGCGGTCTGGATAGAAAGATAAAGGCTGGTTACTATTCCATCCATGGTTCAATGAGTCCCTTCGACATTTTCAGAATGCTGAAGAACGGACAGATAATAGAGTATGAAATAACAATAGTTGAAGGAGATTCGCTCAGAGAGATAGGAGAAAAGCTTTCAGAAAAAAATATTATTGATAAAGATGGTTTCATAAAACTTTCGTCGGATGAAGAATTTCTCGCTTCACATGAGATTGATGCCCCGACCTTTGAGGGCTACCTATTTCCCGATACGTATAAGGTCCCCAAAGGTATGGATCCGAAAGATGCGATAGGGATGATGATTATCAGGTTGCGTGAAAAATATTCAGGCGAATTAAAGGTAAAGACGTCAGAAATCGGTCTATCTGAAAGAGAGGTGCTTACCCTTGCTTCGATTATTGAGAAAGAGGCTATAACTCCTAAAGAAAGACCTTTAATCTCAGCAGTATACCATAACAGGCTTAAAAAAGGAATTCCGCTCCAGGCAGACCCTACTGTTATTTATGGAATAAAGAGCTTCGGAGTGATAACCGCAAGGGATGTGCGGCGGAAAACCCCTTACAACACTTACGTGATTAAAGGACTCCCACCCGGTCCTATTGCGTCACCTGGAATCAAATCGATTATTGCAGCGCTTTACCCTGCAAATGTCCCTTATATGTTCTTTGTCTCTAACAATGATGGCACGCACAACTTTTCTGTTACACCGGGAGAACACCAGGCTGCTGTGGAGTTATATCGGAAAAAGAAAAATGAAGAAAGCAAAGAAAAAGGTAACGGGAGTTCGTAAGAGGACGAGGACAATTTATGTAGGGAAGGTGCCTGTTGGAGGAGGGAACCCCATTGTTGTCCAGTCTATGACGAAGACAGACACCGTGGACGTGAAGTCAACGGTAAAGCAGATAAAATTTCTTGAGTCCACAGGGTGTGAGATCATAAGGCTTGCAGTACCAAATATGGAGGCAGCAAAGGTACTTGGCTTCATTAAAAAATCCATTACGATTCCGATGATTGCGGATATACACTTTGACTGGAGGCTTGCCCTCGAGGCAATAAAGCAGGGGGTTGATGGACTGAGAATAAACCCTGGGAATATAGGTGCAAAGTGGAAGGTAAGAGAGGTTGTTGCTGCTGCAAAAGACAAAGGGATACCGATGAGAATTGGGGTAAATGCTGGATCCCTTGAGAGGGAACTCCTCAAAAAATATGGACATCCAAAGCCAGAGGCCCTTGTTGAGAGCGCAGAAAGACACATACAGATGCTCGAGGAAATGGATTTTACTAATCTTAAAGTGTCGCTGAAGGGTTCAGATGTTCCAACTACTGTAAAGGCATATAGGTTGTTCTCGAAAAAATATGACTATCCGCTTCATATAGGAATATCAGAGGCTGGGCCTCCTTCCACAGGGATCATAAAGAGTTCTGTGGGATGCGGCATATTACTTTCAGAGGGAATAGGAGACACGATAAGGGTATCCCTCACAGCAGAGCCAGAAGAGGAGGTACGCGTTGCTTATGAGATATTAAAGTCTCTTGGCCTCAGAAAAAAGGCGTAGAGATTATATCCTGCCCTACCTGTGGCAGGTGTGGAAT
>CAZLFE010000100.1:0-7878 GCA_964558725.1 uncultured Nitrospiraceae bacterium | reverse complement strand
TCGTCTGTTTTTTCCCTTGATCCTCAGCTATAATGGCTTATCGCTGGATTTGGGTCCTGTTACAAGCCTCCTGACAGGTTACAGATTCCCCGTCCCTCCTTGTATCATCGTACCAGACTGTATAGATTGCAGGGCTTGCTGCCTGCTGGAACAAAGGGAGGAAATCTGTGTTGTTGCTCTTTATATCATTCAGGCTCAAACCTGTTCCAGGCCGGGTTAGCTCGAAAAACATACAGTCCTTCACATAACCCCTTACCGATTGGTCTATATATCTGTCAGGAAATGTTAACGTGCTATTCACACTCCCCAGCAATACCTGAACACCTATTCCACCTGCTGAATCCCGATAACCAACAGTACCTGAAGTTGAGACAATATCAACAAGCCCTTGCTCTATCTTGTTCAGGATGCCCGCAAGGCCAACTATCCCATCAGGTATATCTCCCACAGCTTGGTACCTGTTAAGCACAGGGTCATATATGTGTAGAGTTCCTTTCGGGATAATCAGGCCGAGATAAAGGACTACTCCTATGAGCACAGGCCATACCCATGCAATGGGTGAGATTCTCACTCCCGCGAGTACCTTTAAGAATATAGCAGACCCACCAAAGAGGATGCCGAGAACAATTACAGTAAAGAACAGACCTTTGTACCCACTGTCACTAAAGATCAACGCAAGTTTCTGGAAGGAATTGACGACTGCATCATGCCCTCCGTAGGTGTAATACTCCATATCAAGGGCATAGGACCGTGATGTAAAAATGACAAGGAAAAGAAGTATGAAAGTTGATACTGAAATAAATCCAGCACAAGTTTTTCTAACCACCTGTTGCCCTCTTTATTATTGATGGTTTGAATGACTGTGACATCTTTTCAGAAACAATATCCTCGAACTTCTCGTATCTTTCAACGAGACTATTGATTGCACTTGCCTCTACTGCAACCCTTGCATAATCACTGTAAATATTGCTCATGAGCCCATGTATGTAAGGAAGCATCTTTTTGACTTCTGCTACTACCGGCTCGATGAGTTCCACCTGGCAGCTAACCGTTGCCTTCTGTCCCTTTTTCGCTATGAGTGAATTCGCCAGATGGATACTCTGCCCTGCCATATTGTAGAGATCCGACACCATACCAAAGGCATATGCCCTTGCAGATACGCTGGAAAGCATTCCGATTACAGCTCCAGACTGGTATGAAGATATTGCCATCTTTAAGGCGCTGAAGACAGGAAGAGGTATGTTATTTATAAAAGCCTGCTCATCGTCACTCAGAGGTTGAGAGTTTCTGATTTTACCTTCTATGCCGAGGAGTTTATTACCCGACCATTCCACGAGGTTTGCATTTACATCCGTTATCCGGGTGCATGCCCCACCGTTTGCGGGTCTCTTATAGGCATTTCCCGTGAAGAAATTCTCGATTGAGTCAGGCTTGTTCTCAGGACATGGAGGTATAGGAATGGGTTTATTCTGTCTTGAACCATTGGTGTCTACTGTCTCTACAATCAGAACATCTCCGATAAAACCTCTGGCAAGATCAACATACTCATCTGGATAACCCCTGTATCTTCCGATTGCCTGTAAAACGGTTGTGTTCGGCGTATTAAATACAACGTTTAACTCGGTAGGACACCCTGCGGTCTGTTCACCAGTGTTCCTTTGGAATTGATTATCATTTGTTTCCCATATCTTCTTTATTTTCTCCCTTAAATCTTCAATGCCACTGCCCAGCATAAAGTTTGATTCTGCCTCTGCCTTTACCCTTGAATTATCAGACCCTAAGGCATCAAATGCCTTTGCAACGAGTACCTTGGAGGCTTTACAGTCATCAAGCTGAATACTGTTGAGTGCATCAGTTATTGCTTCAAGGGACTTGATAGTCTTTGAGCATGGTTCACACAGGACATTAAGTGCAATATCAAATGCAGCAGCAGGTGCAGACTGGAGGATTCTCTGTAGTTTCTGAACAAGGTAATCAAAATTCAGAAAAGAAAAGCCTCCCAGAAACACATCTATCCCTCCGCATCCTGCTTTGACCCTTGGAGGCTCAGCAGTAAAGAGGTAGTCATTGCTGTTATACCATCTGGCTGAGAAGCTGCCGGATGTCATATACCCTCTCTTCTGCCCTTCAAAATAACCTGGTGAGGTCTCGGTCTTCTGCTGTATCCAATCATCTACCCATCCTGCATAGGAAGGAGTTAACATGAACGAAATAATTAATATAGAAACCAGTATCTTTAAAAAGACTTTTTTGAACATCTCTCACTCCGAAAATTTTTAAAATTGTGAAGTGCCTGACACTATAGATATTACTTACTTTGGGGTTTCAAGCGTTATTGAAGGTGCCTTTACATCAAAACTTCCACCTCTCTGAAATTCATACAGGGAATATTCTTCAGGGGTTATCTCACCTTTGAGTAATTTCACCCCCCTGTAAATCTTCTCCTGTATCTCTGCCATCGAAGCTACACCAGAAGAAACTGGTATATAATCCTGACTTCCTTTGTAGATCAGTAACAGGGAAGGTGTGATAGTAATACCGAATTTTTGTTCAAGTTGAGGGTTCTCGTTGATATCTATTCTTTTAATCTGCCAGTTGTATTTCTTTATAAAGTAATGCAGGATTTCTTCTTGTTCTGTGCAGTATGGACAGGTGGGAGAATAAAAATAAAGGAGTGCAAAATCATCCTCACCATTTCTTATAACAGTTTCTACCTCTTCCAACTGCTGTCTTACAAGGGCATTCCTTCCAGGTGTTGCAACAGGGTAGTCCTTTCCCACATATAATTCAGGATACTTCTGCACAACATAAGAGGCAACATTAGCAAAGGCAAGGGATTTTTTCCTTGCTATGTCCTGTATCACATAATACTCCCTCACATTCTCCTCTGTTGGAGACATAACAGCCTTTTTCTGAAATTCCATTAGTAATGGCTGAAAATCATCTGGATGCATATTCCATAACTGTTCATATGTGTAATTCTTTAAAGAAGGCAGAATCCGCTTCTCTGGTTTTTCAGATTCTCTTTCTCCCTGCAGAGTCGGTGCTTCGACTTTTTTCTCTTTTTCAGGCGCCTTTTCGTACCACCACCAGCCTCTTTTAATGTCTGAATAGTATGGCTTGCCTTCTTGAATTTCCTGCTCTGCATAAGTGCTGATCAGTGTAAAGGAAAGAAGAAAAACAAGGACAAAGGACGTAGATAATATCAACGTCCTAAAGATTAAACCTTGTTTCACCATGATCTCCAGTATTCCTTCGGGTCATGGCATTCTCGAAGAGTCGAGTCCCCAACTTTCAAATTTTCTTCTGTCTGAACTTCAGGCGCTGGTTGGAAAATCTGGAGTTCTCTTCCACAATACCTGCAAATTACAGCTTCTGCCTTGATTGTCTCAGCACAAAAGGGGCACTTCTTCATATTTCCTTCAGGAAACTCTTTGGAGCCCTTCGTGAAATCCTGTTCTGCTGAAACAATGGCCTCGTGTAATTTTTTTGGAGAGCTGACAAATTCTAATACCGTTGCTCCCTGCTCAGCAGCAGTCTGGATCTCTACATCTCCAAAGTTCAATATCTGACCGATTATAGATTGCCTGTGCGAAACATTATTTATTTTGTCGAGAGGGCTTTCTTTTGCATTATGGGAGAATACACCCCATTCATCTATCACTCTCATATTCGTTACGACCCATATGTTGAATTGCCTTTCGTAGAAACAATAAATGACATATGCGACAGTGAAAAGCATTACAATGAAAGCAGGCTGTTTAAGGGCAGTTAACTTATTATCAGAATCTGCAGTATATACGAGGAAAGTAAGAACTCCTACCGGTAGAAAGATTGCCAAGGGTCTCAAAAGCACAATCCAGTGTTTTCTTGTCAGGAATAATTCTCTTTCTTCTGGTCTTAACTTTGTACGCATGTTACCACATGTTACCAAAGGGGATATGCGATGGCTTTAATATCCTTCTTCCTTATAAAACCGTAATACCTCGAATCAAAGCTATCCTTGTGACGGCCAGCTACAAAGATATAACCTTCCGGGATTTTCCCGTTATATATAAACTTCTCCAACTTCTCTCCTTTCAATGAAAACTCCTTTGCCTTTCCTATATATTCATTGTCATTACAGTAGTAATCATTTCCGGTTACCGTTAATATCTCCCCTTCATCGCAGGCAACCTGCTTTATTACCTTGACCGGTTTACCATCATTTATATATCTTGAACTAAATGTGAACAGCACGTAATCATTCTTTTTGATGTCATAAGGATCTGGAGACCTGTCAAGGTAAAATAACCTGTGATCCAGGGAAGGCGTCAGAGAAACAGAAAGCCTTGACGGGATGAGTGAACCGCATAATATAAGAGGAACGAAAAACAAAAACATTTTGAGATTTTTTGAGTCTTTAAGGTTTGACAACTTCAGCATTTCTTATTACAGTGTCTCCCATTATTATGACCTTGTTTTTTGGTATGCTTGTTACAACTTTCTCCATCTTGTCTATGTTCGCCTTCAACTGCTCGTCATTGATTTTCCCAGAGATGTATAAATCTCTCTGTTCTGAAATGTAGCCTTTTATGTCAACAGCTACTATCTTCTGAACAAAGAACCTGTCATAAATGAGGATAGAGGCCAGAGACATCAGAAGGCTTATTAATAAGGTTAGAAGCCAATTAAAATATCTTTCTTTTTTTTCTGTTTCTTCTGACATAGATTATCCTTTTTAAATGTAATACTTATTTTTACAATCAAATTCCTCAATTATGTGCCTTTTGTGTGCATAGAGAATCCGTTAGGAAACACGAGATATTTCAAGCAGGTTAAAGGATTGTCTTATGAGAAATTAGGAGAATAGATGGGCGGAGACCCAGAGCAACTAACCAATTGGTCGAGTGGGAGAGTTATGCCTTGTAAAAGAAATATTCAAAATATTGGCATTTTAAAGTTGGAAATACAATATTAGATAAACATTCACTGTGAAGTTTTTCGGCTATCTTACTTTAAAAACTAGAGGATTATTTTTCTTTTTGCCAAATAGTGATAACCAACCAAATATTCTTTTGATCATCCATACGGGAGTATTCCTCGGTCTGAAAGCCTTCCGGTATGTTTAGACTTTCGTAAGGTATCCATCCATGAGGTAACCAGTGGTGCTGTGCTTCATCTACTAGACGACAATGCACTAAATACTCAACACATTTTGCAAGCACAAATCCTTCTTCTTTCTTCTTTCCCAAGATGTTTTCCGGTATTATATTTTTAGCTTCATCTATTGTGTACTCTTGTTTCGGAACACTTTTGTATAAATTGACCTCATTTTCTAAATCTGTTAAAAATCGCTGTAGCCGTAATGACCTGTCATCATTTCCCCACTCTGAAAGTTTAATAATATGTATATTTCTAGAAGCAAGGTCATCCCAGTTAAAGTTGTCAATATCATCTAGAACTGCATATGCTTTCCGCGCATGTTTCTCAAGATGATAAGCTATCTTTGCCTGAAGTTGACTGAAATCAGGATCTTGCAAGCTATATCCAATAAATAAGAATGTTTTTCCTGTTAAAAGATCTGCAACCTTCTGTGTGATTAAAGGAAACCTCTGAGGATATGTAAAATAATCATTTTTTGTTACTGTCAAAGTACTTGGTTGCTTATTATCTCCATGTAATTTGATCAATATCACTGCATTTTGGGGCAGATAAGATATATCCTCATCTCTTATTACTGGTTTACAAATCTTACCGATGCATTTCTTTACCTCCTCACAATCAAAAGCTTTCTCTATAAGGTCATCATAATTGGTTGTAATCCAGATGGTTACACCGAGATTTGCCAACTTAATGTGAAGCTGAAGGTCTTTTGGGTTAATGCTAGAAGTTTGTGTGCGGCTAATAATATGGGCATTGAGTCTTTGACGACCTTCTCTGTATTCGTAGACTTGTGCAACCCTTAGCGGATCAGTATCTTCACCTACACCCAAGTTCTCACATAATTGTTTAATTAGATCCCTCCATCCTGGTAACCCATAAGCCATTGAAAGCCCAGCACCGACAAATAAAACGCAATTTCCTCGTGCTATATCTTCAGCCAGTATTTGTGGTATTGCTCTGTACATCATATTCAATACCCATCATAAAAATTCTTTTACTGTATCTTGAATTTAACTTTCATACTTTCTTATCCTCAAATGCCTTTTTAAAACTCTGCCCTCTTCTTTTTAAAAGCAATTCTATAAAGTTCAACGTATTTCTCCGCTGAACTCCTCCACGAGAAATCCATCTTCATAGCATCCATAATCATCTTCTTCATTCTATTTTTATCTGTATAAACGCTAAGGGCCCTCTTTATAGCACCTTGTATTGCAGAAGGCGTATAATCAGAAAAAAGTAATCCTGTTCCTTCTGAGGTCAGTGGATCGTAATCTTGTATAGTATCTGCAAGTCCACCAACTTTTCTCCCTATAGGGATACAGCCATATCTCATCGCAATAAGCTGGCCAAGTCCGCACGGCTCGTATCTTGATGGCATCAGAAAAAAGTCTGAACCTGCGTAAATCTTATGGGCAAGTGGTTCTTCAAATCCGATGGTAACAGAGACCCTACCTTTGTGTTTTTTCGCAGACCTTGAAAGACTGATGTGGAATGTCTCATCTCCTTTGCCAAGGATAACGAGATTGATACCTAAAGACAAAAGTTCATTTACAGACTGTGAAACGAGATCTAATCCCTTCTGTGCAGCAAGCCTGCCAATTATACCTATAAGTGGTCGCCTACTTGCCTCTAGAGATAATTCCTTTACAAGCTTCCTTTTGCACTCGGCTCTACCTCGAAGGTCCTTGATACTAAAATTGTCAGGTATAAACTCATCCTTTAAAGGATCCCACTCCTCATAATCTATCCCGTTTATAACACCATAGAGGTCTTTCTCTCTTTTCTGCAATAAGCCTTCGAGACCACAACCACATTCTCTCTCAAGAATTTCTTTTGCATATGTGTTACTAACTGTCGTCAGGATATCCGCAGATATGAGACCTGCCTTTAGAAAGTTTATTTTTCCATAAAACTCTATACCTTCTGGGTTGAAAAATTCCCACCCAAGTCCGGTAAGAGGCAATTCAGAGGCTTGGAAAAGCCCTTGATATCCGAGGTTGTGTATTGTAAGTACAGAAGCTGTATTTTTAAAGAATTCATCAGCCCTGTATATCGTCTTAAGGTAAAGTGGTACAAGACCTGTTTGCCAGTCATTGCAATGGATTATATCTGGTTTAAAGTTTAGAACTCTGCATGCCTCAAGTACAGCTCTCGAGAAAAATATGAATCTTGATGCGTTATCAATGTAATCTCCCCTCAGTGTGTCATAGAGTTCCTCTCTCTCAAAAAATTCGTCACACTCTATGAAATAAGCTGAGGATTGATCGCTGAATATCTTACCTTCTATGATTTTGTTTCCTACAGGAACCTTTATCTTGACGCCAGTATTTCTTAAGGATGTATGACTTTTCTTTATCTTTCTATAAAGAGGCAGGATAGTATATGCCTCTTCGTTCATCTTTATATATTCATTAAGTAGGGCGCCCATAACATCCGCAAGGCCGCCGGTCTTTACATAGGGTGCTGCTTCAGGAGTTGCAATAAGTATCTTCATATCGTCACCTTATAATTTGTCTGTATATAAAATTATAAAATATAGATATAGACATTTCTATTTCTTGTGGACTATATTTGGTTCCGGTAGCCCATCACCGGACACCCCTTCTTTTAAATATTGAAAAAAGCTTCCTAAAATTTAAAATGGTTACTAATTTCTTTATCTTTGTGAACCTTACTCCCCTTAGTAGCAAGTTGAAAAACAAAAGTAAGGCCGTAAAGTTGAACTTTATGAAG
>CAZLFE010000099.1:0-8090 GCA_964558725.1 uncultured Nitrospiraceae bacterium | reverse complement strand
AGAGGAAGCTCAAAGGAAGGGTATGACGCTAAGTGATTTCCTTTTCGAGTGCATTGAGAAGGGCTATGAAATTGTTAAACAACAGAATCAATGAATTGTTTAACAAAAAAAGTTTTCAGAAAAATAACGTCTGCGGTGAATATGTCAGGATCACAAAATTTGAAATGGGGGGCGTGGGGGTCTCTGAATGAGGCCACAGGCTAAAGATTAGGATTGAAAACAGAACTTGAACCACAGGACATTGAGGCTATAGCTGGAAAGGTTATCGAGAAGCTGAGACCTCTCATATCCAGTAATGGCAAGCATGATAGAGAGGATGTTATCTTTGATGTCCCTGGACTTGCTAAGTATCTCCATGTCTCTCGTAAATGGATTTATGAACGAACTCAATTCAAAGAGATACCACATCAGAAAGTAAAAGGACTCCTGAGATTCAGGAAAAAGGATATTGATAAATGGCTCAACTCTCACAATGTCCCTGCTATCAACACACCCGAAAGGATTTTAAAGGCTATAAAGTAATAGGTGGCCTCAGCCTATATAAGGCTGTGACCGCTTTTTAGAGCCTTGACAATAAAGGATTCCCCGAATACTGTATAGTAAATTGTATAGTAGAATTATCTTGACAAGATACTATTTTTATGGTAATAATTATAGTAGCTTTAAAAAAGGGGGATATTTAAATGAGAAAAATAATTGCCAATTTAATTTTGTTATTGGGTAGTTTATTAGCTACCGTAAGGTTGCTTTATTCAAAACCAGATTCATGGATTTCAAAAATCTTTCCTGATACCCCTATGGATGCCATGCTCAAAGTTGCAGTTCAGCAAATACCTGTTAACGCTTCATTTTTATCCATGTGGAATATTCACCTATTAACTATTTTGTATCAATTTTTGGGAATAGCAGTTATTACTGGTGTCATTTTCTATATTCTCAGGAAAGGATAACTATATGAAATTTATAACGGTAAGTGAGCTAAGGCTCAAAGCCACAGAGGTAGTAAGAGATATTGAGGAGACCGGAGAGGAGGTGATAGTAACAAAGAAAGGGAAACCAGTTGTCTTGATGCAGTTCGTTAGTGATGAGGTTTTTAGTCTCAAAGGAAAAGAAAAGGAAAAAGGAAAGGCAGGTGAAAAGAAGCATGGCAAGAGGCATTTATAAGCGTGGGAATATTTTTTGGGTTCGCTATGCCGGCCTTGATGGTAAAACGGTCTATGAATCCTCAGGTAGCGATAAGTTTAGAGAAGCAGAGGATTTATACATCAAAAGAAAAAGGGCTATCAAGACCGGTAAACAACCCGAGGTTAAAAGAATCGGGAACCATACCTTCAGAGAGCTTGCTGAAAAGTATATCTCATGGATGCAAGGAAGGCACAGATCAGCCGATAGCAAGAAATACAGAATCAATATCATTCTCTCACACTTTGGCAATTTACCCTTAAGAAACTTCAATACCCTGTCTGTAGAGCAATACCAGACCAATCTCATTAACAGAGGTCTAAAACCCGCTACGGTTAATAAGCACATCAGCATACTCAAGGCTATGATACGGAAGGCTGTTGATTGGTATATGGTTGAGGAAGAAACATTGAAAAGAGTCAGAAAGGTAAAACTCCTCACTGAGAATAATAAGCGTTTACGGTATCTCTCGAAAGAGGAGTGCAACAATCTGATAGTCTCCTGTGACCCTCATCTTAAGCCTGTAGTTGTTACAGCCTTAAACACCGGAGCAAGGAAGGAAGAAATACTTTCTCTGAAATGGGATAATGTAGACCTCAAACATGGGTTTATCCTATTGGATAAGACTAAAAACGGAGACAGGAGAGAAATACCCATAAACAGAACCTTAGAGGCTATTTTCTTAGACAAGACACTCATAAGGCGCCTGGATATTCCTTATGTGTTCTATGACCCTGTAGACGGTAAACGGTATAAGGATATCAAGAGGTCTTTCAAGACAGCTTGTAAGCGTGCTGGTATTACTGATTTCAGATTCCACGACTTGAGACATACTTTTGCAAGTCAGTTGGTCATGTCAGGAGTTGACCTTACCACAGTGAAAGAGCTATTAGGCCACAAGGATATCAAAATGACCCTGAGATATTCACACCTTGCACCGGCTCACAAGGTAAGGGCTGTCGATATACTTGATAGTACCTTGACAGGAAAGCCAACTATACAAAAACTATACAATTCAGGGGTAGAAAGGCAATGTCAGATAAGCGTAAGTCCTTGATTTTAAATGGTAGGCGGAACAGGGATCGAACCTGTGACCTCAGCCTTGTAAGGGCTGCGCTCTCCCAGCTGAGCTATCCGCCCGAAACAGCTTAAAAAATCAGATTTATTATCCAGTTTTTCATAAAAAAAATCAACAAGCCAAGCTCTATGTGTCAAGGCAAGCTATATCTAAATTGTAAGTAGCAAGATGTTCGTGGGACAACCAGGGGCTAAGGTAGGTATTTTAATGTTAACACCTATATTTTTAATCCTGTTGCTTTGTGATATCATTTCTTGAACAATCAAGATATTTTCAAGATTTTAAAAAGGAGGATTTATGATTTCAAAGATTCTTTTGGCAACAGATGGTTCAGAGACGGCAAGAAAAGCTATTGGATATGCCGTTGATCTTGCAAAGCAAACAGGTGCAAAGATAACATTTCTTAGTGTAATCGATAAAAGTTTCTTTGTATCAAAGTCTATCCCTGCTGCTGCAACCCCTATCCATCTCATAGAACCTATTGAAGATTATCTTCGACAGGCTGCTGAAGCTCATCTCGAAGAAGTTGAGCAATTATGTAAAAAGAAAGGCGTCCAATCAAGTATGGTTATCAGGACAGGTCATCCAGTAGAGGAAATTATCAAGGAAGCAGAGAAATCAAAAGTTGACCTCATAGTTATGGGATCCCACGGCACCAGTGCTTTAAAGGCTGCCGTACTTGGCAGTATTACCTTTGGGGTTATCCATAAAGACACAAAGTTCCCTGTTCTTGTGATAAGAAAGTGAAAGAGCATTTTTCAGCTTGAAAGATTGAGACAGAACCTGAGTCGGTCATCTTTGAATTAAAGGGCATAATATGGAAAGCAAATTTTCAACCTGTAGAGATTTACTGAGAAGATATAAAAAATCCGGCGGCGTCCTACTTTCCCATGACCTCGCGGCCATAGTATCATCGGCCCTGAAGGACTTAACTTCCGTGTTCGAGATGGGAACGGGTGTTGCCCCTTCGGCATCGCCACCGGAAACTGATTTCTTTGAAAAGTTTACCATAAATGACTATGGATGATCAAGAGGTAAAAAATGGACATCTGTCCTGTCTGTAAACAACCATTAGACCAATGTATCTGTTGCCCTGAATGAGGGCATGTATGCCTCCTGGATCAGGGGAACTTTACTGTCCCGTATGTAAACCTAAGCCTGAAGATAAATCGTATAAAGAAAACAAAGAGGCTAATAAGGAAACAAAGTTTCAAGACTGATGCTGAATGAGAATTCTGATAGTCATAGATGAACATAGCGAGGAAAGGTTAAAATAAAATAGTTTATGAAGATAGCCATTACAGGAAAAGGAGGAGTTGGCAAGACAACTCTTGCCTCTCTCTTAAGCCATCTTTTTGCAGATGAAGGCAAAAAAGTTATAGCTGTTGATGCAGATCCAGACGCAAATCTCGCACTAGCCCTGGGTATCCCGAAAGGGGAGGCTGAAAAAATCAGACCCATAGCAGATATGGCTGAACTTATTGAGGAGAGAACAGGGGCGAAGGTAGGGAGCATGGGTGAAATGTTTAAACTCAACCCCAAGGTTGATGACCTGCCAGAAGGCATTGGATATCACCTGAATACTATTACTCTTCTCATTATGGGTAAATCGAAAGCTGCTGCATCTGGCTGCTATTGTCCTGAGAACGTGCTTCTGAGAAGACTCCTCAGACACCTTGTTATAGAACGGAGCGAAGTGGTTATTGTTGACATGGAAGCAGGCATAGAACATCTCACAAGGGGAACTGCAGAGTCTGTAGATGCCTTTATTGTTGTTGTTGAGCCAGGGCAGAGAAGTATGCAGACAGCTAAAACAGTCAAAGAAATGGCAGAAGGATTAGGTGTCAGAAAGGTTTTTGTTGTTGCGAACAAGGTAAGAAACACTGATGACATGAATTTCATAAGAAAGAACATTGAGGATATGGAAATTGTAGGTTTCCTTCGATTTAATGAGGCAATAATGACTGCCGATATCAGAGGTTCCTCACCTTATCATTATTCGCCTGATAGCGTCAGTGAGGTAAGAGAGATTAAAAAGGCGATTGAGAAGTCGTTAGGTCAATAAATCCTTCCATTATGAACATGTGTCTATGAAAAAATTATTGAGAAAGAAAGTACTTGAAAAAAGGAATTCCATCCCCCCTTCCGAAAGAAAAAAGAAGGATGCTCTTATAATGCAGAGCCTTTTCAACCTCCACGAGTTCAAGACAGCAAAGACAATCCTTTTCTATGCCTCCTTCAGGACAGAGGTCGATACCTTCAACATAATAGAGGAATCCTTAAAAATGGGAAAAAACGTTTTGGTTCCAAAGGTCGACAAAGAAAGACATCGACTCAGGTTATATGAAATAAAAAATCTCAGGGAATTATCCATGGGGTATATGGGCATACCAGAACCATCTTTACCTGACAAAAGGTTGAGGGAACTCAATGATGCTGACCTTATTATCATTCCATGTGTAGGTTTTGATCTCTCGGGGAATCGGCTCGGATACGGAGCCGGCTATTATGATATTCTCCTTTCTGATATGAAGAAGGTTCCCTTTGTTGCCTTGGCATACGAAGAGCAACTTATTGATGCAATTCCGTCAGAAATGCATGATGTAAAAGTAGGTATCATTGTAACAGATGAGCAGGTAATAAAGGTTACATAAGATCAAAAACTATAACGTTACCACCTTATTTTGACATAGAAATTGTATAAGTGCTAAAATTCGAACACGGTTAGGGAGGGTCTGTCATAATGGATCTCAAAAAGATAGAAAAAGGTGTCAGGCTCATACTCGAGGGTATTGGTGAAGATCCTGAGAGGGCAGGTCTCAAGGATACTCCACGCCGGGTTGCCAGAATGTATGAAGAGATATTCGGTGGTCTTAAGACTCCTTCCGAAGAGATCCTCACCTATATAGAAGGTGAGAGCCATGACGAAATGGTACTGCTAAAAGACATCACTTTTTATTCTGTTTGTGAACATCATTTACTCCCCTTTATAGGCAAAACCCATGTGGCATATATTCCATCAGGCGGAAAGATTGTAGGCCTGAGCGAGCTTGTCAAGGCAGTTGAAATTCTTGCAAAGAGACCACAGGTGCAGGAGCGACTAACAACACAGCTTGTTGATTTAATCATGGAGAGGCTTAAACCAAAAGGTGCTATGGTAATTATCGATGCAGAACACCTCTGTATGTGTATGAGAGGTGTAAAAAAACCAGGTTCAAGGACAGTTACATCAGCAGTCAGGGGCATATTCAGGACAAAACAGTCTACAAGGGAAGAATTGCTGGAACTAATTAAAGGCAGGCCGTAAACAAATACTGATTACTTCACTAACAACTATTCACTAAAGAGTGAGGAGGCAATACTATGGCAGCAATACTCATTAAAGGTTCTGAGATATCGAAACAGATAAGGGAAGAATTAAAGCAGGAAGTAGCTCAATTAAAGGCAAAACACAATCTCGTCCCAGGGCTGGCTACAATCCTTGTAGGTGAAGACGAGGCATCAAAAGTATATGTAGGGCAAAAAGAAAAGGCATGTAAAGAGTTGGGTATTTACTCTGAAAGGATTAACCTTCCGGGTAATACGACCGAGGCAGACCTTTTATCCCTCATTGAAAAACTCAATAAGGACAGCAGGATTCACGGCATACTTGTACAGCTACCGCTACCAAAGCATATTAATGAAACCAATGTCCTTTACGCAATTGATCCAAAAAAGGATGTAGATGGGTTTCATCCAGTAAACGTTGGAAAAATGATGCTCGGCGAGCCTTCTTTTATTCCCTGCACTCCCCACGGCATACAGGAACTTTTAATCAGGACTGGTGTAGAAACAGATGGCGCTGAAGTAGTAGTTGTTGGAAGAAGCAATATCGTGGGTAAGCCAATTGCCAATATGTTACTGCAAAAGAAGAAAGGGGCAAATGCCACCGTTACAGTATGTCATACTGGCACGAAAAACCTTGTCTTCCATACCAGGCGGGCGGATATCCTGATTGTAGCTGCCGGGAAGCCAAAAACCATCACTGCAGATATGGTGAAAGACGGTGTGGTAGTTATTGATGTTGGAGTGAACAGGCTGGAAACCGGTTTAGTGGGCGATGTGGATTTTGAAGCTGTTAAGGAAAAGGCAAAAGCAATAACACCAGTTCCCGGAGGTGTTGGTCCAATGACGATCTCAATGCTCATGCACAACACAGTTCAGGCTGCAAAAATGCAGGCTGGGATAAAATAAAAGGTTTTCTTTACCCTTGGGAATTTTATCGAGTTTAATACTTATAAAAAGTATAATAACCGTAACTCCTCTTTCTGATAAAGACCTTTCTTGAAAAGGGTATCTGGAGGATTGAATGAGTCCTAAACTCGTGCCCCCATGCCAGGCAGCATGTCCTATTCACACAGATGTGCGCAGTTATGTTTCTGCAATTGAAAAGGGTGACGTAGAGACAGCAATTAGATTTAACCGTCAGGTAAATCCCCTTCCTGCAATTTGTGGCAGAATTTGTCCGAGGCCATGTGAAAACGTATGCAGGCGTGGACAGGTTGACGAACCGATTGCAATCGCAATGTTGAAGCGTTTTGCAGCAGATAATTCTAAAGGACTTAGTCTTATTCAGAAATCAGAGAAACTCTACGATGAAAAGGTTGCTGTTATAGGGAGTGGACCAGCCGGTCTTGCTGCAGCCCATGACCTTGCCTTGCTTGGCTACAGGGTTACGATTTTCGACGGCAATTACAGACTTGGCGGAATGCTTACTGAAGGTATTCCTGAGTACAGGCTTCCAAAAGATGTCGTTATGGAGGAGATTGATATTATCCTATCTCTTGGTGTTGGAGTTAGGACAGGTTTATACCTCGGCCAAGACTTTACCATTGAAGGATTGCTGAAAGATTTCCAAGGAATAGTTCTGGCCATTGGTAGTCAGAAGAGCTTGTTTCCCAGGTGCAAGGGCATTGAATTATCTCGAATATATACTGCTGTTGATTTTCTGAAACAAGTTTGCAGGGGACAACGACCGCGCTTAGGTGAACATGTTGTAATTATAGGTGGAGGCCATACAGCACTCGATGCGGCTCGCACCTGCCTGCGCCTTGGATCCCGTAAAGTCACCATCATTTATCGCAGAACAGTAGAGGAGATGCCGGTTGACCGGGCAGAGCTCGAAGAAACAGTAGAAGAAGGAGTAAAGATCTTGTATCTTACAGCTCCAGTTGAGTTTCTGGGTAATGAAAACGAAAATGTGAAAAAGGTACGGTGCATCAAGATAGAGCTCGGTGAATTAGATGAATCTGGGCGGCCCTCTCCCAAGCCTATAGAGAACTCTGAGTTCGAGCTTGATGCCGACACAGTCATCTCAGCAATAGGTTATAGACCTGAAGAAGAGATACTCAATACTACGGGGTTGAACTTAAGAGACCATAGTAGAGTAATCACCGATGAGACATGCGCTACGAATATTAAGAATGTTTTTGCATGCGGGGATGTAGTAAGTGGACCATCGAGTTTAATTGAAGCTATTGCTTCAGGAAAAAAATCTGCCAAAGCAATCCACTGCCATTTTCGCAGTCTCCCTGAAGAACCGGAAACATATTACGGTTCCGGGATGCTTAATGAGAACTTAATTAAACTCATTCATAAAGAAAGTAGGCAGAAAATGCCTACCCTTCCCGTTGAAAAGCGGATAAACAGTTTTGATGAGGTAGAACTGGGCTACAACAGGGAACAGGCAATGAGAGAAGCTCAGCGCTGCTTGAAATGCGGCACCAGTGAACTTGTCAGAAAATTACGCAGTCAGTATCCTTCTGCACAAAAAAATATTTAAAATCTTTTG
>CAZLFE010000098.1:5810-8126 GCA_964558725.1 uncultured Nitrospiraceae bacterium | reverse complement strand
TTTTCTGCTCCCGAATAGCCTCTTCATTAATTTTGAAACGACTTCTGAGGACACTGGTAAGGTCTACAACCCTTTCACGACCTTCGATACTCGGATAGATGGCTATTTCCTGCATTCTTATGGCCTCATTAACAACAATGTCCAGATATTCAGCTATCTTATCCTTTACACTCTCGATATCTTCTTTTTCGAGAAGTTTTTTTGCCTTCTTGGCAAAGCCTGCAATGGCAATGCCAGGATTTTTAAAGTCATGCAAAACATCATCCAGTTTTTCAATCCTGAGAGCCTTCATGATTTCTTTTCCAAAAAAGCTCAGCAGTTCAATCTCCTGTTCAGTGAATTCCTGTCGTCGGTCAATAGCATAAAAAACCAGAAAATAATTAATCTCATCCCTGGCTATGAGGGGAATCAACAGCACAGAATTGACATTATGCTTCGATGCATATCTCCTCAATTCCTCATTCGACAATCTGCTCTTTAAGGGGTCTTTGATCAGAATATATGAAGAAGCTATCCTCTCATGCTCGTAGTCACCACGCCTTTCTGTACCATTAATTAATGTGTCAATGTATGGATGATCTTCTATTGCGAACATACAGCTTTTATCATGAGTCTCCTGTCCTGTGGGATATTCAAGCTCACTGTGGACATGTTTTCTATCCAGGGTAATAGTAAATAAAGAGCAGCTCTGTATCTGCATGACATCTTCCAGTTCCGGAATCATCAGCCTGAACACATCCTTCATCTTGATTCCTTCCCGATGACTGAGTTTTACAAAGACCTTCTCGAAAATCTTTTCTTTCAGGAGATTAAGTCTTTGAAGTTCCAGGATACGTTTTTTGGCTAGCACATAACTGGCCCTTCTTGCCAGCAGTTCAGCACTCGTTATTTCAAGGGGGTCGAACTCCCTGTCCTTTTCTCTGTAATAGATCTGAATGGTGCCCTGTATATCAGGTTTATTCTCAAGAAATCGAGGAATATTGATCGGTACTGCCATCAGGGAGTTAAACCCATACTTTTTGACTATATCCTTATTCTGGTAGTCTGGCTCCAGGAGGATATTGGGTACAAGGTAACTTTTACCACTCTTTATGACCTTCCCAGCTACTGATTTCTCAACCGGAATGTCTTTCAATCTGGTTGTCTCTGAATATTGATACGAGCCAAAAGCAACAAGTCGGTCTGTCTCGGGATCAAAAATGCGGATGGTAGCTGCCTCTGCATGGAGAAATTCAACAACCTTTTTTGCGACCGTCTCCAGTATCTCTTTCCAATCCAGGGTTGGACTGATTTCTATCACCTCTTCTACCATCCTGATGACCTCTTCTACCTGTGCTGAAAGGAAATATTTTCTGATGTATCCTGCGAGTTCATTGACTTCCTGCTCGGATAGATGATATTTCACAAGGATTGGATTAGACTCAAGATACTTTATTAATATTTCATGCATGCATTTCTGTACCTTTTAAATTTCAGGAATATCTTTCTATAGAATATATCAAAAAATAAGGTTTCTTCAACTGCCGTATCAATTTTACAGGGTTCTCTTTCCAGCATTCCAGTTTTCAACCCAAGAGCAAAACTTATAACCTTGACTTTAAAACAGGAGCTATCCTATCATCAAAAAATGGATATTCAAGAGATTTTCGGATTATATGAACCAGAACTGAAGATTATAGAAGACAGACTCAAAGACCTTTTCAAAAGTAAAGTCCATCCAATACCTCTTATCGGAAAACACCTCGTAGAGAGCGGAGGTAAAAGAATCAGACCTTTGTTACTCATCCTGAGCGCGGAGATAGCTGGTTACAAAGGAGATGCACAGTTAACCCTTGCAGGGATTATTGAATCAGTACACACTGCTTCCCTGCTTCATGACGATGTTGTTGATGCTGCAGAGGCAAGAAGAGGAAAATTGCCAGCCCATTCTATATGGGGCAACCAGGTTGTAATACTTGTCGGTGATTTCCTTTACTCCAATGCCTTATGGCTAGCTGTCAAGCAGAGGAATCAAAAGATCATGGAGGCCCTTTCTGAGGCAACAACAAAGATGACAGAAGGGGAAATCCTTCAGCTCACAAAGACAGGAGACCCAGATATAACGGAAGAGGAATATATCAGTATCATCTCTGCTAAGACAGGAGCCTTAATCTCTGCTGCTTGCAGAATAGGCGCTATCCTGGGATCTCTGCCAGAAGGGAAGGAGAATGCCCTCTCACGTTTTGGAATGAAGACCGGAATTGCATTCCAGATGGCAGATGACATTCTCGATTATACGGCAGATGAAGGAAAACTCGGCAAGCGCCTTGGCAAGGA
>CAZLFE010000098.1:2328-5800 GCA_964558725.1 uncultured Nitrospiraceae bacterium | reverse complement strand
GTAAGATAACACTCCCGCTCATCTACCTTTTGAAAAATGCTTCGAGCAATGAGGTAGAAGAAGTTAAGGGTTTTATCAGGAATGGTTTCAAAAAGGAAGGCCTCAAAAGAATACTGGAGCTTTTCAGAAAGCATAATGTAATCGAGCTCTCTTTAAAAAATGCTCGTTATCTCGTCTCTGATGCAAAGGCTGAACTTGCAATCTTTTCGGATTCAACCGTAAAAGAGTCACTATGTGCAGTAGCCGATTATACACTGTCTAGAGGAAAATAGATGCATCCCCTTGTTGAGCTTGCAAAGAAGAGTGTAGAGGCATATATCAGGGAAGGGAGGATTATTGAACCGCCAGAAACCCTCTCGCCTGAGATGAATGAAAAGGCAGGTGTTTTTGTCTGCATTAAAAAAAATGGTCAACTCAGGGGATGCATAGGAACCTTTTCGCCCTCCTATGCGTGTGTGGCGATTGAAACCATAAAGAATGCCATATCCGCGGCAACAAAAGACACCAGGTTTCACCCTGTCCAGGAAGATGAGCTCGAAGGGCTAGAATATTGTGTTGATATCCTTTCATCTCCCGAAAAGGTACAAGATCTCAAAGAACTTAATCCCAAAAAATATGGGATAATCCTTGTCTGTGGAAACAGGAAAGGACTTCTCCTGCCTGACATTGACGGAGTTGATACTGTCGATGAACAGATCAGAATTACACGGTTGAAGGCATGTATCCTCCCTGAAGAGGAGGCAGAAATTTATAGATTTGAGGTAAAAAGATGCAAATGACAGAAATTCCACTCACAGGTAACATCAGGGACTTTAGCCTTCCCGATATCCTCGTCCATCTAAACAGGCACAGGAAGACAGGTACTCTCATCGTAAAGACCCCGGCTTTCACAAAAAAAGTATACCTTGACAAAGGAGATGCTATCTTCGCAGCTTCAACATATGAAGATGACAGATTAGGCGAGCTGCTTATCAAGGCAGGAAAGATCACCATAGAGCAGTATGAAGAGTCTGTAAAACTTTTAAAGGTAAAAAATAAGAGGCAAGGTGCGATACTTGTTGAACTTGGTTACCTCTCACCAAAGGACCTTTTCTGGGGTGTGAAATACCAGGTCAAGGAGATAATCTATAGTCTCTTCCCGCTCGAAGATGCTGAATATGAATTTGTGGAGGAGAAAATACCTGAAAATGAAGTGATAACACTGAAAATGAGCATGGGAAATCTTATCTATGAAGGAGTAAAGAGAATAAGTAACTTGATCAGGATGAAGAATGAGCTGCCGGATATGAACTCCTCCCTCCAGTTGAGCACAGATCCTGCGAGTCTTTTCCAGGATATCGAATTTAGTCCTCAAGACAAAAAGATGCTTTCCATGATTGATGGTAAAAAAACAGTCAAAGAACTTATTGACAGTTCATCCCTTGGCTCCTTTGAGGCATTGAAGACCCTCTATGCTTTATGGTCTACAGGCACCATTGAGGAAAAAGAGAGGGTAATAGAAAAGAAAGAGGAGGCGGTCACTGTAGAAGACATACTGAACCCAGTTCCAGAGGAAGAAGAGGCTTTTGTCAAGAAGGTAGACGAGATATACTCGAATCTCTACAAGCTCACTGCAAATGAACTTCTTGAAATTAATCAGCATTCAGATGCAGAAACAATAAAGAAAAATTATTACAGGCTTGCAAAAGAATTTCATCCTGACAGGTATTTTACTTCGAATGACCCTGAAATAAAAGATAAACTTCCGGCAATCTTTGACGCAATAACACAGGCATATACATTGCTCAAGGATGATGACGCGAGAAGACAATACTTTGACTCTTTGGGAAGGATCACAAAAGAAAAAGATTTAACACCTAATGATGCGGAAGAGCAGTTCAGGCGTGGTGTTGAAGAGTTCAAGAAGGGAAACTTCTGGGGTGCTACCGATGCCTTTAAATGGGCGATAAAACTAAACGAGGAGAATGCAAAGTACTGGAGCCACCTTTCGCTTGCTTACAGCAGGATGGAAAAAAGGCTCAAAGATGCTGAAGAGGCATTGCTGCAGGCAATAAAGATCGAACCATTCAATGCAGATCACTATGCTAACCTCGGTCTTATTTATTTTAAGGCAGGTATGAAGAAGAGAGCCTATAGCCAGTTTGAAAAGGCCCTCAAATTAGACCCGGGAAATGCTAAGGCGCAGAAGGGACTGAAACAGACTGAGGCTTAAATCCTTCTTTTGAAATGACCACTCTTACCCCCCTTTTTCTCCATCAGCATAATACCGGATACGACCATCTCCTTGTCCACGGCTTTGCACATGTCATAAATAGTCAAAGCAGCCACAGAAACTGCTGTCAGGGCCTCCATCTCTACTCCTGTCTGGCCAACAACCTTTACACAGCCCTCGATTTCTATTTTATTTTGCTTGTCATTTAGATTGAGGTCTATATCCACTGAGGCAATATTCAAAGGATGACACATAGGAATAAGCTCGCTCGTCTTCTTTGCAGCCATTATGCCTGCAATTCTTGCAACTGAGAGTACATCACCTTTCGGAACTTTTTTGTCTTTGATGAGTGTAAGAGTCTCAGGTTTCATATGCACAGCCCCCCTTGCAACAGCCTCTCTTTCGGTTAACTGCTTTTGACTAACGTCAACCATCTTCGCCCTACCCTCTTTATCAAGATGTGTCAGTTTTTTCATCTGCCCCCCATAGATATATTTTGATGGTGCCGAAGGCGGGAGTTGAACCCGCACGGCCTTTCGACCACTAGACCCTGAACCTAGCGCGTCTGCCAGTTCCGCCACTTCGGCTTTAAATATTATACGTCCCTCTTATGAAAAAATCACTCACCTTAAAGGTGTTGGTAAGCATTTCAACTATCGATAGCAGGATATAGTATCTGAGCGGTTTCTTTTGCCGATAGTCCTTAGCTTAATATTAGATTAATAAAGAGGCAAAAGCCTCGCAGGGCAATAGCCCGAGAATGAGCGAAGATACTCTATCCTGCCATTACGCTCACAGCTAATAAGTATTTAATTTTAGCATGAATAAATAAGAGGCTTACTCCGGCAGAGTCAGGATGCAAAATTAATCTGCCTATGGTATTCTTTTTCGATGAAAAAACGATTTAAAGTTTCTTTCATAGCAATCGGAGTGGCTGTCCTTGTCCTAAGCATTGTCATTGCCCTCCTCATCAAAAATGCAAACAAGATAATCAAACATGAACTCGAATCCCGTCTCGGCAAGGACTTTGCGGTTAAACAGATCAATCTTCACTGGGGAAAGGTCGAAGCCCTGGATATCAGCTTCAGGAATCCTGCAGGCAGAGAGGTTTTTAGAACAGACAGTCTCATTCTTGAAGCCGATTTTATAGGGCTTCTCAAAAAGAAATATATCCTTTCAGAAGTCATCCTTGAAAAACCTTATATCTTTCTCGAAAAGGATGCAAAAGGCGAAATCATAAATCCATTTTCAAGGATTGGC
>CAZLFE010000098.1:0-2318 GCA_964558725.1 uncultured Nitrospiraceae bacterium | reverse complement strand
TATAAAAACTATCCATGTAAAAAATGGCGCTCTCGATTTCCTTGATAGAAGGATCTCAAATCGACCAGCCATGACAAAATTAAGGGATATGGATCTTGAGTTCAAGGAGGTTGCATTTCCTCTGGGAGAAAATTTTTCGAGCTTTATCCTTTCAGCCAGTATCCCTGGAAGCCAGAGTACAGGTATTTTGAAAAGCAATGGAAGAATAAAGCTTGTGAATAGGGATATGGATTGCAAAGTAGAAATAAGAAAGCTTGATATAACTGAATTCAAACCCTATTTCCAGAAAAAGGGCGATGTTAATGTGACAAGAGGAACCCTTGACATGGATATGGATACCAAGGTCAAATCGAGAAAGATAAATGCTCCAGGCAGGGCAATACTGAGAGACCTTGAGTTCGAGAAAGGTTCTGGTTTAGGCAATAAATTTCTCAACCTACCTCTCACTGCTGTCGTTAGCTTCCTTAAAAACAATAACAATGAAATTGTCGTCAATTTCGTAGTTGAAGGTGACCTCGATAATCCGAAATTCAATCTCCGCGAGAGTTTCATGGAGAAAGTCTCCATTGCAATAGCTGAAAAGCTCGGCTTCTCCATAAAGAGAATCGGAGAAACTATCGTTATCTCTGGTGCTGAAGGTGCGAAGGAGGTAGGAAAAAGTGTTAAAGGCATTGGAGAAAGTATCAAAAAGCTCTTAGAAAGGTAATCCCTCTGTCTCTGTTACCAGCCACTTTCCTCTTTCCTTTTCGAGTGTGAACTTCAGATGAACTGACTTTGCTAAATCACCCATAACATACCCTGTATTTTGGCCAATCGTTGCTATAATCCTCACGTCCATATCCGCTGTAGCAGTCTTATTGTTAACCTTTATCTTTAGGTTTTCATATTCAATCCTGATATCACTCATCTGTTTGAAAACAGGTTTGATTGACTCTTTCAAATAAAGATAGGTCGTACCATGTTCATCACGATAGTTAAACGACACCTTCGACATCACTGCATCAAGGTCTTCTCGCTCCACCTCTTCAGACCCCTCCTTGAAGAGTTTCCTAATCCTGCTTTCATCAGAGGGCCAGAGGAGATAAGCAAGAAATGCAAGCGCAAAAAGTATATGAAAAATTAACAGAGGTTTCTTTTTTCGCATTAACTCTTTATTAGTTTCCCCCTGTCGCAGAAACTATTGCATCTTTTATCACTTTAAGCAACTGATTGAGGTTCTGCTCGCTTATACTCAATGGGGGCATGATAACGACGACATTCCCAAGGGGTCTGATGATGACTCCATTTTCTCTTGCATGGTATGCAACACGCCATCCTATTTTATCTGCCCAATCATACGGTTGTTTTGTCTCTTTGTCTCTCACTAATTCCACCCCTGCCATGAGCCCTATATTCCTAACATCTCCTACATGCTTAAGATTCAAGACCCCTTTAAGCCATGCATCGAGAATCTCCATTTTTCCGTTAAGGTTTTTCAATACCTCCTCTTTCTCGAATAGATCGAGACAGGAAATAGCAGCTGCACACGCAAGGGGATTCCCTGTGTATGAGTGGCCATGAAAGAAAGTTTTTAAATCCTTGAATGCTCCGAGAAAGGCATTGTAGATTTCGTCTGTTGTCAGTGTCACTGCAAGAGGCATATAGCCACCAGTTATCCCTTTCGAAAGACAGAGAAAATCCGGGAAGACCTCTTTATGTTCACAGGCAAACATCTTTCCTGTGCGGCCGAAACCTGTTGCTACCTCATCGGCAATCATCAGAATATTGTACTTAGTGCATATTTCCCTTGCCCCTTTAAGATATCCAGGAGGAGAGGTTATCATCCCACCCGCTGCCTGTATCATGGGTTCTATAATCATTGCTGCAATCTCACTTGCGTGAGCTTTGAATATCTCTTCCATTTTGTCGAGGCAAGAGAGGCTACATCCTGGATATGCTTTGCCGAGCTCACATCTGTAACAATAGGGAGAAGGAGCATTATACGTTTCAAATAAAAGCGGCTCGAAAGTCCTATGGAATATATCAATTCCGCCAACGCTTACAGCACCTATTGTATCACCATGGTATGCGTTGTTCAGGGAAACAAAAGTATTCCGCCCGGCAATTCCTTTATTCCTCCAGTATTGAAATGCCATCTTAAGGGCAACCTCTACAGAGGTTGAGCCATCATCAGAGTAAAAAACCTTCGTTAAGGCTGAAGGCTGAAGGCCGAAGGCTGAAGGATTAGTAATCCCCATATTGCCCCCTTTTTCAAATATCCCTCGCCCCCCCTTATTAAGGGGGGGATGGGGGGGTAATGACTTCTGAACTATTTGTAT
>CAZLFE010000097.1:4164-8198 GCA_964558725.1 uncultured Nitrospiraceae bacterium | reverse complement strand
GCGCAAGCTGCCATTATCCCCATAGTTCCGATGATATAAACCTATTCAGGTTCCCTGCAAAAACAGCCTTTGACCTCTGTTCCGCTTGCCATAAATATGGTAAGAAAAGTAAAAAATAAGGGTTCAAGGATTCGAGGATTTAAGGATTCGAGTGAAATGCTAAATCAAGGGTTCAAAGGGTCGAGGGGTCAAGGATTCCAGTGAAATTTAAAGAGCTACAAAGAATTAAAAGTTTGGCAAAAATTCAAGAAGAGATAGGAGAGGTTGAGAGGATGCTCAAGGCACTTATTAAATCTTTAGAAAACAAGCGCTCGAACCCTTGAATCCCCGAATCCTTGAACCCTGTTTTGTTATAATGGCACCATTTTTGCAAAATTAAATATATGAGATTGCTTCGCTATGAAAGCAATGACATGCTGAGCAATTACGCCACTTTCCTGTCGGTGGGAGGAGTCCGCCTTAGCGGACAACGAAGCAATCTCACCATAAAATCACAGTTAAAAGTGTAGAGCAAACCTTCAGGTTTGCTCTAAAGCAAGGGCTAAAGCCTTGCCCTACAAAAATTGAACCCTGTTGTATTCGATAATGGCACCATTTTTGCAAATTAAAAATTTAAATAGTATGAGATTGCTTCGATATATACCTTAGCGGACGGCGAAGCAATCTCACCATAGAATGAATATTTTCTATGTGTCGGGGTCAAATTAAACGACATCACTAATATCAAGCATTCACATAACTTATACACATATACAAGGTTAAAGGATGGGAGGTGGAAATCATGATTAAGAAATCAATAGAAGATGTTATTAATTCACTTTCGGAAGAAGAAAAGGAAAAATTTAAAGATCTGATTCAAGAAACCCTGGAGAGAGATAGAATCATCAAGGAAAACACAGAGAAGGCATTAAAAGCATTAAAGAGCTTTTCAGAATATGGTCGTTTCATTCAATCATTAGAAGAGGGGGTAGCAGCAATAAGGAAAAAAAAGGAAGATTTACAATCGATAAAATATACCATGTATCTTAAAAGTATTCCTGACAATAAGTTTTATCGGGCGTAAGACCGATAAAAACAAAAACCGTAATGCGTAATCTGTTATGGGTAATGAGTTGATGGAAAATATGCATTACGCATCAAGCATTACTCATCACGACTTGAATTTGAATCCTTGAACCCTCGAATCCTTGAACCCATTTATAAATTTTACACCCTGCGGTCTCTGCCGCAGGTCCATATTTCTGTCATTCTGGCTTGTCCAGAATCTTTCTTGCGCTCCCGAACAAGTCGGAAGGATTCCCGACAAGCGGGAATGACACTGAAAACAAATATTCAATTTCAGACGCCCTGCGGTCTCTGCCGCAGGGTTCTTCACATGGAACTTTCCGAATTAAAGGTGTAGGGCAAACCTTTAGGTTTGCTTTGAGCAAGGCTAACGCCTTGTCCTACAAAGAATGAACCCTTGAAATGAACTACCCCGCAGCAAGCTGCGAGGTATCGAATCTGTCATTCCGGCTCGTCCGGAATCTTTCTGTAACTCTGTATCCAAAGAAGGATTCCCGACAAGCGGGAATGACAAACATATCGCACCCCGAAGCAGAGCTTCGAGGAATTCTTTCATTAAATAATGGCACCATTTTTGCAAAATTAAATATATGAGATTGCTTCGATATAAAAGCAATGACAGATTAAATGATAACGCCACTTTCCTGTCGGTGGAGGGAGTCCGCCTTAGCGGACAACGAAGCAATCTCACAATAAATTATTGATTCATAAAAATTTAGTGTCCTATCTTGGTTGCGACTTTGTCATTCCGGCTCGTCCGGAATCTTTCTTCCGGAAGGACTCCCGACAAGCGGGAGTGACAGAGACGGCTTGAAGGACATTTATTATGCAGAGGTCAATAATGCATAAGATTCATTTACAAATATGATAAAGTATAGATCATGAGATGGAAGATACTCATTGTAGGAATTATCTTACCGTGTATCTTCTTTTTACTCTCCCTTCCAAAAGGCTATGGAACCATAATTTCCGATGACTGTGGTGCCTGCCATGGCCTTTATCCGGGAATGATGGAGGAAGCCCCACCTGGTGAGCCACAAAGGTATGTGTTACAGAATCTCCTCTGTGTAAATTGCCACTCGAATGCCAGCAGGGATACCATAAAAATCCTTGGTGGCGTAAGAGTACCTGTTGTTCATAGCACTGTGAAGCCCGTCAATCTTTTAGCCGGTGGCAATTTCTATTTTGTAGCTACGGGCTTTGGCGACAGGAGAGGGCATAATGTGGATGGTGTTACCTCACCGGATGCGAAATTTGGAAACACTCCACCAGGATATGATATTGAAACTGACCCTTCTGTTATTGGATACAATACGAAAAAACCATTGGTATGCGCAGGCTCTAACGGCTGCCATGGCAATAGGAATGTGGAAAACCCATTTAGCGCTATTAAAGGAGCCCACCATGCAGACGATTCCCCTGTTGACGGCAGTACAACAGCCAGGAGCTATCGATATTTAAAAAATACTGATAAGGTAAAAGGCGTTCCTGGTCTGGAGGATCAAGACTGGGGACAGAATAGTTCCTTGAAGAAACATAATGAATACTCACCCTCTATGGACAATCTCTGTGCAAGTTGTCATGGTAGCTTCTACAGACGGGATAAGATTGGGAAAATGAGTCCATGGTTCAGACATCCTGCAGGCATTATACTGCCAAAGAGAGATGAGTATATGCATTATAATCCTGATGTTCCCCCTCCGGCAGACAAGATAGACATCAGAATGTACAGTCCCGATGCCCCTGTTGCAAGAGAGAGTATCCCTGGAGCTCCCAGTGAGATAGTGAAACCCGGTACAGACATTGTTTTTTGCCTTTCGTGCCATGTAGCACACGCAAGTCCCAATGAATTCATGTTGAGATGGGATTATGATGCCATTGTTTCTGGAGAGGCAGGAGGTGGTTGTCTCATATGTCATACAGACAAAGGAGAATGATGTTTATTGAGTTTAATAAGTTTTTTGGGTTTCTTGGGTTTTTAAGACTGTGTAAACTCAAGAAACTCAACAAACTCAACAAACCAAGTAAACTATGTAAACTGTTCTTGTTGCTTGGCGTGGTAAGCTGCTTGCTCTTTGCTGGGGCAGTTGAAGCAAAGATGAAAGGAAGATGTAAGGATTGTCACAGTATGCATGCAGGTACACCTTTCCCTGTGCTGACGAAGGGCGGGTGCGTTGGCTGCCACGGTCAGGCCCCTGACGGGACACAGAACATCATAACGATAGGAAAGGTAAGGATTCCGCAGATACTGCATCACATGGAAGACGGGGACCTTGCAAGTGGAAACTTTTATTATGTAGCAGATGGATACAATCCTGATTACTTTAAGGGACACAATGTGCTCGGAATATCGCATGCAGAGTCTATCCCCACTATGACTGTGCCACCTGGATTCATTGGAAACGTTGTGATACCAGGTGGGAAAGGCCCCGTTTATTGGCCGCCGGAACAGCAACTAACCTGCTCAGGTATATGGGGTTGTCATGGTAATAGAACCATCGAGGATCCCTATTTATCCCTGTATAGGGCACATCATACACATAATAGTGAGAATGATGGTTCTACTACAGGAAAGAGTTATCGCTTTCTTTACGGGATTACAGGTGCGGAACATTCAGACTGGGAATACAAGGCTACCGTTGACAATCATAATGGCTACAAAGGTGATATCAATCATAACACTCTGGATACCATAAGTTATCTCTGTGGTGAATGCCACGGGAAGTTTCATCCCAACCCAAATCTTGGTGGTGATAGAGAAGTAGGGTTTGCTCATTACACAGTCTGGGTCAGGCACCCTGCTGACGTTGCCTTTAGCATCGTACATGATTTCGCAGGCTCTGAATATCAGGGCTACGTCACGTATAGTCTGGAGTCACCTGTTGCCTATTTTAACCCTACCGGCAGAGAAACGGTTGTTAATGTAGATAGTATTGTCATGTGCCTGTCATGCCACAGGGCACATGCAA
>CAZLFE010000097.1:0-4064 GCA_964558725.1 uncultured Nitrospiraceae bacterium | reverse complement strand
GGAAAACATGGAGGAACAAACAGAGATATAAAGAATTGGGTTAAAAGACATTGACAAGAGCTTTTTTTTACAATATATTCTATACGGTAAAGGGTATGTAATTTATCGTATGGTAGAAGACTCCCTTAGAGAGGCTAACAGGCTGTTGAGAAGGACTCATGGAATGCAATTTTCCATGCTGAACTCATTTCAGCATGGAAAATTCAATGAGCTCCAAGACCCTGAACCCGTTCAGGGGGACAGATGCAAACTTTTTCAGCGAACTGTTGGTACCTCTTTTTTATGCTTTCCTGTTTGCAGCTCAAGGACAGATAAATAGGCACAATAATTGCAACTATTGCAAATAAGGAAGTGAGGAGGGTTTTAAAATAATATATGCTGAAAACTTGCATTATAAGGAGGGCGTTTGCCCTTAAAAAGATTCAGTAAACTTCAAAAAAAGAAGGAGGTAAACAATATGAAAAAAGCGCTTACCATCAGTATCCTTGTCTTCTTGCCTGTTCTTCTGGCATACGGATTTGCTGGTGCGATTACAGGTAATTGTGTTAACTGCCATACCATGCATAATAGCCAGAATGGTTTGCCTATGGCTATAGATGCTACTGGCAACCCTCAGACACAACCCATTGCACAACTGCTTAGGGCTGACTGTATTCCATGCCATTCGGGACCTGTTGATGTTACACAGCCTTTAGGAAGGACGAACCAATTTGGGGCCCCTATTGTTCTTGGTAACACTGATCCCACAGGGCAGGGTGGAACCTTGACATTGGCAGGAGGAGACTTTTGGTGGGTTGCTACAGGAACTCCGAGCAGAAGTGATACCAAGGGGCATAATGTTGCCGGAATTGCACCTGTTGATACAATAATAACTTTTCCAAACGGCCAAACTCCACCTGGCTGGGATTCCGTTGCCCCTATTCCGACTCCAGGTGCGCTAAACGATGGCACCATACATAATGGCGCTGCTACGTGGTCCAACCAGCTCACCTGCGCTGGATTGTATGGATGCCATGGAAACCATTCGGATGCCGACCAGATGGCTGGTATAAGAGGCGCGCATCACGGCAACGTGCCAGGTACTGCTGGTGGAACAAACACTCAGGCTAATAATCCAACTAGTCTTGGCGGTAGTTACAGGTTCTTGGGTGGCATAAACGGACTGGAGCATGTTAACTGGAACTATAATGAGTCATCTGCATCTCATAATGAGTATTATGGTGTTGATGGTAATACCGCCTATGCTAATAAAAGAACTATAAGTTATGCATGTGCTCAGTGTCATGGTAACTTCCACAGCGACATTGGCACGTCAGCTACGGTATGGCTCAGACACCCAACAGATATTGTTTTGCCCGCTATTGGAGAATATGGGACTTATAATCCTGATGCTGCCGGAGTATACAGTGTTGAGGCGCCTGTTGCCAGAGGTACTGTTCCAGCAACGAGTAGCGCAACTGTTACTGAAGGTGATGGCACAGGTGCAACTGGCGCTATTGTAATGTGTATCTCATGTCATAGAGCGCATAGTTCTCCTATAGATGATATCCTGAGATGGCAATATACGGGAGATACAGGGATACGGGCAGGTGTAGGTACTGCAGACACAGGTTGCTTTACCTGTCATACTGCTAAAAACGCTGATTAAATGCAAGAAAACGGGGGGCGTTGTGCAAGCACAACGCCCTTTATGAGATGGCTAAGAAGAAAACTGAAAATTTTGACTTTCCAAAAATCTTCTCTTTTGCCAGCTAAAAAAAGCAAAGGGCAAAAGCCTTCAACCTATTTGCTCTTCTCTCTCTGCTTTCTGCTTTTTTCCCCTTACACAGTACATGCTCAGCTTCAGGGTCTTCCGGTAACCTATCTGGATAGCATAATTGAGGATGAGGAAGGAGGGAGAATAACCTTTCCCTCCACTGTGTTTGCAGAACCAGTTAGAAAAGAGATTTATGTTATTGACAGCAAGGCCAGGGTTATCATTTATACATCTGATTTTTTCCCACTCCATACCATTAGTAAAAGAAATGGTGTCGAGACACCGCTTGGTTTGACAGTAGATGCAGAAGGAAATCTTTATGTTGCCCAAGCACCGTCAAAAGATAATCTCAGACCCAGGATTTCTGTTTTTAATGCAAGCCTAAAATGGGAACGTGACATCTATATAAAAGGGTTTGAAGGAGATGATTCTTTTATTCCAAATCGCCTGGCTGTAGATAAAAAGGGCGATATCTTTGTAAGCGGATTCTTTCCCGGCATTCATATCCTCAATAATCAAGGCAAACTCATGGAGATATTGTCGCCCGAGGAAGAAGGGAGAAAGGTCAAAATAAACTATGTGACGGTAGATCAGGCGGGAAAGATATATCTTGTCAGTGAGGAAGAGAGCCATATTTATGTTTATGATGAAAACAGGAAATTTCTCTTTAAATTTGGTGAAAAGGGAGGAAGCACAGGCAAACTCAGCAGACCACTTGCAGTTGGCATAGATAATCGTAATGGAAGGATGTATGTCGTAGATTATATGCGCCACACAATATCCGTCTATGATAAAGATGGAAAATATCTTTTTGAATTCGGTGGTCTGGGTGTGGGAGAGGGATGGTTCCAGCATCCGAGGGATATATCTGTTGACAACATGGGAAGGATACTGGTTGCAGATACTTTTAATGACAGGATTGAGGTTTATCAATCAAAAGAATAGCCAAGAGCATAGAGCAAAGAGCGAAGAGCAGAGAGCAAAGAGTATAAAAATAAAGCATAAAACAATAAGAAATACAATGTTTAGATTTGAAAATTTGGAGATATGGAAGAAATCAATCGAGATTGCTGAACAATTGTTCGATATTGCTGATGAGCTTGAAAAGAAGAAGTTATATAAATTTGCTGAACAACTAAGAGGGGCTGCCTTGTCGACACCTAACAACATTGCAGAAGGATCGGGCAGCAATTCCAAAAAAGAATTTATTCAATTTCTAAATATTGCCAAAAGATCTTGTTTTGAAAATGCGAATATGATGATTCTTTTCGAAAAGAGAGGATATGTAAAAGCTACAATTAAACAAGCTATCTTAAGGGAGATTGAGGATTTATGTCGGATGATAAGCGGCTTTATAAAGACTTTAAGAGATTAGCTTTTAGCTCTAAGCTTTTAGCTCTAAGCTCGGTGCTTTTTGTTTTAAACTCTATGCTCTTCGCTCTGTGCTCTTCGCTTTTTTTTGTAGGTTGTGCTTCTGTCACCGGTCAGGGGGAGCCCTCAGAGCCTTATTATGGTCAGAACTATGGACAGGTTACGATCTATCTGAACGGACCTGATAAGGCTTCTCTCGATATCACGTTCAATCTTTTTGCAGTCAGTATTAGGGCAGAGGGTGGAGTCTATAGAGAGATTATGAATACTCCTGTGAACATAAACTCCCTCACAATGGTGGGCCGTCAAATGCTTCTTGCAGACATGGCTCTGCCCGAGGGCAGGTATGAAAAACTGAAGTTCACCGTCAAAAAGGCAACAATTAAGAGGAAGGATAGGATAGCAGATTTAGCATTGCCGCCTGAGGGGATCGAAATACCTGTGAACATAACGATTACCAAAGATCAGAACTCACCATTATTCCTGAAGTGGGATGCGGATGCATCCATTGTTGATGGATATCAGTTTAAACCGGCATTCGCTGTGAAAGGCCCGCGTTCAGAGCTAAGCACACTGCTTATCTATGTGACGAATGAGGATTCAAACAACGTTTCGGTTATTAACAGGCAAACAGATGAAGTGGTATCTACAGTTATGGTGGGCAAAAAGCCAAGAGGTGTCGCAACGGGCCTGCGAAGGCAGCATGTGAGGGTTTATGTGGCTAATTCGAAGTCCAACAGCATCTCAGTGATTGACCCCACTACCAATAAAGTGGAAACAGAGATCCCCATCAGGTTTGGCAGAGAACCAGAGGGGATAGCGGTTGCCACGGTGTCGCCTGAAAAAGAGTTTATCTTTGTGACCAATTACGGTTCTAATACCGTGTCTGTTATTGATGCCCTAACGTACCAGGAGATGGAAAAGGTAAATGTTGGAA
>CAZLFE010000096.1:0-8624 GCA_964558725.1 uncultured Nitrospiraceae bacterium | reverse complement strand
TAATCAAGTATAAAACTATAAAACAGTCATCCAATTTAGTCAAATTTTAAGGCGGATAGGGTTTTATACGCAGCGAATGTCAATATGATTTTAATCCTTTGTATGTTTTTGTTAAAATAACATGGTTCTTCATGATTAGATCAAAAGATAGTAAGGATTTCTGGAGCAGGGTATCAGCCTTCCTTTCAAGGTCCATCGTTGACTACAGTGTTGAACATTTAAAGATGATCGTTATTATTGGCACGCCTCTTTTACTCATCATTACCTTATTAATTGGCTGGTTGTATGCAGGGAAAGTCAGGGAAACGGTGGTCAGGGACTTTAATCAGCAGCAGTTGCTTCTCGCAAAACATGCCGCAAGCCAGATAGAAGATAGCATTAACCATTTGAAGAGAGAGCTATCTCTCCTGAGCTTCTCGCCTTCCATCCAATACAAAGAGTCAGCCTTTATGAATAAGAGAATGGATATCGCTTTCTCAAGCATTAAGGACAAAGGCGGGGTAGAGATAAGATTTATCGATACTCAAGATAGAAAGGCTTATATCGTAGATGATCTTGGATTTAAGACTGTAAGCCCTTCTCAAGAAGATATGCATTATCTGGAGTGGGCTAATATAGAGGAAAACAAAGGCAATATTCATATATGTGAGATTTTTTGTGAAGATTACGGAGATAATTATAAAAGACCCATGATGAGGATGGTTATATCCGTCTGGCAGGTTTCTGTGGATGAATCGCATCCTGTTGCAAAAAATACATTTTCCGGGGTCTTAATGTTCCTTATCGATGCCACTGAATTAACAGGAAAAGTTACAAGGGGAATACAGTCCGGGAAGACAGGATATGCATGGGTAATTGATAAAAAAGGCATCTTTCTTTACCATCTTGAAAAAGATTTTATCGGGAAAAATGCCTTTGAGGTTCGAAAAGGGAAAATGCCCTCTATATCCTTTGCAAGGATTAATGAAATCCAGAAGGAGAAGATGTTAAAAGGTGATGAGGGAACAAGTTGGTATATATCCGGATGGCATAGGGGTCAGGAGGGTGAGATTAAGAAATTGATTGCCTATGCACCTATTCGATTAGATAGTTCCAATAAGGGTGAAATCTGGTCTGTGGCAGTAGTGGCACCTATTAGTGAGGTTGAGGGAACTGTCAGGGGCATACAGATCGGTCAATTTCTGCTCGAGGGTGTTGTTGTTTTTGGAATACTCACCGGGGGTTTTGTCATATTCACCATGCTGCTCAAATGGTCAACGATTTTAAGAAAGGAAGTTGAGGAAAAGACGAAAGAACTCAGGAAATCTGAAGGCCTGTACAGGTCTCTTGTTGAGCGTGCAGAAGATATCATCTTTCGAGTAGACAGAAATGGTAAATTTCTTTCCATGAACAGCTATGGATACAATTTCTTCAAAAGAAAGTCTGAGGATATTGTACGACACAATCTTATAGAACTATTTCCTCCTGATTGTGCTGAATCTCAGATAAAAACAATAGAGGATGTTTTTGAAGACAACATAAGCAGGCATTTAATCTGCCCTTTGCTGGTGGACGGGAATGAATACTGGCTGAGCACCAACTTCAGCGGGCTTCTGGATGAATATGGCAAGGTCAGCTCCATACTTGGTATTGCAAGAGACATCACTGAGAGGAGGAAGATGGAGGAGCAGATGTATCACACCGAAAAACTGGCATCCCTCGGAACAATGGCTGCTGGCGTAGCACACGAAATAAACAACCCCCTGGCGATAATCCTCGGCTTTACAGAGATGATGGCAGAAAAGGTACCTCCAGACTCAGAATTCTATGAGATATTAAAGACTATGGAAAAGCAGGGTCTGAATGCCCAGAGGATTGTGTCAAATCTCCTGAGCTTTGCACATTTTGCAGAACCGAAAGAAGAAGAGATAGATGTCAATCAGAGTATCGAGGCCGTGCTTGCTGTTGAAGGAAATACCCTCAAACTGAATAATATCTCCCTTCAAAGAGATATGATGGAATCTCTGCCAGTCATTAAAGGAGATTCGGGTGAACTCCAACAGGTTTTCTTCAATATAATCAGTAATGCTATTTCTGCCATGAAAGAGGGCGGGCTTCTTAAAGTCGTTACAAAATCTCTGGACAGCGGACGGAATGTTGAGATAAGGGTTTCTGATACCGGTGCTGGAATTCAAAAAGAGCACAGGGCAAAGATATTCGACCCTTTTTTTACAACCAAAAAAGTAGGCGAAGGCACCGGACTGGGACTTGCCATATCATATGCCCTGGTGAGCAAACACGGCGGGACAATTACCTTCGAGACAAAAACAGAGGAGGAGACAAAAGAGACAGGTACAACGTTTATCGTAACCTTACCAGCAATGAAATAACAGTTTAAAGGTTAAATGGTTTAAGGTTTAATAGTTTATGATTCAATGTTTTATCCGTTTAAACCGTTAAACTTTAAACCCTTAAACTAATAGGAAGGGAGGGAGATATGCCTGAGAAGATATTAATAGTAGATGATGAACCGGATATGTTGAGGCTTCTGAGTATGATCATAAAAGAGAAGACTCCTTACGAGGTAACAACCACGAATAACCCGGTGGAGGCCCTTGAATTAGTCAAGAAGAGTAGTTTTGACCTCCTCGTCGCAGACTTAAAGATGCCTGGTCTCAACGGAATAGAACTCCTCGAGGCTGTCAAGCGCTTTGATGAGGATATCCCCACAATTATCATAACGGCTTACGGAACTGTTGAAGCTGCTGTCGAGACGATGCAAAAAGGGGCTTTTGACTTTATCACAAAGCCCTTCCGAAAGGAGCAGATCCTATTTACTATTGAAAGGTCCCTTAAGTGGATAAGGCTCCAGAGAGAAAATAAGATGCTGAGAGAACAGTTGAAAATAGGGAAACAGTAACCCTTACAGCTTCCCTTTTATATGCGCTTTGACGAAGTCTTCTATATACATGTCAGTAATAGCGTCATTGTACATAACCATGTCAAGCTGTTTGGTGTAGGCAGTCAGCTTTCCTAACACCTCCAATCTCTTCTCGATTGCAGGTTTCTTATATTTCGTTAAATTTGCGTCGATAATATCTTCAACAACTTTCAAGTTAAAATCCATACTCTTGAGTATTTCTGTTATTAATCTTACCCTCCTGAATCGTCTATCCCTGCCGGCACCTCCACCTTTAAAGAAAAACCGTATGTAATTATCATTTATGCTTTCTCCTGCATATGCCTCCACAGTAGAGAGGTGATACCCGAGTCTTATGGAGAAGTTCATATATTCTCCTGTGATAAAGGAGAAACTCCTGTCGCCAATGCTGTAAAGTTCACCCTCGGGAATTGATGCGGTATGGGCTAACATGCTCATGAAACCTTTAACATCAACAGGCGGCGCATCAGGCCACTTCGCGGAGGCGAGACCGTTATAAAAGGCATTAAAGGGTGAGGAGTCAATATATTCAGGGGTGAGCTTTTTAGGAGCACCTTTAATGCCTCCATCTAAGTCTATGAGATATACCTCCATAGGAATAGAAGCTACGAGTTTCGGAGCGTCGCTGACCTTATCAGAAGTTATCTCCGTAATCGTGAACATTTCACGCATTGCCATTTCATGACAGAATCGTGTTATATCATGAAGGGTCTCGCAGAATTCGGGTTTGAATCCCACATCTTTCGGGTCGACTAAATTCAGGGGAACAACCCATTTCAGCACACCTTCGAGTGTTTTGAAGAGTTGTGTGTTTTTGAAAGGCTCTTCTCTTTTTTCCGCGAATTCTTCGAGCTCCTTTACATGCCCTTCATAGATATTGCAGTTTATTGCATCGACTGTTAATTCCTGACCATTTTTGATAATATCTGTTGCTACTTCTGTATCGAGGATAGTAGGGACATGAAATTCCCGTGCTAATGATGCCATATGACCTGTGGTTCCTCCGACATCTATAACAATTGCAGTTGTCTTGTTCATGACGGAAACAAACTTTGTGGAGGTGTGTTTTGCTACCAGAATAGCACTTTCTGGAAAATCATTCAGATCCTCCTCTGTTCTCACAATATAGGCCTTTCCGAAACCAATCCCTTTACATGCGATGGCACCTTTATCGAACAGGATGTTGTAGCCCTCAATGCGGGTAGGGACGATCTTTGTCTTCTCTTTCAGGATCATTAATGGCCTGGTCTGCAATATATAAGGTGTGCCGTCTCTGTCTATTGCCCACTCAATATCCTGAGGGGATTTATAGTGATTTTCGATAGCAATAGCATACTCAGCGAGTGTTTTTATCTGTTCATCAGTCAAGCTGGGTTTTCCCTTCATCTCATCAGGTAAAACGACTTCCTCGAGCTCCCCGTCAGGCCTGCAGACAAACATGCTCTTCTGTTCGGGGATATTCCTTTTCACTATTTCTAAATAATTCCTTGATACAATATAGGTTTCAGGTGTTACTGCTCCATCAACCACACTCTTGCCGAGACCTCGAGCTGCACTGATGATAAGGGTATCTTCTTCTGGATTGTTTGGGTCTTTTGAGTACATGACCCCTGCTGCCTTTGCATCGATCATGTTAAGGACGCCCACAGACATGACCATTTCATATTCATGCAGGCCTTTCGTTTTGTAATAGAATATTGCCCTTGGTGTAAAGAGACTTGCTATGACCTCTTTATATTTCTGGACAATGAGATCAGGGGGCACGTTAAGAAATGTGGAATATTGCCCTGCAAAGCTGAACTCCCCATCCTCCAGAAGGGCACTGCTCCTTACGGAGACCATTACTTGCTTGCCATATTTTTCGCAGAGCCTCGAATAGGCATGCAGTATTTCTCTTTCAAGATCCGGATGAATCTTGGCCCTGATAATTTCGTCCTGAATCTCGCGGCTTTTGCTATTCAGTACCTCAAGGTTATCAACCTTAAGTTCAAATAATGCCTTGTTTATTTTTTCGAGGAACTTATTGTGCTCCATGAACCTCTTAAAGGAGAAAGCACTTATAGCAAAACCGTCAGGTGTAAGTATTCTGAGACGGTTTCTTACCTCACCCAGGTTGGCATTTTTATTTCCCAAAATGTCTGAAATCTCTTTGGTGATTTCATCAAAAGGGATGGTATAACTGCTGAGAGGAATCTCCCTCTTTCTTGTGAGGAGCTTTTCTATGCTTGAAAGAATAACATGGAATCTTTCATGTAAGGTAGAATATTTATTGCTTGAAATGTCATTCAACCTATCTATAACAATTTTTACTCCCTCTGCAATTGCTGAGATTTTCTGGTTTACGTAGTGTCTGTCAAAGAGGAACTCCCCTGATAACTTTTCTTCCATATCTGCCATTAGCTCAAGAACATTATTATTATTTGACAGTAATTCCTGGAAAAACCGGTATCTCTTTTTGAGAAGCGCCCTCTTATTCTCTTGTTGCTCATTGTTCGGGGTAACTTTTTTCTTCCCCATAAATTTAGACCAGAGGTTCATCTTTACCTCCATGGCTATAGTGAAAAAGCCTTTCTGTCAAGCTTTTATTTTCTAATGATAACATCTTTTGCAAATTGCAATGTAATTGATTGGGGCCAATATGTCATGAATTATTGCCAATGTATTCAAATGATTTTACAGGAAAAATTCACCACAAAAAATTTTCTTGACAAATCGTTTTTCATCTGATATTTTATTGCCAAAAGAGATGATGTTATAACAATTATAATATAACATTATTATATTATAACCTCTATTAATAATAAAAAATTGCTATCAGGTTAATAAATTATCATGGCAGAACTCATTCATAGGGAATATCCTCAAAAGCTTTACTATCAGTTGTGCGAAATTATCAAGAAAAAGATAGAAAGCAAGGAATGGGATGTTGGCTCTCAGATACCCACAGAAGACGAGCTCTGCAAGATATATGGTGTTAGCAGGGTAACGGTGAGGGCTGCTATTTCAGAGCTTGTTCGGGAGGGCTATCTGTTCCGTCAGCAAGGAAAAGGAACTTTTGTCAGGAAGCAGATATCAGACGAGCTGATTATGTTGACAAGTTTTCGTGAGCTTATGCTTGAGCCGGGGATTGAATTTTCTACAGATGTTCTTGCCCAAACAACAATGATGCCTGTTGGCAATATCAGTACCCTGCTTGATTGTCCAGCAGATAAACACATTATCTATATAAAAAGGGCGACTATTGTTGAAGACAAGCCCATTATCATTCAGGAGGTATATATCCCCCTTCATATATGTCCACAGCTACTGGGAGAAGACATTGTTCATAATTCTCTTTTTGGGCTTTTTAAAAAATATGAAATAGATATTACACGAATAAGAAACTATTTCGGCACAGCCTATCTCAGCCCTGAGGAAGCTCAATTTTTTGGTTTGGCTGAAGGTTCACCCACCTTATTATTAAATCAGCTTTTCTTCTCAGGAGAAACGCCGATCATGTATACCCGTTCAATAAAAAGATCAGATAGCTTTGGATTCGCAATAGAATTCAAAAAAAGTTCTATCAATGAGAGGAGGTTTTATGTCAAAAGATAAGTTATTACAGGAACAAATAATTTATTTCACAAAGGAGGTTTTGTATGCCGACTGACAAGAAAATAAAAGATGTAATGGTTGGTATTTTTGAGTATCCTCACATTCCCTACTGGTTTTCAATAGACCAGGCCATGAGGATTATCAAAGTATCATTTTTGAGCACCAAAAAATATCCTGAACCGCTGGCAGTATTGGTGTTTGATGAAAAGTATAATCTTCTTGGCACGTTGACCCTGAAGGATATGTTGAGAGGGCTCGAACCGAGGTTTATGAGGACGCCTACTGAAAAAGCTCAGGTCCTTTCAGAAGAAGAGTCAGAGTTGTCCCTTATCTGGAATACCCTTTTTGCCAGGGAATCCAAAGACCTGGCAAAGAAGCCTGTAAACGAGATTATGGTTCCAGCGAAGTACTTTGTTGAACCCGATGACCCTATTACAAAGGCAGCATACCTGATGATTCACCACGATTTGATTTTGCTGCCCGTGTTAGAGAACAAGAAGAAGTTTGTCGGTCTCGTACGGATGATAGAGATATTTGACGAGCTGTCAAATGCAATTTTACAGGAATAGAGGGAGGAAGATGAAATGGCAGAAAAAGAGAAAAAGATGACAGAGGGTTTACCAGAGCCACCACCAGAGATAGTAGTAGCTCCTCCCAAAGTAAAATTTGATTGGAAAAGGGTGTTGTTTATCCTTTTAGGATTGGGTCTTTTCTTGTGGATTTTCTATATGCCGGCATGGCCTGATGCCGTAGATCCAGGAGGAAAGCATTTTGCCCTATCACCACAAGGGAAAGGAGCCATAGCCCTTTTCTTACTGGCAGGCGTATGGTGGGTTTTTGAGGTTGTACCTATAGGCGTCACTGCTATAGCAATAGGTGTTTTCCAGGCTCTGTTTGCAATTCGATCAACAAAGGATGCCTTCAGGGACTTCATGGACCCATCGGTGATGTTCATTTTTGCTTCGGTAGTCATTGGACTTGCATTCACAAAATCAGGATTAACCAGGCGTCTTGCATACAAGATGCTCCAGATTGTCGGTGAAAGAACAAGCATGATCGTTCTTGGCGCTCTTGTGGTAACAGCAGGGCTTTCGCACTTCATGGCACACACTGCAGCAGCGGCTACAGTATTCCCAATCCTTCTGGCAATTAATTCCCTCTATGGAGAGGGTGATAAGCCAACAAAATTTGGTAAGTCTCTCTTTATCGGGATGGCTTATGCTGCAGGAGCGGGGAGTGTTATTACCTTTTTAGGTTCTGCACGTGCTGCTGCAGGTGCTGGTATGTTCAAGGAATTTACAGGGACATACATAAGCTTCTTTGAATTAACAAAATACATGTTTCCCATCGGATGGGTCATGGTCTTCGTCATATGGATTGTTCTTATGATCTTCTTAAAGCCGGAAAAAAAGGTTATCAGCGGCCTCAGGGAAAGAGTCAATGGGCTTTTAAAGGAGATCGGACCTATGACAAGGGATGAGAAATTTGTCATTTTCATAGTGTTAGGGGCAATTGCCGTCATGTCTCTGCAAGCTTTTGTGCCTGCTTTAAAGGTGCTTGACAGAGCCGCTATTTTACTCTGCTCAACTCTCGTCTTCTTTTTATTCAGGATACTGACTGTAAAAGAACTTGAAGATATCCCCTGGAATATTATTCTCCTTTTCAGTGGTGCAATGAGCATCGGCTTCTGTCTCTGGCAGACTGGTGCTGCACAGTGGATGGCTGTTGAATGGCTCTTGTTGTTTCAGAAGGCACACTGGCTTGTGTTTGTATTGAGCGTGGCGACGTTTGTCCTGGTTCTGACAAACTTCATCATGAATGTTGCGGCTATTGCAATATCTCTTCCTGTTTCCCTTGTCATAGCTCAATATTTAGGTGTAGCCCCTGAGCCTATATTTTATGCATCTCTTGTAACAGCGGGTATGCCTTTTGTGCTTCTAATCGGTGCTGCACCAAACGCTATTGCCTATGAGTCAAAACAATTTACTCCTGGAGAATTTTTTGGCTATGGCTTATTGCCCAGCGTAATATTGGTTGCGTACCTGGCAATTGCACTATTAGTAATCTGGCCGCTCTTAGGGATGCCGGTGTTGATTAAGTAAAGAAATGA
>CAZLFE010000095.1:0-8814 GCA_964558725.1 uncultured Nitrospiraceae bacterium | reverse complement strand
GAGTTGGAAAAACTTATTGCCTTCAAAGGAATCGGAACATTCAGTATCGTTCTCTACGGGATCCTTTCATATCAGGTCTTTTCTTCCCTTGAAAATGCATTGAATGTGGTTTTTAAAGTCAAAAAAGGGAGGCATTTCTTATGGTCTATATTCCTCTCAATAATAATTATCACGTTGATAATCGTTATTATTCTTCTCTCTTTTATTGCATCGTCTCTCATCCCCCTTTTAAAGACATTAAAACCGATGTTCCCTCAGTTACAAATAGGCTTGATAACAGGGTTTCTCATAAGATATGTTGTTCCTTTCCTTATTGTACTCTTTACCGTCACAGTACTTTATATTCTTCTTCCAAAATGCAAAGTGAAAACTATTCATGCTTTTATCGGCGCCCTTTTCACAACAATATTCCTTGAAATTGCAAAGCATATTTTTACATGGTATGTTGGAACTGTTGTAAAATTCGGTACCATATATGGCCCACTGACTGCATTCGTTGTATTTCTGCTCTGGGTTTTTTATTCTTCCTGCATCTTTCTCATCGGCGCTGAAATTGTACATCATCAGGGTTCCTACAAGAAATGAATAACCCTGAGCAAGACAGACTGTCCGATATTATTAACATTTATACGCAGGCTTAAGCCTGTGTCTACAAGTTTATAATGGCCCTTTTAAATTCAGGTTTAGATGATGAAATCATTGCTAAAATCTGAGAAATGACACTGAATAAAAAACATATCATTAGCTGGGTACTCTTTGATTTTGCAAATTCAAGTTACTCTGCAGTCATTGCATCGGTCGTCTTTCCTGTCTATTATGTCAACACCATAGTAGGAAACGAAGCGGGTCTGGGAGACCTCTGGTGGGGAAGAGCGATATCAGCGAGCATGGCTATTGTGGCGTTGAGCTCTCCTTTTTTAGGTGGTATTGCAGATTACAGTGGTACCAGAAAAAGGCTCCTTTTTCTTTACACAGCTATCAGTATAGGAGCCATAGCAAGCCTTTCTATCCTTCAGAAGGGAATGGTTTTTGAGGGATTTGCCGTTATAGCTTTGGCAAATCTCGGTATGGAAGGGGGTCTTGTATTCTATAACTCTTTCCTTCCCCGAATAGCCCCTAAGGAATATCAGGGAAGAGTTTCAGCATGGGGATTTGGTACTGGTTACTCAGGTTCTATCCTTTCCCTCCTTTTTGCTCTTCCCTTAGTAATAAGAGGTCAGTTCGATGCCACATGGTTTATGGTTGCTGCTTTTTTTATGCTCTTCTCAATGCCTGCCTTTCTTTTTCTCCCATCAGACATCAAAGGCGAATTTTCAGTAGTTCAGGCAGGGATGAGAGGTTTAAGATATACGATGAAGACATTCAGAGAGATCTGGGGAAGAAAAGAACCGAGAAAATTTCTTATTTCCTATCTCATTTACGAAGATGGTGTAAATACGGTGATTGTATTTTCGAGTATATTCGCTTCCACTACCCTTGGGTTTAAACCCCAGGAGCTTATTGCCCTCTATCTCATTGTCCAGGTATCTGCACTTCTCGGTGCCTTTGTTATGGCAAAACCAACTGATGCATGGGGTCCCAAGAGAGTAGTTATTCTGTCCCTCTTTCTGTGGACATCAGTGGCAACAATAGCCTTTTTTATCCAGTCAAAGGCCCAGTTCTGGGTACTGGCTTCATTTGCCGGGCTTGGTTTAGGCACTGTTCAGGCAGCTACAAGGGCATTCTACACACAATTTGTTCCAGAAGGAAAAGAGGCAGAATATTTTGGGGTATATTCCCTGGTCGGGAAGTCATCTGCTATCGCAGGCCCCCTTATCTTTGGTCAGGTATCAAGTGCATTCGGCACCCAGAGACCTGCAATCCTCTCTTTGGTTGCCTTTTTCCTTATTGGTATGATAATTCTTAAATCAGTGAGAGGTGGCGGACCAAATGTTAAGCCCGATAAATATTCCACAGGCATTTGAGGAGGCCTCAAAGAACAATCCAAAAGCAATTCCTTTTGAGATGGAAGGGAAAGGATATTCCTATGAGGAGATTCTTTCTTCATCGAAATCCATCGCTTCCTTCCTTTCTGCTAAAGATGTTAAAAAGGGAGACGGGGTTGCCATTTTATTAGAGGGGCGTCCTGAATGGGGAATAGCATATCTCGGCATATCTTTCCTGGGCGCTGTTGCTGTCCCAATCGATATCCAGTTAAGTGCGGATGAGGTAAAGAATCTTATTCTTGACTCAGAAAGCAAGGCCATTTTTATCTCAGAAAAGACAGTAAAGACTTATGAAGCTGCAATGGCTGTTCAGCTATTTACCAGTAATCCCCCCTCACCCCCCTTTAGTAAAGGGGGGACTGTTGAGGGAGATAGTAAAGGGGGGACTGAGGTGGATAGTAAAGGGCAGAATAATAAGGGTACCAAAGAGGGGCCGGGAGGATTTTTAATTGAAGCAATAAATATCGATAAAGAAGAATTCTTAGAGATTCTTAAACATCCTCATCTGGATTCCTTTCCCTCCATAGACCCAGATGACATGGCCTCTTTGATTTATACATCAGGAACTACGGGAAAACCAAAAGGTGTAATGCTCACCCATAGAAATTTCCTCTCGAATGTCCAGAGTATTCAGAAGGCAAAAATTATTGATGAACGTGATTGCATTCTTTCAATCCTTCCACTCCATCACTCTTACCCTTTTATGGTTAATTTTCTTGCACCACTCCTTACAGGTGCAAAGGTCATATACCTCCAAAGTCTTAAAGGTCCTGATATTTTGAAAACGATGGTAGAAAAAGATGTAACTGCCCTTGTTGGTGTCCCTCAACTCTTTGCCATGCTCAGGAGGGGAATACTCGATAGCATGAGTAGGATACCCTTGCCTTTTAGATGGATTGTCCTTTTTCTCGTTTGGTTCTCTGGATTTCTCAGGGATAAACTGAGAATAAACCTTGGCAAGATAATCTTCTCAACTGTTCATAAACGATTTGGAAAAGGGCTCAGATTCTTTGTGAGTGGGGGGGCTAAGCTTGATCCTAACATCGCTCAGGGTTTAGAAGCCCTCGGATTTACTATGCTTGAAGGATATGGTCTCACAGAGACATCCCCGGTGATTAGTTTTAATCCCCCGAACCTCATAAAAAGAGGCTCTGTAGGGTTACCTTTGCCTGATGTAGAAATAAGAGTAATGAGCCCGGATGAGGAAGGTGTGGGAGAAATAGCAGTTAAGGGTCCAAATATTATGAAGGGCTATTACAGAAACTACGAAGAGACAAATAAGGTTATTAAAGAGGGTTGGCTCTTTACAGGAGATCTGGGGTATATCGATAATGAAGGATATGTATACATAACAGGAAGGACAAAGGAAGTTATCGTACTTTCATCTGGCAAGAATATCTATCCTGAAGAAATCGAAAAACATTACCTCCAGAGCCCACTTATAAAGGAGATCTGTGTCTTCGGAATAGAAAAGAAACCAGGCATCGCCGATTCCCTACAGGCGATTGTTGTCCCTAATATTGATTATATGAGGGAGAAGAAGATAGCAAACTTTAATGAAGCAGTAAAATGGCAGATTAATGCCCTCTCTGCCAAGCTTCCTCCTTATAAGAGGATTATGGGTTATGAAGTATATAAAGCTGCACTCCCCAAAACCACATTAGGGAAGTTAAAAAGGTATGTAATAAAAGATATCTTATCAGGAAGAGCTGTAAAGGAAGAAGTTGAGATATCAGAAGAAGAAATTCAGGTTCTCAAAAGTCCTACAGGGAAAAAGGTTATAGCCTCACTGGAAAGAATTATCGAGAAAAGGTCCATACGATTAGATCATAATCTTGAGCTTGATCTCGGGATCGATTCCCTTGCACGGGTGGAGTTGATTGTTGCCTTAAGCAGTGCCTTTTCAATGAAGCTGCCAGATACATTCATGGCTGATATCTATACTGTAAGGGATTTGATACGAAAGATTGAGGAATTCGAAGAAGCTAGCGGAAAAGAAATAGCTGCTGAAGTCCCGAAGGAATGGAAAGAGTTTTTCAAAACTGAACCTTCTGTCAAAGATCAGGAGGCAGTTGGTCTCGCTCAAGGCCCTTTAACAAAACTGTTCATCATTCTTGTTATGAGCGTATTAAAGCTTGTCGGAAAAATACTTTTTGCGTTAGAGGTTAAGGGTGTCGAACACATACCCCCTCCCCCTTATATCATCACTCCTAACCATGCCAGTAACATTGACGGTTTCGTAATTGCGATAGGAGTTCCCATAAAATCATTCATGATCCTTTACTTTCTGGGCTTTCAGAAATACTTCAGTAACTGGTTCACCTCCCGTTTTGCTAAGCTCGGCCATGTGGTCCCGATTGATCCTGAAACGTATTTGAGGAGGGCACTTCAGATTTCTGGATATGTCCTTAATAAAAATAAATCATTATGCCTCTTTCCCGAAGGCGGGAGAACGTATGATGGTAATCTCCTGCCCTTCAAAAAGGGTGTGGGAATACTATCAAAGGAGCTTGATGTCCCGTTAGTGCCAACCTTTATCGAGGGAACCTATGAGGTTCTTCCAAGGGGTGCTTTATGGCCCAAGTTCAGAAAGATAAAGGTTACTTTCGGAAGACCAATCCTTCCCAAAAACATAAACTTCTCTGATAAACCAGCGGATTTAGATGATTATGAATGGATAGTTTCAAAGCTCAGGGATATTATCTCTGAGATGAAGGGATAAGGATCATGGCGATGCCAATCAGATTCACAGCAGCAACCTTATGAAGTGGATTTTTAATTGCGCATTATGTCATTCTTACCGAGATGGAAAAAGACAATAAGAAAAGAGATGGGATATGTCCCATCTGGTGGTTAATGTGATAAATTTAATTGGAAAGATTGTCGACGTAGAAACAGGGGATATGACTTATACAGGCAGGCTCATTGAGGTAGGCGAGGATGAGGTTCAACTTGAGTCAAAAACTGGCTGGATCATCATCCCCGTCGAGAAGGTTGTCTTCATCAAAGAGAAAAATGGTTAACCAAGGTCTCCCAACAAGAACTGTACTAATGTTATTGCAGAAATCGCTGCAGTCTCTGCTCTGAGAATTCTCTTTCCGAGTGTAGTTACAATAAACCCCTTTTCTTTTGCGATAGCGATTTCTTCTTTTGTAAACCCGCCCTCAGGACCAATAATAACAAAAAATCCCCCTTCACCCGCTTTTTCTGTAATCTCCCTCTGTCCCCCTTTAGTAAAGGGGGATGAAGGGGGATTATTGGTTATTAAATCTGTGACAGATTCCTTTAATGATTGTTTCAGCTTCTCTACAGCTTCTGATATCTTCACTCCTCCTTCTTCATAAAAGATAAGGCCATTTGAATACAGTGACGAGTGACGAGTAACGAGTAACGAGAGAAAATCGTTGAATATCATTGGTTCATGGACAACGGGAACCATACTCCTTCCCGATTGTCTTGATGCTTCCTCGGCAATTTTCCTCCAGCGTGTAACCTTCCTGGTCTCTTTTGGTTGGCTCCTCTCAGTAATGACAGGAATTATCTCTTTAACACCAAGTTCTGTTACCTTCTGTATAACCATATCCATTTTTTGCCCCTTCAAGAGCCCCTGTGCAAGAATGACGTTTATAGGAGATTCTGTATTGCAGGTAAATTCTTCCAGGACCTCAGCAATAATTTCCCTTCTGTCTGCTTTAAGTATATTTGTTCTTAGACAATTTCCCTCTCCATTAAAAATAATAAGCTCATCTCCCTTCTTGCATCTTAGAACTGTTGCGAGATACCGTGCCTTCTCGCTAGTAATTGATATGTGATTTTCTTTAATTGAGGGATTTGGAATAAAAATTCGTGGCATTATTAAACTTGTGTATTCCCTATATTTTGCTACGTGAAGGTGAGACTCACTGATTCTGCCTGATGAATTTCTTCACCGCTTTCAATTCTGTCTTCTATGTGAAGGCGAATAGCATCCTTGATGTTTTCCAGAACTTCTTCATAAGTATCACCTTGTGTGTAGCAACCCTGAAGTTCAGGACAAAAGGCATAATAACCCTCGCTATCTCTTTCGACTACTACTGAAAACTTATATACACCCATTTTTGACCTCCTTTATAAATTATAACAACGATATTACTAATTTATAAAATGAAATAATAATCATACCCATGCAAAATAACCAGTGAACCTTCCCGCCGCCGCAGAGACGGCGGGGTATCTCGGAAAACTCTTTATGCTCACTCAAACCTTAACAATACCTTACGATACCTAACTGCTGTCACAAAATGATACCTGATTTGATAGACAGTATGTGGTGACTTACCTAATTCCATACTGTCCACATTATAATCCCCCAAATCCCCTTTAAAAAAGGGGATCCAAGGTTTCCCCACAGCAGAGACTGTGGGGTATTGAAAATTTAAATCAATCTGGGATTTTATGGGTGAGAAGGAAAAAATTACCTTTACTTTTCGGCCTTTGAGAAGAGGTCTTTGATTTTTTCCTTAAAGGATTTTGCCACCTCATCCCCATCTGCCCGGACAAATTCTTCGAGGAGTTCTTTTTGCCGTGGTGTCAATTTTTTGGGTACGTCCACATAAACTCTTACAATCTGGTCTCCCCTGACATGACCACCTACTCTTGTCAGTCCCTTGCCTTTGATGTGGAAAAGCCTGCCTGAGGGAGTTCCAGGAGGTATCTTTATCTTTGATGTCCCATCAAGCGTAGGAACCTCTATCTCTGCACCGAGTGCGGCCTGAGGGAAAGAAATTGGTACTTCACAGAATATTCCGTTGCCATCTCTTTTAAAGAAGGGGTGTTCTTCTATATTCAGTACCACGAAGAGGTCACCTGGAGGACCTCCGTAAAAACCTGGATCCCCCTCACCTGTTATTCTCAGTCTTGAGCCTGAATCAACACCTGCTGGTATCCTGACAATTATAGTCCTGGATCTTTTTACCCTGCCCTGGCCTTTGCAGGACTTGCAGGGGTCTGTAATGATCTTTCCCGTGCCATTACACTTTCCACAGGTTTTAGAAATACTGAAGAAACCCTGTTGAAATCTTACGTTACCAGTTCCCTTACAATTTGAGCATGTAATTGGGCCCTTTCCAGGTGCTGAACCTGTTCCATGACATTCTGTGCAGTTTTCCCACCTCGGCACCTCAATAGTCTGTTCTGTGCCAAAGGCTGCTTCCATAAGTGTGATATCGAGATCGTATCTGAGATCACTGCCCTTTGCTGGCCGTGCTCTCCTTTGGCCTGTAAAAGTCCCAAAAAAGTCTCCAAAGATGTCTTCAAATATATCACCGAAGCCTGTTGTGAAGGCGCCAAACCCTGCCCCAACACCTACACCTTCTGCTATTCCGAACCTGTCATAATTTGCCCTCTTTTCAGGGTCACTCAGGCAGGAATATGCCTCGTTGATCTCTTTGAATTTTTCTTCTGACTCTTTGTCGCCGGGGTTTCTGTCAGGATGGTATTTCAGTGCAAGCTGTCTGAATGCCTTTTTGAGGTCAGTTTCAGATGCTTCTCTCGGAACACCCAGTATTTCATAGTAATCCTTCATTTCTCCTTCTTATCAACGTCCTCAAATTCAGCTTCAACAACCTCCTCTTCTGGTCCTTTTGCTCCTGCAGCTCCGGTGCCAGCTTGTGCACCTGCAGCTCCGGCACCCGCCTGAGCACCGGCAGTCTTATAGATGTGCTCTGCAAGTTTGTGGGACTTTGTCGTGAGATCTTCCGTTGCAGACTTTATTTCTGATATCTCATTGCTTGTATCTTTTGCCTTTCTGCACCTTTCAAGGGAAGCCTGGATATCTGTCTTCTCTGATTCAGTGAGCTTATCTCCATAATCCTTGAGGGATTTTTCAACTGAGTAGACAAGCGTATCAGCCTCATTTCTTGCTTCTGCAAGCTGTTTCTTCTTCCTGTCATCCTCTGCATGCGACTCTGCGTCGCGCATCATCTTTTTTATCTCATCTTCATTAAGACCACTTGAGGCAGTTATCCTTATAGACTGTTCTTTACCCGTGCCAAGGTCTTTCGCTGAGACATGGAGTATGCCATTTGCGTCAATATCAAAGGTTACCTCAATCTGAGGTATCCCTCTCGGCGCAGGTGGGATACCGATGAGCTCAAAGTTCCCGAGGAGCTTGTTGTCTGCAGCCATTTCTCTTTCACCCTGGCATACTTTTATTGAAACAGCTGGCTGGCTATCTGTCGCTGTAGAGAATATCTGGCTCTTCCTTGTTGGAATAGTAGTATTTCTCTCAATGATCTTTGTGAAGATGCCACCAAGAGTCTCTATGCCAAGGGATAAGGGAGTAACATCAAGGAGAAGTACCTCTTTAACTTCTCCTTTCAGCACTGCGGCCTGTATTGCAGCACCTACAGCAACGACCTCATCAGGATTCACTGTCTTGTTTGGCTCCTTGCCAAAAAAGCTCTGGACTGTTTGTTGGACCTTTGGGGTCCTTGTCTGACCACCTACAAGGAGTACCTCGTCTATATTTGCTGGAGAAAAGTTAGCATCTGATAGGGCATTTTTACAGGGACCTGTGGTCCCTTCGATAAGGTCCCCGACAAGCTGTTCGAACTTTGCCCTCGACAGTTTCATCAGCAGATGTTTTGGACCTGATGCATCAGCAGTGACAAAAGGAAGATTTATCTCCGTCTCCGTCGCTGTCGAAAGCTCTATCTTTGCCCTCTCAGCAGCTTCCTTCAGTCTCTGCAACGCCATTCTGTCACTTTTGAGATCTATGCCCTGGTCTTTCTTGAATTCTTCAACCATCCAGTCTATAATCCTGAGGTCAAAATCATCACCACCGAGATAG
>CAZLFE010000094.1:0-9096 GCA_964558725.1 uncultured Nitrospiraceae bacterium | reverse complement strand
TTCTGGTAAAAGATATTCTTTCCGGAAAACATATCGGACAAACAGTTACTGTGTGCGGCTGGGTCAGAACAAAGCGTTCATCAAAAGGCTTTGCCTTCCTTGTTTTGAGCGATGGCTCCACACAGGAAACGTTGCAGCTTGTTGTACCCGATAAAGCATCTGCGTTTCAACAACTTCACGTTTGTAATACAGGTACAGCCATAAAAGCAACGGGCATCCTGAAAGAATCTCCTGCTAAGGGACAGAAATATGAAGTTGAAGTTTCCGAGATCGAGGTTTTTGGTGAAGCTGATCCTGAAAAATATCCCCTGCAAAAGAAAGGACACACCCTGGAGTTTCTGAGGGAAATAGGTCATCTTAGGTCAAGGACAAATACTCTTGGAGCAGTATTCAGGCTGCGCAATATCCTTGCTACTTCCATCCATGAATTCTTCCAGGATCGGGGGTTTGTCTGGGTACATACTCCGATTATCACGTCCAGCGATTGCGAAGGAGCTGGTGAGCTTTTCACCGTTACATGCCTTGAGCTTGAAAACCTTCCGAAGAATGATAACGGAGGTGTGGACTTCTCTCAGGACTTTTTCGGAAGGCGCGCCTTCTTGACGGTGAGCGGGCAGCTTGAGGCGGAGTTTCTGGCTCTGTCCCTCGGCAATGTCTATACCTTTGGTCCTACCTTCAGAGCAGAGGATTCGAATACAACACGCCACCTTTCAGAGTTCTGGATGATTGAACCTGAAATGGCCTTTGCTGACCTCAAGGATGATTTAAAACTGGCCGAGGATTTTTTCCGTTTCCTCTGCAGGACTGTTCTTGAAAGGGGAGAAAGAGAACTCTCTTTTCTCGAGAGCCAGCATAAGAGGATTTCCCTTGAAGAACTCAACAGACTGGCTGAAACACCCTTTGTTCATATCACCTATACAGATGCGATAAGGGAATTGAAAAATGCAAAAGAGACCTTTGAATTTTCTGTTGATTGGGGTTCGGATCTTCATTCAGAACATGAACGGTATCTAACAGACAAGGTCATCAAAGGGCCGGTCATTGTGACGGATTATCCAAAAGAGATAAAGGCCTTTTACATGAGGCTGAACCCTGATGGAAAGACCGTTGCAGCCATGGACGTTCTTGTTCCAAAAGTGGGTGAGATCATCGGTGGAAGCCAGCGTGAAGAAAGACTCAATGTATTGGAAGAGAGAATGAAGCAGATGGGGATATCTTTGAAAAACCTCCAATGGTATCTTGATCTCCGCAGGTTTGGTTCTGCACCTCATGCAGGGTTCGGCCTTGGGTTCGAAAGACTGGTACAGTATATGACGGGAATGGTCAATATCCGTGACGTGATTCCATGCCCCAGGTCACCTCAAACTATCGAGTTCTAATGAACCGGAGAGGGTTTTTCGAGTTCCCTATGTTATCCTCATTTTTGCAGGTTCTTAGACTTACCTATAAGCACATCTGCTATACTAATCAATAAATACGACCAACTAGAGCCTATATGCAATCGAGACTGCTTATTATTAACTGCCCCTGTGAATATTTCGTATATGTTCCGACCGGAACGTTTGGACTCTGTGATTACCTCGATCAAAAAAACATCCAGGTTAAAATCTTAAATCTGTCCCTCAATAACAATACCGAGATGGATAGAACTCTGGAACATTATCTGAAGTTGTTTCAACCTTCGCATATCGGTCTTATCCTTCACTGGCAGGAAACTGCAGAAGGGTTCCTCTGGATTGGTGAATACATAAAGTCCCGCTTCAGACATCTCAAAATCATCACTGGTGGTTTTACTGCCGGGTATTTCGGTGAAAACCTTCTCGAAAGATGTGCTTTTGTGGATTACGTTATCAAAGGTGATCCTGAAAAACCTTTGGAACTGTTACTCAGAGGAGCTGAACCCTCTGAGATACCCAATTTGATCTATAGGAAAAACACAGAAATACGCTCAAACGAGGTCTCTTACTTCATTGACGAGGAGACACTCTCACGTATTTCATTCAGCGAATTATCCTATCTGTATGACCATGAGTTATACATAAAGGCTATAGAGGAAAAACTCGGATTTCCTCTTTTCATTGGAAGAGGATGTGAATCCAACTGCCACTATTGCGGTGGAAGCCGGGGATCATTTAAACGTCACAGCGGAAGGGTAAAGCCAGTGGTAAGATTCATTGATTCAGTTATCACGGACCTAAAGCGACTTAAGGATTTTACGAGAAAAATATACCTATGCTATGAGAATGACCGTGACTACATAAAAACGCTTTTTGAAGCAATGAAAAAAGAAAAAACTCTGGTCAAAACCTTTCAGCTAAATTACGGTGCATGGCAACTGTTTGACAAAGAGTTTCTGGAACTCTACAGGGATTTGTTTATTCTTGATAAAAATCACCAGCCATTATTTGAACTTTCGCCGGAGGTTTTTGATGATGAGAGCAGAAAGAAAATAAAGCATCCCAACGTTACCTATTCTATAAAAGACCTGAAAGAAAACCTCTTTCTTATCAACAATTACCTGGGTGACAGCGTAAAGGTTTCACTCTTTTTCAGCCGATATCATGACACCCATAAGACTTACCCAGACATAAAGAAAGATATTGTCGGCATCTTTCGATTTGCACACGACCTATTTTGTAATAACCTTAATACGAAGGTACATTATGATCATCTATCCACTGATGTTGCCAGTCACTACTGGGAAAGCTACGTTGAGCAACTACAGGATTTCAACACCCTCTTATCCGCCACGAGGGAACTCAAAGCCCAAGAACACTATAGCTTTCCCGTTAATAATCTTTGCATCTATATACCGGAAACGTTGTCTGAAGAGGATATCTTCAGGTGCGAGCTGCTTATAGCAATACTAAAGATTCTTGAGAATCATTTCCACGAAATGTTTCACATCCTGTTTCAATGTCTTGACGAACTGACAGCAGAATTGATTGAAGAAATCATTGCAGAGGAATATGCAAGGAAACCCGGAAATGTGTTCACATCCCTCAATGAGTGTGAGTTACTCAATTTTGTGAAGCAAAAAATTACGCAAAAGGAATCCTTACTTTCCAGAATCCCCTTTATTGAAGATCTGACCAGTCTTTGTATGAAAAAAGCCACATGTCAACGAAGACCAAACCCTTATAAAAGCTCCTACCAGACAAATCAGCCCAGGTTAAACCTCACATTTATATCGGTTAATGACCATGACTATCTTGATCTGCATAATTTTTTAGAAAAACTTAAAAAAGAAAGTCCAGACAATTTAATTCCAGAAAAAACGGTCTTTATATTTCTTGCGGATGAGATCCTGAGCATGTCTTATATAACTTACAGGGTAACGCTGAAGAAATTCGAAAATGGTTTCTCTCTTGATGATTATTATGTTCTGATGAAAAAGAAAGGCATCTTTGATATCCCATATCATAAGGATCTCGTGGCAAAGTTGTTTAAAAGCGATGTACTCTATTGAATCTCTTATTCATCATAAATATCCCCCTCTTTTGTAAATAGTTGATGATATGCTTTTGAATGTCTCGGAGAATATCGAAAAGCTATCACATTGGTGCAGATTTTGGTTCGATATCCTCCTACTTACTCTCTTTTTCTTGTGTCTTTTCTTTTTTAGGTCTGTCCTCTTCTTCTTTAACCTCTTCTTCTTTAGACTTAGATATGCCCTTCTTAAAATAACCGATTGTTCTTCCTATACTCCTGCCAATCGTGGGCAATCTCCACCCGCCAAACAGGATCAAAATTATGATGATTATGATGATAAGCTCCACTGTATCCTCCTATTCCCCTTACTCTCTACAATGACCTGGCTATTTTATTCATAGCTTCCTCTGCCCAGTACCCTAAAGGTTTTTCAAAAAAATCGCCTTTAACATATATCCGCACAGGTTCACTCCGTCCCAGTAAATTTTCCAGAAAAGACATGGCAGGCTTAAAACCGACCTCTCCCATTGCCCAGACAGCAAGTCCGAGGGTTTCAGCATCATCACTCTGAAAAACTGATAATACCTCGTCCTGAAAAAAATCTACAGCATCGGTTATCATTTTGCCCAACCTCCCTATTCCCCAAAGTCCACCTTTCACAAGAGGAGGCTCTTCAATGGAATGGGCAATCATCATGCTCCCGTAAGGAGCAAGTATTTCGGGGATATTCACAATAATTTCAGCAATGGTTTGAGGAGAGCTCCAGCCAATCCCCCCAGATTCGTCGTTCATTGACCAGAAGAGATTTCTGATAAATTCCCTCACTCTTTCATGCTGCCTTGACTGCCACCAGTGTTGCATGAGTTTAGCCGCAGCTTCGATAGCAGGCCAGCGGATTGTCTCATCAATTTCATAAAGGCAGAAACGGAGTGCCTTCCAGAAATGTCTGTCTATCTCACACAACTCAACCAGGCGGTTATAATCTTTTTTTCGCAGTAGCTCTTTAACCTGTTTCTTGATTGATTCATCCATTTCTCGTTCAAACGTGTCATGCTGAATTTATTTCAGCATCTCATAATAAAACAATGGGTAAAGAGACCCTGAAACGAGTTCAGTGTGACAAAAAACTCACTTTCTCAACTGCCATTTAACTTTATCTTTAAAACATGTCCTGAACTCCGAAAGGATCTTTTATTTCGAATGCCGGGTTAAATTTTAGTTTTTTCTCCCCTCTGCTTCCCAGGTATTTATTAAGTTCAAGGTCAACCTTAAGGGGTACATCAACACCAGCTTTCGTAAGAGCTTGCCTGAGATATCCTTCTGCCTTTCCAGCAAAGGCAAGGGAATCTCCAAGGACTCTTGCAGCTTCTGCCGGATTATGAAAACCAGCGGAGTTTTCAGCACCAATAAAGATTACGCGATAAAAAGCCTCTTCATAGTAATTTTTAGCTTTGTCATAAAACGCCTTGTCTATGTTCTTGCCTGAAGCCTGTGCATCATGGACTTTTTCAAAAAGTTTAGCCACTGTTGCTGTTGCATATCCTGAACGGAGCATGAGCGATACTGTTCTATCCTGGATAGATTCTACTTGCTCCCTTAACCATTCAGCGCTCTCGGAATGGCACTGCACACATGCCCTTAGGTCTGTCTTGAGAGGGCTCGTAACACGATGGTTAGATACTTTATACGCACCAATTTTTGTATAGGGCATATGACAATCTGCACAGGCTGTCCCTGCCTTCCAGTGCACACTGTTATTGGTAAACAGTTCAAATTCAGGATGGCGGATAAAAAGAAGTTTGAAACCTGTTACCACCTGTTTCCATTCCAGATAGGAGGGGTCGCTCCGCATTTTCTTGATAATATTTTCGATCGTAATGTTGCCCATCTTGCTTCCCTGCCACGGAAAAAAAAGGCCCACTGATTTCATGTCTTGATCTTTTATAATGTTGTAGGTCACATGGCACTGGGCACAGACAATACTCCTCATCTCCTGACGGGTCAATTTCTCAGGATCAACACCCATATCCTTCAAAGCAGGATCCATTACAAATGTCCTTGATATCTTTAGTGACATGTCCCTGTTATTATGACAGTCTATACAGGCAACGCCGAGTTTTCTATACTGTTCTGGTATCCTGGAATGGACATCTTTGTAAGGCATTTTGTAGTAGTCAATACCCATTTCTTTTTCAAGCTTTGAAGCAAAAGGACTCTTGCAGGTAAGACAAACGCCCCCTGCCTTTACTCTTCCCACGTCAATATCGAGCTGGTCTACCACCATATAGGCATGGCCTCGCGGTTCATTGTATTCGATACCAAAGCCCCATCCATTAAACAGGAGTGCCATATACGGATATTCTGACAGTTTATCGTAGATTATCCTGTCTGCATCAAAACCTCTTTTGTATTTGCTTTTGCCTACAGCAGTTGGTTCTTCTGTCTTTTTCCAGAGGTCATAGTGGATCGGATATGCCTTGCCCCAGTTGGCAGGGTCAATGTCACCGTCTGCGATCTTTACCGGCCTAACCGGTTCGGTTTTAGGTGGCTGGCAACCATAAATAACCAGTATGGCAGCCATAGTTAAAAGAATCAGACCCAGTGTAAAATAATTTCTTTTATTCATCTGAAAATACCTCCGAATTATAGAATTTATTGTATTTGATAATCTCCCCTCACCCCTCTTTAAAAAGAGGGGGAATAGGAACCATCATTTCTTAAAACTCTCTGTGCTTTAATTCCCCCTTTTATAAAGGGGGATGCAGGGGGCTTACTAACTTTCATTCCAATTTATCTGTATGAATGCATTATCTGTAACCCCTTAGAGAGTTTCTGTTATGCCGCCATGCATATGGGAAATGCTTCTGTGACAGTTCCAGCATCTTCTCTCCGAATCCATGAGCATCACCGTAATCTCATGACATCTGATACAATTGGACTGCAGAACCTTTCCTCCGTGAGAAGTCAGTTTAATTGTCTCTGGAACTTTACCGGAATAATAAACCATAACCTCTTTCACCCCAAATAATGCCTTCCAGAGATAATGGTTCGCAATGTTGTCATTAGGAAGATGGCAGTCAACACAGGCTTTTCTCCTGTGCGCTCCTGAATGAAACCATGACTCATAAAAGGGCTCTAAGACATGACACTTCACGCAGAACTCAGGTTTATCAGTCCTGGCCAGCAGCTTTGGAGGGCCTAACAGAAAGTAAAGAAGCACAGCAATTCCTGCGAGAGCAGTAAAAAAGATGAATGCCATGGAAAACCTTCCGTGCTTATCGCTAGACATCTTTTCACCTCCTTTGGCAGTTTCCCATTGTTCTTAAACTGTCTATTTCTGCCTCAAGATGTCTATAATCTGCGGTCTTGATTCCTTTTACCTTGATCCCTTCCATCGCTTGAAGAGATTGTTCTCCAGGCCTAAGGAATCAAGGACTTTTCCGACCATAAAGTCAACAAGATCATCTATATTTTTGGGAAAGCTGTAAAAGGCAGGCATTGCCGGAATTATCTTTACTCCCATTTCTGAGAGGATGAGCATATTTCTCAGATGGATTGTGTTCAGGGGTGTCTCCCTCGGTACAATGACAAGGGTATGGCCTTCCTTTATCATTACATCTGCTGCCCTCTCGACAAGATTATTCGCATAGCCACAAGCAACCCCTGACATGGTCTTCATCGAACAGGGAATAATAACCATGGCATCAACCTTGGCTGATCCACTCGATATGGGTACAAAAAGGTTATCTTCGTTAAAGTAATGAAGATTGGCTCCTTTTAATTTGAGGTCCATTTTTATCTTTTTGTCTATCTCTTTCTCATGACCCTGCCAGTCGAAACCCACTTCTTCTTTTAAGATAAGACCGCCTTCTTTGGTTATCGTCAGATATACTTTATGCTTCTTCTCCAAAAGATATTTTAGAAGCCTTACGCCATATATACTACCGCTTGCTCCAGTAATAGCTATCGTATATGTTCCCATCAGTATTAAATATCCAAATCCCCCCTCACCCCCCCTTTTCTAAAGGGGGGAATGGGGGGATTATTAATTCTCTCCATTATTTTTGTCCAATCAATCCGCATGATATCAAAACCATCTTAGGTCGACAACGTACATCAGCCTACATTAGCCCGAGAATGAGCGAAAATACTATGTCCTGCTGTCTAATCAGAGTCTACAGTTAAAATCCGTACTCTTTCCACCTACTCTCCACAAACCTCTTTATCTCTTCAGACATAACTATCTCATCAGGCCATTCTCGCAGAAAACCTTCAGATCTCCATTTCTTTGTAGCATCTATCCCCATCTTTCCTCCATAAGCAGGAATATCTGAGGCATGGTCAAGCACATCAAGCGGGCCTTCTACAATTACGACATCTCTTTTTGGGTCAACATTATTACCTATCTTCCATACAACCTCGCTCGGGTTCTGGATGTCGACCTCTTTGTCTACAACAACGATCATTTTGGTAAAGCTCATCTGCCCCATTCCCCACAAGGCATACATCACACGCCTCGCATGACCTGGATAGCGTTTATCTATTGATACAATTGCAATATTATGAAATACTCCTTCGACAGGAAGATTTATATCAACAATCTCAGGGAGCTGTTTTTGAATAAGGGGCAAGAAAATCCTTTCTGTTGCCTTAGCAATATAGCAGTCTTCCATAGGTGGCTTGCCAACAATCGTTGCAGGATAGAGAGCATCTTTTCTGTGAGTTATACAAGTTATATGGAATACCGGGAATTCATCTTTGAGGGAATAATACCCCGTGTGGTCACCAAATGGCCCTTCAATCCTTTTCTCATGAGGTTCGCAGTATCCTTCGAGAACAATCTCTGCATTTGCAGGGACCTCAAGGTCTACTGTTTCGCACTTAACTAATTCCACAGGAGAGCTCCTTAAAAATCCTGCAAAAAGCATTTCATCTACTCCTTCAGGCAATGGGGCAGTAGAAGAATACATCACTGCCGGGTCTGAGCCTATTGCAACAGCTACTTCGAGCCTTTTACCGAGCTTCTCTGCATTTCTATAATGTTTTGCCCCACCTTTATGCATATGCCAGTGCATGCCCGTAGACCTTTCATCATAGACCTGCATCCTGTACATTCCACAGTTCCGAATGCCTGTTTCAGGGTCTTTTGTAAAGACCATGGGAAGGGTAATAAATCTTCCTCCATCATCAGGCCACGTTTTGAGGATAGGAAAGATATTGAGGGAGGGGTTATTCTTGATAACCATCTCTTTACATGGTCCTGAGCTAACATATTTAGGAAGGAAGTCTGCAAGTCTTTTTAATTTTGGAAGGGCTTTAAGTTTTTCAATGAGGTTTGTAGGAATTTCAGGCTCGAGGAACTCAAGCATCCGGGAACCAATTTCATCGAGGCTATTTACCTCAAGTGCAAGCTCCATCCTTTCATAAGAGCCAAAGAGATTTACAACGCAGGGGAACTTCGAACCTCTGAGATTTTCAAACAGGAGAGCAGGTCCACCTTTTTTTACGACCCTGTCGTTAATCTCAGCTATCTCGAGGACAGGATCAACCTCTGCGGTTATGCGTTTTAGAAGTCCCTTCTTCTCGAGTAATTTTATAAAATCTCTCAGGTCTTTATATGCCATGGGATTTTAAATCGACTTTATATTACCACAGGGAATCTCT
>CAZLFE010000093.1:0-9139 GCA_964558725.1 uncultured Nitrospiraceae bacterium | reverse complement strand
GAGCATACCGCAAAACGATATGCTCAGGAGGTGCCCTCTATATGATTATCAGGTGAAAGCGTTAGTCAAGATTTAATCTGTCACTGTCTGGCAGGATATGTTTTGATTTTTGCAATTCAAGGGATCAAGGGTTCGAGGGATCAAGTGGTCAAGTAAAGACCTTCAAAGCAAGCTCTGGAACCCTGGAATCCTTGAATCCTTGTTATTCGATCTAATGTGATTGTATTTTTTACCTTATTAACCTCTCTGATCCCTAAGAAAATTGTTCCCCTTCCAGGGATTGTCAAACTGGTCATGAGATTCGGGTCTGTTTTTTCTCGGATCAGAATTCCTTTTCTTTTTTTCTGTAAAAGGAACGGTAGCTTCAGGTCTCTCTAATTTTCTTCCCGTCTGTTCTTGTTTCACAGTGGGTTTTTGTATCCCTTCTCTCTTAACCGTAAGCTGACGTTCATTGGGTATTCTCATTTTTCTTTCACCTTGTAGCTTATCGTAAATTTGCGTTCTGCGATCACCAGGATTCTTCATTTCTCTCTGCTCCAAGTTCTTTTGTTCAGGAGATACTCTCTCTTTTTCTTCCGGTACTTTCTTTTTTGAGGGTTTTTCTGGTTCTTTCTTTGGAGGAACTCCGGGTTCTTTCCGTTCAAGCTGGGGGCTCGGTTTTTCCACTTTCCTCTTTGCAGGGGCTGCTCCTTTATCAGGCATTAAAGGTGCTTCTTTCTGTGAAGGAGAGGGCTTTGAGCTTCTTTGTTCCGGCAATGCCTTTTTCCTTTCCATCGGAACTTCCCGTTTTCCAGGTTTCTCTATCTTACTTTCTCCGGGTGCTCTACCTTTTTCAGGCTTCAAGTGCATCTCCTTTATCGGTAATCCTGGTCTCATGACAGAGCGAGTCTTCCCCTGAACAAGTGGTCTCTCTCTCTTCAGTTCCTCAACTTTTTTCTGCCTGACTTTTGAAGGGGGTAACTTCGCAGTTTTTATTTCTTTAAAAGCTGGTATAGCAGTTTCTTTCTCCGGCTTTATTTGAGGTCTTCCAACACTTATTTTCTCCCTCACAAATGGATTTTCTTTTACCTTTATAGGTACATGTTTTCCCTTGATGAACGTATCCCTGTGTACAACGCTTACCGCGTTGTTGACATATACATTCTTATATACCTTCTTAACCGTGATATTGGTTATGTTTACATTTGTAATATTTACACTGTGAGGACCGTAGTAACCATAACCATAGTATATTTCTCCCGGAGCAAGGGGAACCCAGGAAACATAGGTAGGTGTATATACCCAGCCCACAAATCCAGGCCCCCAGTATACGGCGCCTCTCACAGGAGGAACCCAGCACCATCCAATTGATATATTGAATATCCACCGCCCGTAGTGGTAAGGAACCCATCCCCATGGTTCATAGGAAATCCAAACGTAATCGCCCCCTCTCCATACCCATCTTCCATACCTGTACGGCGCCCATCCCGCCGAGACAACAACTGATGGCGTCCACACATAACCATAATCCGGCACATTTCGCCATGTGCCGTATCTGTCAAAATCATAGGAGTATGGAGAAAGTTCATCGGGTAGATAGGGTGAGCTGTATCGCCTTTCATAAAGCGCTTTGTCTCTTTCCTCGTTCCAGTTCTCCCATTCATTGGAAGGTTCAAGGGGATGAAGGTCTGCATAGTCATCTCCTCTGATTGTCAAAGTATAGCCTTCCTTAACCTTCGTACTTCCGCTTTTACTCTCAGCATACACCAGACCTCTTTCCACGGAAATATCTGTGTTTTTATCATCACTAACATCGACTCTAAATATTCCTCTTTCATAAGAACGGATCGATGAAACCGGGGTATCCAGTTGCAGGAGGCTTCCCCTCAATCCCCTGAAATTTACATAGGCACGACCTGCGTTGAGATAAAACTGGAAAGAATGTTCCTCTGTCCTCAATATCTCGAGAGAGGAGTCTTCACTCAGTCGAAGAGAGGTGCCATCATTTAACTGAAGTTCAGCTCTTCCATCTCCTGGAACCCAGATCCTATCACCCTCCTTCAAGGGCATATTTATGGCAGCAGCAACCCATTCAGAGGTATCTTCCGTATATACCTGGACATCGCCTTCGATAAGACTCATACGCACTGTTCCAAGGGTTGAGGAATGAGAATATGATGGTATTAAAAAAAGTGCTGCCAATAAGAGCATCACTGATAGTATCTTCTTCATGGGTTACTCCTTTTTGTTCTAATATATTGATCGTATCCTTCCTGTCCTTTTATCAATTATCACTCTATCAACAGGGGTGTTGTTTCTGTCTATTATCTCTGCCTCAAAGAACCAATCTTTTTCTTTAATCTCTCCTATCGTTGCTTTTCGTGGCGAAAAATACTTCCGGAGTATGTTCCTGGCTTCCCCCTCTGTTCTGACTGCTTTTCTTGCACCATATCGTCCCTCTCGAGGACCGGGATAATAGTCTCCATACGGATACCTCCCGCCTTTCCATCCATTCTGAGCTTTCCAGCCTTCCTGAGATTTCCATCTTTCATGCGCCTTCCACTCTTCCTGAACCTTTGGTCTTCCCTGAGCCTTCGGTCTTTTCTGAATTTTCCATTTCTCCTGTGCTCTCCACTCAGGTTGAGCCAGAGCACGGTAATCAGGCGCCAATAAAGAGATTGTAAGAATAATTATCAGCAGTATCGTTTTCATTGTTCCAAATTCATTGTTTTAAAATTATTCGGATTTCAGGGAGCTTTGTGCTCCCTGAAAATCATCCTTACCTGTAACAGTCCCCCTTGCACCTATTCTGTGCCATAGGGCCTCCTTTACATCTTTCCGTCTTATTACGCCACTTCATGCACCGGAGAGGCACTTCATGCTTATCCGCCACTTCCTGAATTTTAGCCCTGATGTCATTGATTTCCTGCCTGAGTGTGGTAATGCGATCCGTATCTGGGACCTGTTTCCCGTACTCGTTCCAAAGCTCAAACCTCTTTGTAATGAGTTCATCTCTTAAACTCAGTGTCTCCTGCTGAAATTTCTTTATCTTTTCTACATCAGGAGTCTGCCAGTTGCTCACTCCGCATGGACCCCGATATCCAAGGGCATAGACAGCGCTTGTAATGAGGAGTCCTAATATTACCACCAAACCTATTATGGCTCTTCCCTTCATTCTCCTTCACCTCCTTTCCTTTGATTTATGCTTTGAGCATATCAAAGGATTGTGAAGGTTTATCGAAGAAATTGTGAAAAATTATGAATATTCTCAAAGGGGAATAAAAACAGTAAAAGATGCCCCTTTTCCATAGGTGCTCTTAGCCTCAATTCTTCCTCCATGAGCATCGGCGAGATCCTTTGCAATAGCGAGCCCAAGACCAAGACCTCCTTCAGAGACTTTGTAAAATCTCTCAAAAACAAAGGGAAGATCCTCTGGGCTGATCCCATGTCCTGTGTCACTAACTTCTACAAATACCTCTGAATTCTTTTTCCCTGCCTTTATCCATATCTTCCCGTCCCTGTCTGTGGCTTTTATGGCATTCGTTAAAAGGTTGACAATAATCTGACTCAGTCTGTCAGGATCAGCATTCATGGAAAGTTCTTCATCACATTGGATCTCAAAGAAAATACCTTTGTCTAAAAAGACCTTGGTGAATCTCTCTATAATGTTGTTTAAAAATGGCCTGAGCTTGATGATTTGTTTTCTGAGCCAGATGGCTCCTGCCTCAGCCTGAGAGAGGTCTTCAATGCCCTCAAGAATATTTCTCAGCCTGTTTATCTCTTCGTATAAAGAATGGAGATGTTCTTTGTCTGTTGGGATTAATCCATCTATCATGCCTTCAACCTCTCCTCTGACAGCACTTATCGGTGTCCTGAGTTCATGAGCAACATCTGTAATGAGCTTTTTCCTCAGTAACTCCTGCTTCTCAAGGTGTTGAGCCATCTTATTGAATGTCTCAGACAATCTGCTTATTTCATCGCTGCCGAAGATTTCAACCCTGCTTTTGACATCCCCTTCACTAATAGCCTTTGCAGCAGAATCAAGTTTCTTGATGGGATTTGTTAATTTCCTTGAAAAAAAGATACTGAAAAGGATAGCCGATCCCCCCACTGCAAAAAGGGAGATGAGCAGAAATTTGTTTGACCTTTCGATAAAAATAAATTCTTTTTCAGGAAGCATGAATCTCACTTCAAGGCGACCGATCTCTTTTCCACCTAAAAAGAGAGGATACGGGAGAAAATCATCTGTCTTTGTCGATTCTCTTGTTTCAGAGATGGCTATGATCCGTCGTTGCATTAACGGAGGGAGCTTGTTGATTGCCTTTTCTGTGTCCATTATGACATTGTCGTTCATGTCCTTTATCTGTATTTCGAGCCCCATCATGAATGCCCAGATCGCATCTTCAGCAATGATGTCTTCTTTCCATTCAGAATTTTTTTCATACGTTCCTTCAAGATTAGCTATCACCCCGTATACCCTGTCTTCCATTTCACCTTCAAGGTAATCCCTGAAATCTCTTATCATCAATTCACGTAAAAAGAAGGCTGCAGAAAGGGTGACCATGGAGACAGCAAACAGGATCAGGAAAAACTTTATCCAGAGACTTCTAAGCATCCTTTTTCCCGCTAAACCTATACCCGACGCCATAAACGGTAAGGATAAATGACGGGTTTTTCGGGTCGTCTTCTATCTTATGCCTGATATTCTTTATATGTGCATCGATGCTTCTCTCGTAGCCCTCAAACTGATATCCGAGAGCTTTTTCCACAAGCTCCTCCCTTGTAAAGACCTTTTGGGGAGAAGATGCAAGAGTAAAGAGGACCTTAAATTCCGTAGGTGTAAGGACTATGGGCTCATTCTTCTTTTTTACCTCATAGCTCCGACCGTCTATTATTAATAATCCATTGTTGAAACTGACAGGTTTGGTAGCATCCAAATCATCTTTCCTTGCCCGTTTTAATACTGCCTTTACCCGGTATACCAACTCCTTTGGACTGAAGGGTTTTATTACATAATCATCTGCTCCGAGGGCAAATCCGGCAATCCTCTCTTCCTCCAAAGATTTAGATGACAACATAATGATAGGGAAATCTCCGATCTCCCTGAGCTCCTGGCATACCTCTTCTCCGCTTATGTCTGGTAATTTCAAATCAAGTATTACAAGAAGAGGCATCTCTTTTAGTGCAAACTCTATGGCATCCTTGCCTCTCTGAGCATGAACAACTCTGAAGCCAGCACCCTCAAGATATACTTTTACAATATTTGCAATTTTTCTGTCGTCTTCTACTATGAGAACCGGGTGGATCATTTTTACCTATCATATTTTTATTGCATACATTTATTACATACACTTTATTATTCTAAATCATCAATAATGAACTATAAAAAAGTATCCTCTCCATAAGCAAGTGGTCAAATTTGATCAGGTTTCCTGAAACCCCTTATTCACGTCTTAAACTAATTTCTTCTTGACAAGTCTATATGTCCTCAATATAATTAAGAAAATTAATAGAGGGGGGTTCTATGACAAAAGCAGATTTAGTAGATGCGATATTTGAGAAAATAGGACTCTCGAAAAAAGAAGCGCTGGAGATAATCGAGTTGGTCTTTGATACAATGAAGCAGAGCTTTGTTGAAGGAGAGTCAGTTAAACTATCTGGCTTTGGCACTTTCAATGTAAGAAAGAAGAATGCAAGGAGAGGCAGAAATCCAAAGACCGGGGAAGACCTCGAGATAACTCCCAGAAAGACGATTACCTTCAGAGCGAGTAACCAACTAAAGTCATCTGTAGAAAAGGGGAATGTATAAGTCTGTATCTGAGCTTACGAAACCTGAGACCCCTATCCCGGATAAGCTCTTTTACAAGATAGGAGAGGTAAGCAGGATTGTAGGTGTCGAGCCCTATGTCCTGAGGTACTGGGAGACGGAGTTTCCCTTTCTCAAACCGAGGAAAAATAAGTCGGGACAGAGGGTCTATATAAAGAAGGACGTGGAGTTTCTCCTTTATATTAAAAGGCTTTTATACCAAGAGAGATATACCATAGAGGGTGTAAGAAAGAGGCTAGGCGGTAATATTATTCGTGCTGTTGAACCCGACCCTGAGGTCAAAACAAAAGAAACTCGAAAACCTTCCGTGGTAATTGAAGAGGTCAAAAAAAAACTCAGAGATATACTCAATCAGCTTCATTAGAAATCGGGGCGTAGCGCAGCCTGGTAGCGCACTCGCTTGGGGTGTGAGTGGTCGGCAGTTCAAATCTGCTCGCCCCGACCATAACTACCGTTAATAGTTAAGAGCGAAGGTTATCCACTAAACTTACCGTGATAGCCTCTAACCTGCTCTGTTTATCGAAACGATGCCATAAAGGCGGATATGATATTTGAGCGGATTTTTTGCCGATAGTCAAATGGTATGATTAAGAAATCAAGAGGCAAAAGCCTCAGAGGGCGTTAGCCTGAGAATGAGCGAAAATACTATATCCGCCAGGAATGCATATAAATCTATCAATTAAAGGACTTAACTTTTAAAATATTCATCAAAAGATTAAACTATTTTCATGCATGAATTCCAGACGTTCTTAAACTGGCTTGTAGATATAATCGGCTCAATGGGCTACCCTGGTATTGTTATTTTGATGTTCATCGAGAGCACCTTTATTCCTCTTCCATCAGAGCTCGTAATCCCTCCCGCAGGTTATCTCATCTCACAGAACCAGATGAGCTGGATAGGAGTGATCCTATCAGGTACAGCGGGAAGCTTAACCGGTGCTCTTTTCAATTATGCCATCGCAGTTTATCTTGGCAGACCCTTTATCCTTAAGTACGGAAAATATTTCGGTATTACACAGAAGCACTTCATAAAAGGAGAGACCTTCTTTCGAAGACATGGAAATATAAGCACCTTTGTAGGAAGGCTTATATTAGGCATCAGGCACTACATATCCTTTCCTGCAGGGCTTGCCAGAATGGACTTAGGAAAATTTTGTTTCTATACCGCTTTTGGTGCAGGCATATGGGTGTGGGTACTTGCATATATAGGCTATTTTGTTGGCAACAACAGGGAAAAGGTCATGGAAGTCAGCAAACAATGGGGTCTGTACATCCTCACAGGTTGTGTATTATTGATATTAGCCTACATCTTCTGGCACAAGAGCAAACAGAAAACCTCAAATCTTTAATCACCAATAACCGAATCCCAAATACCAACCATTAAAATTCTGAATCCTAATATCTAAATCCTAAGCAAATTCAAAATCCTAAATTCAAATGTTCAAAATGTTTTGAATTTTATATTTTGAGCATTTGTGCTTGCTTAGAATTTAGGATTTGGGATTTAGGATTTAAACATTCAGGATTTCTTTTCGCATTAGTTATTGTATATAATTCACCATGCGTTTCATTGCTGACCTGCATATCCATTCCAAGTATTCCCGTGCCACAAGCCGTGATATGACCCTGGAGTCTCTCTGGAAATGGGCCCAGCTTAAAGGCATAACCGTCATCGGGACAGGTGATTTCACCCATCCAAAGTGGTTTCAAGAATTGCAAGATAAACTTGAGCCTATTGGTAAAAACCTCTTTAAATTAAAAGACAATTTTAAAAATGATGATATCCCGGCCTCATGCAGGGCAGAGGTTTATTTCACACTCACTGCAGAGATAAGCAGCATTTACTCTAAGAAAGGAAGGACGAGAAAGATTCATAACCTCATCTTTGCCCCAGACTTTTCAACTGCTTTAAAAATAAATACTGCTTTATCGAGAATCGGAAATCTTTCTGCTGATGGAAGACCAATACTCGGACTTGATGCAAAACATTTGTTAAAGATTATCCTTGACACATCTCCTGATGCGATGCTTATACCTGCCCATGCCTGGACACCCCATTTTTCGATCTTTGGTGCAGAATCAGGGTTTGACTCCCTCTCTGAATGCTTTGAGGAATTAACCTCTCATATCTATTCTATAGAAACGGGGCTTTCTTCAGACCCACCTATGAACTGGAGGCTTTCGAGCCTTGACCGTATCACCTTGATATCAAATTCAGACGCCCACTCACCTTCAAAACTCGGTCGTGAGGCAAATATCTTTGATACCGAAATATCGTACAGATCAATGATAGATGCAATTAAAAAAATGGGGGGATTCATCGGTACGATTGAATTCTTTCCAGAAGAAGGAAAATATCACTATGATGGGCATAGATCTTGTGGTGTAAGACTCTCTCCAAAAGAGACAATACGAAATAATTATGTATGTCCTATCTGTGGAAGAAAAGTGACGGTTGGTGTCATGCACAGGATAGAAAAACTCGCAGACAGGGCAGATGGTCTCAAGCCAAAGGATGCACCACTGTATCATTCTCTCATTCCCTTGTCTGAAATGATTGCAGAGACCTTGAAGGTAGGTATCAACACTAAAGCAGTAGGGGCAGAATATTTGAAACTTTTAAGTACCCTCGGTAATGAATTCGGGATACTCATGGAGTCTTCTCTTTCCGATATTGAAAAAGCAGGCTCAGCCACCCTATCAGAGGCAATTTCGAAGATGCGTTCAGGAAAGGTGCATATTTCTCCTGGATTTGATGGAGAATACGGGAAGATAAAGATTTCTGAGAATGTGGAAAGAAAAGAGATAACAGGACAGGGAATGCTCTTTTAGGTTTAAAGACAATGGTAACCATATCAGGCCTGCGAATCAATGACTACTTATGAAACTTGCAGTAGAGGATGATCAGAATATCCTCGGAATAGAAAGGATCAGCCTCATCCAACCTTAACTTTTAGGTTGTGCATTCTTAAGCATGGCAATAGGCATAGCCATATCCAGAATATGAGTATGAGCCATTTCCAGCATGTTACCGGGAATTCCCATCATGAGGGTCTTGCCCTTACCAGCCAAAACTAATGCCTGGCAATAACTTTTTATTTTGTCCTCAGTAAAAGGAATATCTGAAGGCAGTAATTCCTCATTTTTAAACAGAGCCACACCTATATACCATTGAAGCTCGGAAGAGAGATAGTTCTGAAGTCAGAAGATTTTTAAACTTCTTGCTCTCTCTACCTTCCGCACTTCTTTTCTTCTGGTCTCCCGAACTTTTTTAGCAGAACTTTTTTAACTGTGTTGACAATATTTTCTCGTTTGAATTATAATTAAAAGTTT
>CAZLFE010000092.1:0-9298 GCA_964558725.1 uncultured Nitrospiraceae bacterium | reverse complement strand
GCAGCTGGTGGGCCCACCAGGGCTCGAACCTGGGACCAACCGGTTATGAGCCGGTGGCTCTACCAACTGAGCTATGGGCCCGAAGAAAAACATACTCATTTTAAATGCTTACTTGTGTTTCGGTCAAGCCTTATACCTCTCCCTGGGAAAAATGTGTATTCTTATATAAGGTAGTTTGAATCCTTGACTTCCAAACAATCTCTTGGATAAGATAGGTAAATTTACATGAAAATCGGGATAGGCTGCGATCATGCGGGGTTAGAACTGAAAAACGAGATTATCCGGCTCTTAAGTGGTCTTGGCATCGAATGCATTGATTACGGCACAAATAGCCCTGAATCGGTAGATTATCCAGATTTTGGCGAAAAAGTTTCTGATGCAGTCTCTTCAGGGAAGATAGACAGAGGAATACTCATCTGCGGTACAGGAATAGGCATGTCCATCGTGGCTAATAAATTTCCCCGCGTAAGAGCATCTCTCTGCAATGATCTCTTCACCGCTCAGATGAGTCGACGGCATAATGATGCTAATATCCTTGTCCTCGGTGGAAGGATAGTCGGGAAGGACCTGGCAAAAGCGATTGTGAGGACATGGATGGAGACTCCCTTTGAAGGGGAAAGGCACTCCATGAGGTTAAAAAAGATTTCCATGATAGAGGAACGTTTAACAAAACATGAATTTTGAAAATCTTAAACTCACTGATCCAGATGTTTTCAAAGCAATCCAGAAAGAGGTAGAGAGGGAAAGGGAGAATATTGTTCTCATAGCCTCTGAAAACTATGCGAGTCCTTCCATCCTCGAAGTTCAGGGTTCGGTCTTTACGAATAAATATGCAGAAGGATACCCGGGGAAAAGATACTATGGCGGTTGTGAATATGCCGATGTCGTTGAAAGTCTTGCAATCGAGAGGGCAAAAGAACTATTCGGCACAGAGCATGTTAATGTCCAGCCCCACTCTGGTACCCAGGCTAATATGGCTGTCTATTTCTCAATGCTTAAGCCAGGGGAGACCATACTGGCTATGAGTCTGAGTCATGGTGGGCATCTTTCCCACGGTGCAGCAGTGAACTTCTCGGGAGTTTTTTATCAGATTGCAACATACGGTGTTGATAGAGATACGGGATACATAGACTATGAGGAGGTGAGACGTCTCGCCTTGGAGCATAAACCAAAGATGATCGTTGCGGGTGCGAGCGCCTATTCGAGGACCATCGATTTTAAGGCATTTTCTGAAATTGCAAAGGAAGTCGGGGCATATTTTATGGCAGACATAGCCCACATAGCAGGACTTGTTGCTGTAGGTCTCCATCCTTCCCCTGTGCCATATGCTGATTTTGTAACAACAACAACCCATAAGACCCTCAAAGGTCCACGGGGGGGAATGATAATGTGCAAGGAAGGATATGCAAAGGCGGTTGACAAAATGGTTTTTCCAGGGATACAGGGAGGCCCCCTTGTCCACGTCATTGCAGCAAAAGCAGTTGCTCTGAAAGAGGCAATGAGCCAGGAATTTAAAGACCTCCAGGCAATGGTCATTAAGAACGCAAAAAGACTTTCAGAGGACTTGATGAACAGGGGTTTCAAGATTGTCTCAGGAGGAACGGACAACCATATGATGCTTGTTGACCTGACAGATAAAAGTACTACAGGAAAGGATGCAGAAGAGGCACTCGGAAGAGCAGGAATAACAGTGAACAAAAATGTAGTACCCTATGATCAAAGACCACCCACAATAACAAGCGGAATAAGGCTTGGTACGCCCTGTGTTACATCGAGGGGGATGGGTGAGGCGGAGATGACAGAGATAGCAGACATAATATCATCAGTCATCCAAAGTAGAAATGATATCGAAGTAATCAGAAACCTCGCAAAGCGGGTCAAGGTTCTTTGTGATAGTTTTCCTTTATACGAAGAGCAAAGAGTAACAAGGTGAGTGCTAAGAGAGCTTTCCTAACAGCTACAAAGAGTTTTCAGTGAAGTGCCCTTTCTGCGGAAGCATAGAAGATAAGGTTATCGACTCAAGGACGAGTAAAGAGGGCGATGCAATCCGCCGCAGACGTGAGTGCCTGAAATGCGGGAAACGTTTCACATCTTACGAACGCGTAGAAGATATTATCCCTTTGGTAGTGAAAAAAGATGGCAGGCGGGAACCCTTTGATAGACTGAAAGTACTGACAGGCCTGAAAAAGGCATGTGAGAAAAGGCCAATAGGTACAGAGACTCTTGTTGGCATTGCTGACTCGATAGAAAAGAAACTCGTAGGTCTTGGGGTAAAGGAGATTAAAAGCACTTGGATTGGTGAAGAGGTTATGTCAGCCTTGAAAGAACTTGATAAAGTTGCCTATGTCAGGTTTGCCTCTGTCTACCGGCAGTTCAAAGATATAAATGAGTTTATGAACGAAGTAAGGACTTTATTTAAAAGTAAATAACGATATTTACACTCTCTTTTTCTCATCTATTCAAAATAAGGATCAGGAAGGCCAATAGGCAGTCCTAAGTTAACTTGAAGGAACTCTTTATACAAGCAAAAGAAACAATTGAGAAATACTCTATGCTCTCTGGTAAAGAGAGGGTGTTAGTTGCTCTCTCTGGTGGACCAGATTCAGTGTGTCTACTTCATGTATTGAAGAACCTTAATGACGAGTCCAAGCTGGATATATATGCTCTATATATCGACCATGGTCTAAGACCAGAGGAAGTTTCTGTAGAAATCGAGTTTTGTAAGAAGCTTTGCGAAAAGCTCGATCTGCCTTTTATGACAAAATCCATAGATGTGAAAAACTATGCTCAAGAAAAGGGGATTAATAGGCAAGCGGCAGCGAGGGAATTACGTTATCAGGTTTTCGAAGAAACGGCTCTTGAAATCAATGCACAGAAAATTGCTCTGGGGCATACAGCAGATGATCAGGCAGAAACAATTCTTATGCGTCTCTTTAGGGGATCAGGCTCTACAGGTCTTTCAGGGATTCCGCCAGTCAGAGGGAAGTTTATAAGGCCTCTCATTAAGATCGAAAGACAGGAGATTGAGAGATATCTCCGGGAGGAGAAGATTGAATATATTGTTGATTCATCAAACCTGAGAAGGGATTATCTCCGCAATAAAATAAGGCTTTCTCTCATGCCGATGATAAGAGAAGTGAATCCGAACATCATAGATACTCTTTCGCGGACTGCAGCAATACTGCGAGAAGAAGAGAGATATTTCGAGATTCTTGTCACAAAGACATTAATAAGGCTCATGAGCAGAAAAACCAATTCTCGCATTGAACTTTTTCTTAGCCCCTTAGAGGTTATGGAAAAGGTGATCTTGCGGAGGGCGTTAAGGAGGGCAATAGACGAGACAAGAGGTCTTCGTGGAATAAACTTTATTCATATCGAAGATATCATTGATCTTGTCAAAAGGGGTAAAACAGGCGACAGGCTCTACCTTCCCAATGGGATAAGAGCTATAAAGGACTATTCAACCCTTATCCTTACATCAGAGCCTCCTGTAAAATTAGATACACATACCCTCGAAGTTCCTGGCGAGTTGGTTCTCAGGGAAGCAGGGGTTCTTATAAAGGCATCCTTAATAAAGGTTTCAGATTTTGGTGAGGCAAGTCAAGACATAAGGGAACGTGCCGAATTTAAGACATTGGCTCTCTTTGACGCAGAAAGATTGACCTTCCCTCTCATTGTCAGACCAAGGAAAGATGGTGACTTTTTTTATCCCCTCGGCTTTGGCAAGAAGAAAAAACTTCAGGACTTCTTCGTTGATGAGAAAGTACCAAGGGATGAGCGGGATGCAATTCCGTTCATTGTCTCCGGGGAGGATATCATCTGGATTGTGGGATATAGAGGAGACGAGAGGTTTAAGGTGAAGGATGAAACGAGGGAGGTTCTTAAATTGGAAGTTAAGAAATTGAAATAAATGAAGTGTCAGTCTGTTGAAGTACGAGAGTACGATTCAAAATTTGTTTAGGGGTACCAGAATTTATTCCGTTAAATTTTCTGTAAACAAACTTCTGCGCGTTTAGCCTTCCTGACTTCTGCTCTTGAGTAGTTTTTACCTTGCAAAATGAGCTGAACGACCACCATCGAGATTGTTTCTGTAGAAAGGCCATAGTGATCTAATGAGGAAGGGGATCTGCAAGAGCTGAGGAGCAGGGATAGAGACGGCTTGCATATTTTATCTTTTGTAGTGTATTGTAATACAGGAGGTGTATTATGAGAACTGTGTTATCAGTGAGCCTTCCCGAAAACATTTCAGAAGAACTCGATAAGTTTGCAAAAAACACAGGGCGAAACAAAAGCGATATCGTGAAGGAATCCCTGAGTCTGTTTCTTTGGGAAATGAAACTCAGGGCAGTGCAGAAAAAGCTTGGCCCAAAAGCAAAAAAACGCGGCATTGTCAGTGAAGAAGATGTTTTTAAAGCAATATCATGATTGCTGTATTTGATACAAACGTACTCATTGCGGCAATTATCACGGAAGGGGTGTGTTCAAAACTGTTAAGCAGAGCTCGCACCAAAGAATTTTGTCTCATTTCGTGCCCATTCATTATGACAGAAATCCGGCGAATACTCTCAAAAAGATTCCGCCTTTCACATGAAGAAATAGCATCAGCAATAGAACCCATCAGTGAGGCAATTGATCAAATCATTAAGCACAACCTCAAAGTTACGAACATATGCCGTGACCGTGACGACGACAATGTGCTTGCCTGCGCCCTTGCAGCAAAGGCTGAGTATCTTGTAACGGGAGATAGTGATTTGCTGGAGATAAAGAACTTTCAAGGCATCAAAATAATCACTCCGAGGGAGTTTGAATTATTATTTGACTGATGGAAACGCAGATATAGCACTCATGAACAAAGAGCAAACTTCTGTTCTTCTGCGCTATTATACTTATTTGCGCTTCAGCAAGCCTCAGCCAAGCCCAGTATATTCGCTCTTTTTTTACATATTGAAATAAGTTGATTAAAATAATATTATTTAGAGAAATTTGGCGAGAACAAACGCATTGCTGTTAAAATTGTAGATGACAGGGGTATCGAGAGTCTTAAGATCATAGAGATAGAGTAATGGGTAAAGCACGCATCGAAATACCAAAAGAAAAGGTAGCAGAATTCTGCGAGAAATGGAAAGTACGGGAATTAGCGTTTTTTGGTTCAGTTCTTAGGGATGATTTCCGTCCTGACAGTGATATCGATGTGATAGTGGACTTTAAAGCTGGTGCTAGCCGCACTCTTTTTGATCTCGTATCAATGATAGATGAATTAAAAGATATATTTGGGCGTGAAGTTGACCTCATGACGCGCAGAGCAGTTGAGCAGAGCCGCAATTACATCCGCCGCAAGGAAATTTTATCCACTATGGAGGTTGTGCATGTCTCGTGACTTGTCCTATCTTCTTGATATACTTCTGCACGCCAAAGATGCAAGGGATTTTACTGCAGGCATTGATAGAGAAACATTTTTTTCAGACAATAAGACTCAAGCTGCAGTTATTCGCTGTCTTGAGGTGATGGGTGAAGCAGTAAAGAGACTGTCTGCTGATGTCTTAAAGACATACCCGGATATCCCATGGTCAAAAATAGCAAAAATGCGAGATGTTCTTATTCATGCTTATGACAGAGTGAATTTAGAAATTGTATGGGATACTGTTCAGAATGATATTCCTGCTATAGTTTCTGCCCTTGAAGCAATTATCCCACCAGAAGAAACGCAGTGAAGTCCTCCATTGACCAGCTTATCATCAACTCGCCTTATGAAGAACCAAAACATTACTGGAGTTATGACAGGGAGACCCGTACATTCTCTTTAAAAGAAGGAAGGCGTCCTGCCGGATATGTAATCGCATCCGAAAGTTCCAGGGCATTTGATGACCCCGGCATTTTCATAGAAATTCCTGTTGTGAATAAAATCCGCTCCCGCATAAAAGCATGGCGCGAGGCAGGATATGCTGGAGTTACCGGGATTACAAATCACGCCTTTATCATATTTAAAATGACCCTGATAATCGTTAAATCCTTGAAAATTTGTCAAGAATCCTGATACCTTACTGTATGCCTGAAAAGGATGCCACGAGATATAAGCCAATAATTACAGATCTGACCTTTTTTACCAACGAATCAAACCAGACCCTTCTTGATAGATTCAAAGTAACCGTCGAGCAAAATACCCGTTTCTTCGATGTGCTTGTGGGCTTTTTCAAAACGAGTGGTTTTTTTAAACTTTATGAGTCCCTTGAGAAAACAGAAAAAATTAGAATTCTTGTAGGTATCAGCCTTAATAGATATGCATATGAACTGATACAAAAAGCCGAACAGGAAAAACAGCTATCATTACGCCTGTCTCACAGCGAAGCAAAAGAGGACTTTGCGGAAAATGTCGTCTCTGAGATGGAAGACTCTCCTGATAAGCCCGAAGTCGAAGAGGGCGTATCGAAATTCATGGAGTGGATAAAATCCGGAAAGCTCGAAATCAAGGTATATCCCAATGCCTCAATCCACGCAAAGGTTTATATTATGACCTTTGGAGAAGGAGATAGAGACGTAGGAAGGGTTATTACTGGCTCAAGTAATTTTACCGAAGCTGGGTTAATAGAAAATATGGAGTTTAATGTCGAGCTCAAAAACAGAGCTGATTATGATTTTGCCTTAGAGAAATTCAACGAACTCTGGAGAAAGTCCGTTCCGGTTTCAGAGGATTATGTTGAAACGATTAACACAAGGACATGGCTCAATAATAGTATTACGCCGTATGAACTCTACCTAAAATTCCTGTACGAATATTTTGGAGAAAAGATAAGTAGAACCCCGGACGAAATATCGTCTACATACTTGCCCGAGAACTTTGTCGAATATCAGTATCAGAAAGAAGCAGTTGTAGATGCCAAGTCAAAGCTTGAGGAATACGGTGGAGTATTTTTGGCAGATGTCGTTGGTTTAGGCAAGACCTATATCTCTGCACTTTTGGCACAACAACTAAATGGCAGACATCTGGTGATAGCCCCACCTGCACTCTTGGATGAGAAAAACCCTGGCTCGTGGACGAATATATTCCGTGATTTCGGCGTTAGAGGAACCTATTTCAGGTCGATTGGAAAGCTGGATGATATTATCAAAGAAGGCACAGACAGATATAAGAATGTTTTTATTGATGAGGCACATCGTTTCCGTACTGAGACAAATATTAGTTATGAGAAACTTGCACAGATTTGCAGGGGTAAAAGGGTAATATTAGTTTCAGCCACACCTCTTAACAATACACCTAAAGATATCTTAAGCCAGTTGAAATTATTTCAAAAAGCTCGCAATTGCACTTTGCCTAATCCCAAAGTCCGTGACCTTGAGAAATTTTTTAATCGTCTTCAGGAGAAATTGAAAAATCTCGATAGGTTTGAAGACTATGACGAATTTATTAAGGTAACCAGAGAAAACGCTAAAGAAATAAGAGAAAATGTCTTGAAGTATTTAATGGTAAGAAGAACCAGAAATGAGATCGCAAAATATTTTGAGGATGACCTTAAAAAACAAGAGTTAAAATTTCCCGACGTTGCAGACCCTAAACAGGTTTTTTATGAGTTTGACACTGAGTTGGACAAAATCTTTATAGAAACCATTAAATTTGCAACTTCGGCCGCCTTCAAATATTCTCGATATACATCCCTTTTATATCTAAAAGAAGGCATTACCCAACCTGAACAGCTATCCCAGATTAATATGGGTAAGTTCATGAAAATACTCCTTGTTAAGCGCCTTGAAAGCAGTTTCTTTGCATTCAAAAACACACTTGGAAGGTTTATAAAATCCTATGAGACATTTATCAGGGAGTATGACAAAGGGAGGGTCTTTGTAAGCAAAAAGCATATAAATAAAGTATTCGAATTACTCGAAAATCATGATGAAGAAGCGATACAACGCCTGATAGATGAAGACAAGGCAGAAGAATATAAGTCAGGAGACTTTGATGAAAGCTTCAGAAAAGATTTAGAAAATGACCTGAAAATTCTAAAACAAGTTAATGATATGTGGATGAAAATAGACTATGATCCAAAGATTGATAAGTTCATTAAACTGCTTGAAAGTGATCATATCCTGCAGAAAAACAAACTGATAGTATTTACTGAATCTAAAGAAACAGCAGACTATCTTGAAAATCATATAAGAAATAATTTTGGGAATGTAGTGCTTGGTTTTTCTGGAAGCTCTGGAGCTGCTATAAAAGAAAAGGTTATCGAGAATTTCGATGCCAGAGCTCGTTATCCTAAAGATGATTATAGGATTTTAATTACAACTGAAGTTCTTTCAGAAGGCGTTAACTTACACCGTTCTAATGTTGTTATCAATTACGATATACCGTGGAACCCTACAAGGGTAATACAACGTGTGGGCAGAATCAACCGCGTAGATACGAAATTCGACAAGATTTATGCATATAATTTTTTCCCGACGATTCAGGCCGAATCTGAAATCGGATTAAAGGCTGCAGCAGAGGCGAAGATAAATGCTTTTATTGAGATGCTTGGTGCTGATGCAAAACTACTGACTGATGGTGAACCTATTCAATCGCATGAATTATTCAATCGTTTAAGCTCAAAGAAATTACTCACAGGTGAAGACGAAGAGGAAGAGAGTGAACTTAAATATTTAAAAATTATCCGGGAGGTAAGGGATACTAACCCGGATCTTTTTGAGAGAATAAAGCGTTTACCAAAAAAAGCGAGAACTGCAAAAAAATATAATCCCCCCATCCCTACATTAGCAAAGGGAGGCGAGGGGGGATTTAATGGTGTTACAACCTTCTTCCGTAAAGGAAAGCTGCGTAAAATTTTTAGTGCTACCAAACAAGGCGTAGAAGAGGTAGACTTTTTCAAGGCTGTAGAAATCTTAAAGGCGGAGAAAGATACTCCCAAAGAAAATTTGCCGAAAGATTTTTACGATTACTTGGGTGCTAATAAAAAAGAATTTGAACTGGCAACAGTAGATGAAGTAAGGCAATTAAAACATCCCGGCAGCAGAAGTTATGAATCAAAGCTATTACAGACTATTAAGGCAATTAAAGACTATAAAGGCTTCACAGAAGACGATGAGGAATATCTTAATAAACTATTAAAAATTGTCGAGGAAGGAGCACTCCCAAAGCAAACAGCAAAAAAATTGGTAAATGCTTTTACAGGAATGCAAGAACCTTTAAAGATATTATCGATCTTGAGGAGCGGGATACCCCAGGAGTTTTTTAAAGAGCATATTTCAGAGACGGCTGCCGAGACTTCAGGCCCCAGAGAGGTCATTCTTTCGGAATACTTAATAGGCA
>CAZLFE010000091.1:0-9367 GCA_964558725.1 uncultured Nitrospiraceae bacterium | reverse complement strand
GTGGTCAGAGGAAAGATTACTGCTATCACAAATAAGCTCTCCTTCTTCTGAATCTCTGTGACTTCTAATCATCATAGTAATAACTTGATTTAGATCATATCCGCCGTCAAGACACCTTTCGCTCAAGCAATCAATATTAAAATATGCATAACTGTTAGGCCAGAAATTAAAAGTACGTAATACGGTAATCGGGTTTCTTGCTCCGTAAGAGTTTTTCACATTAATAATGATGCTTGAAACCCTGGGGAAATGTTCAGAAATCAGACCTGATTCGAGTCTTTGTTGCATTTTCTCCATCTTTGCGGCTGTCTTTTCTCTATGTGTCATTTTTTCCTTTCAAAATGTACCCCCCCTGTCGTGCAGGGGGGGACTTTGCAGTTAATTAGTTTTTAACCACATTGATTGCCTTGAGACCTTTTGGGCCATTTTCAGTATCGAAGCTAACTGTATCACCCTCGGCGAGGGACTTATATCCATTGTTCTGGATGGAAGAATAGTGAACAAATATATCACTGCCGTCTTCTCTTGTGATAAAGCCGAAACCCTTGGACTCATTGAACCACTTTACTGTTCCATTAGCCATCTTTTTTTACCTCCTTACCAATAAATTAAAGTCTCAGAATGAGCACAAAAAAAAGACCACAAAGCTAAAAGTCTTCGTGGCCTTATCAGAGACAAAAACTTCTAAAACTTCACTGTTATTATGACACAAATTAGAATAAAAGTCAAAATTATCTGATATTCATCAACTGGTGACGCCTTGTAGCTGTAACTGATCAACAGGGATAGGTCTGATATTGTCTGTTCGGTAATGTCTGTTTTTTACATTACCTCAAAATCTCAGCAGTGAAGGTATAAAGCTCTGCGTCTTTCCAGGCATCCTTCTGCAGGCCAGCTTTCGTGCACACATGTTCAAGAAAAGTATTCCTATCCCATCCGAATTCTGTTGCAACCTGTGGAAGAAGAAGGCCGCTCTGCACACCCTTCATTATGTAAAGACCATGCTTGCCAACCTGAATATCTTTTACATCTCTTAACGGAATAAAAGGTGACAAAATAGATATCTCGATATCCATATCCTTTAGTTCTTCCTTTTTCATTGGAGGAAACCTTGGGTCACTTGAACATGCAGCAACAGCATTTTTTATAACAGACTCATAAAGCGGCATAACAGCCTGGATATGGCCTATACAACCCTTTAACTGGCCACTATTCTTTATCGTAACAAAGACGGCGCCATTCGCTCTGAACTTTGGATTTTTTATTTCTACCCCGGCGATTTTCCCATGAGTAACATACTCAGTGATAGCATTTTTTGCTATCGTAAGCAGTTCTCTTTTCTCTTCTTCTGTATATGGGTTTTTATACAATCCAATAGACGCATATCCAACTACCTTTTCTCTGTCATTGGTAACATCTCCTGAATTTGCATATTTAAAGAGATGCCCAAGACTTGCTCCGGATCTCCGCGCTACCTCCATCACAACGATAACCGGGAAGCCGCCGCACAGTTCTGCCTTGCCAGTTCCCAGAAGCTCTATTATGTCTGCTATGGAAAGTCTTTCAATTGCTGATATGACCTTACTGTCCATCTCCTTTGCTATAAGATAATCATGATAGTGAGAGAGGTCTGTACTTGCTATGAGCAAAGTTTTTTCATCGATGATTTCTGTTAACTTCGATACAAGATGTTCAAAAGTCTTTTTTGTAGGAGAACCAATAAGTATGGGTACTATGGTAAAGTCTTTGAGAACCCTTTGGAGAAATGGTAATTGAACCTCAAGGGAGTGCTCTCTTTCATATGCCTCAGGGTAAAACCTCACATCTGCAGTTTCATTCAATAAATCTTCTGCGATTTTCTCATTAATTTTTACATCACCGAGAGGTGTTCTGAAACTACCCTTTGTATAAACGGAAGCGCCACTGAAGCCGGTGTGATGGCTTGACCCTATGAGGATAACTTTCTTTATATCACTGTCTTTAATCTGTTTATATCCATATGCTGCAACGTGTCCTGAAAATGTATAGCCTGCATGCGGTAAGATGAGAGCCAAGAGTTTTCCAGTACCTGGAGCTTTCTCTGCTTTCGAGAGAAAACCATCTACAGAATCCTGAAGTGATTTTTTATCAGCGGGATAGAATGTCCCTGCTACCGCAGGATCCTTTACATTTTCAGCACAGCCGGGAGAAAGAAACCCGATTATCACTATGCAGATTGCGAGGAAAAAGGAATAAGCCTTCTTCAAGCCAATGAGATTGCTTCGGGGACTATGTCCCCTTGCAATGACATTTCGACGCTCTTTCATGATCTTTATGAAAATCAGTCTACCCTTCTCCAGAACATGGCTACCTTTGGCTTTTGTTCGGCCTTTACCCCGTAGGAATCCCTCACGGTTTGCCACGGGGATGACAAATTAAGAAATCTTTCACTTTTGCACACAGGGTCAGATGCCCCGTATGCAATTCCACCAGGGTTTACTTTTTTACCGAACAAGCTTAGGATACCACCAATAATAAAGAACCTGAAGAATTCCCTTCTTGTCAGCATATTCACCTCCACTCCGCAGAGCAGGGTATAGTATTTGAGCGGATTTTTTTGCCGATATTCAGATTGTTCAAATATAAAAATCGAGAGGCAAAAGCCTCGGAGTCCCGACATAATGTCGGGACGAGAATGAGCGAGAATACTGTACCCTGCTCTATAACCACCTTTTTTTCTAACTCCATACTCCCGGAATAGATGTATTGCAGAAACTGCACTTTCCATTCGCTATATGATTCTGTTTTACAAAATACCCTATCCTCTCTATGAGCATCTTCTTACACTTTGGGCAGTAGGTGCTTTCACCTTCATGCCTTATATTTCCGATATAGACAAATTTTAACCCTGCATCCATCGCTGTCTTTCTCGCCTCTGTAAGTGTCTCCAGTGGTGTAGGTGGCAGATTATCCAATTTATAATGAGGGAAAAACCTTGAGAAATGTATCGGGACATCGGGCCCAAGGTTCTTCAGTATCCATCTGCACATCTCTTTAATATTCTTCATGTCATCATTCAGTGTTGGAATAACAAGATTTGTTATTTCAAGCCACACACCCTCTTCCTTTAAAACGACAAGGGAATTGAGCACCGGCTTGAGACTCCCGCTGCATATTCTGCTGTAAAAATCTTCTGTGAATGCCTTTAAATCGATATCAGCAGCATCCAGGTATTTTGATAATTTCTTGAGGGGTTTTTCGTTTATGTATCCACATGAATGCATTGTATTCTTTATCCCATATTTCTTTGCGATGATTGCCGTGTCATACATGTATTCGTAAAAGACAGTTGGCTCTGTGTAGGTATAAGTTACGGATTTGCATCCATACAACATTGCCTGTCTTACAACCGTGTCTGGAGGCAAGTCAACGGTATCGGTATCCTCTGGTTTTGCCTGAGATATCTGCCAGTTCTGGCAAAATTTACAACTCAGGACACATCCCGCTGTTGCTATAGAAAAGGCAGTCGTTCCTGGGAGAAAATGATTAAAGGGCTTCTTTTCTATTGGATCAACATGGACTGCACAGGGTTTTCCATATACAAGGCTGTAGAGCACCCCGTCCTTATTCATCCTGGCCCTGCACTTGCTATGCTGGCCATTTTCCAGTACGCACCCATTAGGACAGAGTTCACACTGTACCGTCTTTGCCATACATTATTATAAAATTTCTAATATAAAAATAGCTCAGGCCGGGGCAAGATGCCTCAGCTATTTTCATGATAAAAATAAAAACAACAGATGTTGTAGGGAAGGCTGGTGAAGAATTTTTATACGACACCTTAAAGTAAAACCTTTGAAGCGTAAACGAATAAATCTTTAGTTCTTAAAGTATTTACGATTGCATCCAATAATAATCTGGCGATTATAATCCCGATATACATCGGGACTGAGACAGCCTTTCCTGTAACTAGTCTATTTTCTCCCTTTATAAAGGATGGGGACCCTGCTATGGAATTACGCCTTCATTTGCATGTTTTACAAAAATCTCTTCATTCATCGCATTTATAAACGCAGGCTAAAGCCTGCGGCTACGGTGATTCACTTTTACTAATCCCCCCTAACCCCTGGTTAAAAAAGAGGGGGATAAACTCAATATCATTGCTGCTGAAACTGCTTTTGTCCCAACGATAAATAAGAGAGTATGAGAAATTCCAAACAGGGGAATGAGGATTATCGAAGGAATAAATGCCCCCAAAAAGGACCCTATGAGATCAATCCCATAAAGTTTCCCGGCCACCTCAGGTTCATCCAGGCAAAGATTTGCTGTACTGAACTGTCTGCCTGTAATAAGACCTAAAAGAAGAATTAAAACATAAAAGAATGGTTCTGCCCTGAAGAACAGAGATGAGATAAGAGCAAGGGTTATGGTCATCAGCTCTAAATAAAAGAGCGCCTGTAATGCTTGTTTGGTAGGTCTTAACAGGTATGCACCCAACCACAGCCCGATCATGAATGTCGCTGTAAGCATCCCTATCATCTCATATACGTAACCGTATGAAGCCTGATATGCAAGGATCACAGCAAGCATGAGTGACATACTCGAAAATCCGGTGGTAAAGATAGATAAGTAGACCACCCGTCTCCTTCGCCTGAAAGTTAAAAAAGAGATACCTGCCAGAATTACAACTGAGATAGAAACGATATGCAAACCTTTGACTTCAAGGAGATACCTGAGTGCCCTTCCTCCATGAATCTCTGCCCATAGCATGAGATTGTAAAGATAGGCAGAAGGCTGTAAATCTGTGTTGATTAATTTTATATTACCAAGCCTTTTTCTGACATAATCTACACTGAGTGGAGAGAAGGCGTCCCGGAGGATATATTGGTTAAAGTGTTTGGTATATATTTCCCTGCGTATAAATCTATTTTCAAGGGTCTCAGGCTCTATATCGATCTGGGTATCAGATGCAAAAATTCCGCCATATTCTTGTGCTGTTACTTCAACAAACCTGAAAACAGATTTCAGTGAATTATAGACAGAACCATTTGCTGTCTGCATGCTTCTTCCTATATACCCTGTTGACTGTGGTAGGGTTATTGCAATTATGCCGTCCTTATTCAATACATCCCTTGTCTCTCTGAAAAAATCAGCTGTGTAAAACCTGTTGATACCTGCTGTAGAAGGCGGTGGGAGGCTCAAGACAATGAGGTCGTATGTTGCGCTCTTCGATCTTTTTATGAATCTCCTTCCATCCTCAACTATTATTCTTACCCTGGGGTCTTTCACCGCATCTTTATCTTCATGCATACTGAGAAGTTCCAAAGAAACTCTGACGATCTTAGGATCAAGTTCAATAAAATCAATGCCTTCAACAGGATACTTCAGAAACTCTTTAAGGGTTCCAAGCGAGCCTCCTATGACAAGTATTTTTGATGGCGAAGGGTGAAGAGTCATTGGTAAGTGTATCCTGAGCTCTTCACTCGGTAAATCGGGATAGGTGAAAAAAAGTTGCCCGTTACCATATAGGCTTGACTGCTCCCTGATTTGAATAACCGCAATCTCTCCATACTGAGATTCCACAATTCGGGAAGGCTCCATACCCTTCCAGGGCAAAGAAGTCATGATCTTGTTGAAACCGATATAAAATGACAGAGGCAAGATAAAAAGTAAGGTAAGGATTTTTTTCTTTGAAATATATGCAGCAATTAAGATATTGATAAAGGTGAGGAATAAACACAACTCTATGGCACCTACCCTCCCTGAGACAACGAACGTAAATAAGATACCTCCCATAAACGCACCGAGAGCCTCAAGACCATAGACTCTCCCTGCAGCTTCACGATCACCTGAATATGAAACAGCTAAGGGAAACTGAAGACCTATGACAAAACAAAGAGGGAAGAGAGAGAAAGCAGTTGAAAGGATGGTGAAAGGAAATGATACCATCTCACCTGGCTCCAGTGAGAGAACTGGTCTTATTGCCTTTATAACGAAGACAGTTGGCTGCACAAGGATGGCGACTAAGATAAAAGAAAGTGCAAAGGCATGTTTGAGCTTTATCCTAACTCCTGTATAGCTTCCAAGTCCAACCCAGGTGAGCCAGAAGGAAAGGGTTATCCCGATATCGAGCTCATTCCCTGAGAATGTTGAAAGAAGAAGGCGCAGAACCGATATCTGAATGAGCATTGAGGTAATACCCATTACGATGATTGGAATAAAAGAATTAAGATATCCCTTTTCTCTTTTCTTATTCATAGTGCACTCTTTTCCAATGGTTGAAATCTCTGGATTCCTGCCTTCTCAAGGATGATAATCATTGACCCGAAAATACCCCTCTTTTGCAAAGAGGGGTTAGGGGAGATTTTATAATCATAAAATGAAGCCCCGAAAGCTTTCGGGGTTCTCAAAATCCCACCTTGCCCCCCCTTTTCCAAAGGGGGGAGATATTTTCATTATGATTTGTGAGCACAAGCTCATGACGATCCCTCCGAAAGCTTTCGGGGGAATCTAGTTCCCTAATAATCTTAAATATTTTTTAAGTCTCTGAAAGTTAATAGCATAATGAAGATTTTACAGGAGCTCCAGAATCTTAACAATACCTTTAGCCTGAATTGAATTATCTGATCTATCATAGAAGAACCTGATTTAACAGATACTGTCTGATTTTTCAAGTTTGTAAAGAAATAATCTGACAGGAAAAGATGAGATGATAACAGAAAAAGCTAAAGCCTTTTCTTCTAATTCATAGCTACCTGTTTCATAAGGTCTAACTCATCGAGTAGCTTGCCAACTCCTCGGATAACTGCAGCGAGAGGATCTTCTGCCACGATGACGGGTAGCCCTATTGTCTCTTGTATAAATTGGTTAAGACCCCTGAGAAGGGCGCCACCACCAGCAAGAACAATCCCTCTATCCAATATATCAGCACAGAGTTCAGGAGGGGTTTTTTCGAGAGCACTTTTGATCGCGTCAACTATCACATTAACAGGCTCAGCAAGGGCCTCACGGATTTCTGATTCATGGATTGTTATAGTCTTGGGTATGCCTGAAAAGAGGTCCCTACCCTTCATTTCCATCGTGCTCTCGTTGTACCCTGTTTTATATATCGAGCCTATCTCGATCTTTATCCGCTCTGCTGTTCCATCCCCTATCAATAAGTTATATTTACGTTTGACGAACCCCATAATAGCTTCATCCATTTTATCACCACCAACGTTCACGACTTTGCTGAAAACTATCCCGTCTAACGATATGACCGCAATGTCAGTTGTACCTCCTCCAATATCGACAATCATATTGCCTGATGGCTCTCCTACTGGGAGCCCCACTCCTATGGCAGCCGCCATAGGTTCTCCAACCAGGTAGACCTCCCTCGCTCCAGATGCCTGGGCAGCATCTCTTACAGCCCTCTGCTCGACCTGTGTTATACCTGAAGGCACTCCAATGATTACCCTTGGTGATACAAAGCTCCTCCCGTTATGAACCCTTTTTATAAAGTACTTGAGCATCTCCTCAGTTGCGTCAAAATCAGCAATAACACCATCTTTCAATGGTTTTATGGCTACGATATCCAAAGGCGTTTTACCAAGCATCCTTTTAGCTTCAGTCCCAACGGCTATGAGTTTTTTATTGTCCGTCCGCATCACAACAACAGAGGGTTCATTACACATGACACCTCTACCCTTTACATAGACAAGGGTGTTCGCTGTCCCCAAATCTATTGCAAGGTCATTTGAAAACCAACCAAGTACATTATTAAGCATGATAACCTCCAATTACTGTCTTAGTATAAATTACTGATAAAGAACAGAGGCTGAGGTGATACAAATCACACCTCTCTGTCTATTAGCGGTTCCTCCTTTCTTGTACCGGAGCCGTTAATATCAACCGGGAATATTCTCCTGTCAACAAGCTTTCTGTCCAGATGGAGCTCCATATTTCCTGTACCTTTGAATGAGCATCTTCGTTTTTGCCTTTTTCTTTGCAAATGCCTTTTTCTTCTTGTGCTTGGCGGTTTTCTGTACGACAACCTTCTTGACCTTCCTGTATTTCGAGCTCTAAGTCTTGAACTTCATAATTCTTCACATAGGATACCTTCCTGATATCGGCTGTATCAAAATGCGTCTCTGTGACATAAACAACGGGTTTCCCCTTATTCCCCAGTACTTCGAACCCTTTACTGATCAGGGTTTCCGACTCTCTCCATAGAACGCCCCTGCTCGGGCTCCCAAGAACCACCGCAATCACTGTTGCATTTTCACGTTCAGCAGCACATACAAAACAGTGCATCGCCTTACGTGTATACCCTGTCTTTCCTCCGACCTGATCTTCTCCAGACCATAAAAGCCTGTTCGTATTTCGCACGAAAATCGAATTCCCGTTCTCCGTAGAAATCTCTGCCACGCGAGTCCCTATAACCTCTTTTAGTTTTTGATACCGAAGCGCATAACTCATGATCTTTGCCAAATCGTATGCGGTAGTATACTGGTTGGGACCAGGAAGTCCACTCGAGTTAATAAATCTCGTGTCCACCGCACCAATGGCAAGTGCCTTCCTGTTCATGAGTGTGACGAACCTTGTCTCCGAGCCTGCAACCACTTCAGAGAGCGCAACCGCAGCATCATTTGCTGAACCAAGAAGTGCAGCATACAGAAGTTGCTCGACAGTTACCTTATCGCCTTCTTTTAATCCTGCCTTATGGGGCGAGACATGTGATGCATTCCTGCTTATTGTCACAACATCTGAAAGATTCGCATTCTCTACTGCTATGATTGCCATCATCAATTTTGTTGTGCTTGCAGGAGGAAGCCTGAGGTATGGATTTTTTGCATACAACATTTCCCCTGTCGATACATCCATCACCACAACTGAACGGGAACGAATCTCATTGGCAAAAGTGGTGGTAGACAGCAGACAGCAAACAGTAAACAGCAGAACAAAGAAACATCTATAATGCTTTCCCCAGGCTGAGTGTGGGTTTAAAATTTGTATTTTCATTGATCACCTTTATGGCAATTTTTAGCATAATTTATGCCCATCATAACCATCTGTAACTTATTGATTTATAGATAAATAAGAAATTGATAAGGCGATGGAAAAAGTAAATAATGACAAATTATGTTTATATTATGTATATAAATGTCATAAGTATGAGACTTAATATTGGGGTAATATTTCAAAAACGACAATACGGTAAGAACCAGGCACGGCAGATTCCTTGCGAAAGCCTGCAATCAAGCTGTCTCTGAGTGCCACAAAGTACACCTCTAAACGGGTATCGAAATTAAAATCTGTGAAGAGTTCAAACAGAAGTATAAACTGCCCTGATCTGGAAATGGGCGTTGACTTTTCTTCGAAGAACTAAACCGCTGCGCGGTGGTAACGA
>CAZLFE010000090.1:0-9590 GCA_964558725.1 uncultured Nitrospiraceae bacterium | reverse complement strand
AAAGGAAACTTGACAGGAGATTTCTCTTGAAGTTGCCGGGAAGACCGAGAAAGAAGGAAGGAAAGTAATAATATGGGATGTGTCACTCTTTATTTCACTTTATTTCATGAGACAATGGAAAAGAATTGGTGAGTTCCGATCTTATGAGCAAATCAACTCGTCCATAGCGCTTCGACAATATTCATGCGAGAAGCCCTGAACGCAGGGAGCATACCGCCGACAAATCCCATTAATAGCGAGAAGATCATGGCTTCGAGGACAATTTCAAATGTAAGGGAAAAAGAAAAAGCAAGCTCTGAAAAGGTCTGCCAGTTCATGGTTGATATCGTAAACAATTGCAGAAAGGATGCGAAAAAAAGCCCTACGCAACCACCAAGGAAGCCGAGAAAGAGTGCTTCTATAAGAAAGGCTGCTAATATACTCCTCTTCTGGAAACCGAGGGCGCGTAATGTACCGATTTCACTGGTACGGTTTGCAACAGCAGCATACATGGTAATCATTGCGCCGATGGTCGCCCCGAAGGAAAAAATAATTGTCAGAGATATTCCTAAAATACGGAGAAATTTTGCCATGATCGCTGACTGTTTCTCATAGTATCTCGTTTCTCTCATGACCTCAAGGGTCAATCGTGGTTCGTCTTCGATACGAGACTTGATTTTTCCGAATTCCGAGGAATCACGTAATCTAAATATCATTGAGGAATATGCAGGTCTACGAAAAGCTTGCATAAGTTGGTCAACATCCCCCCATATCTCCGAGCTGAAGCTAGTGTTGCCTGCATCAAATATTCCGACTACTGTCCAATCTCTCATACCAAAACGGAGTGTTTCTCCGATACCTCCTCCTTGAAACCTTTTGGCAATACTTGAACCCGCAACAATTTCAGCTAAACCAGGCCTCGGCATACGACCCTCAACAAGCTTAACCTGTGGACGGAGAATCATCGAATACTCTTCAATCCCCCGAATAGTTACATTCGATGGTTTGTCGGTCCCTCGTTTGGGGAGTGTAATAAGTACAACCAATTCCTTTGCCAGCAGGCGTTTTCCATCTTTCCCGATGGCCACTTCTGGCTGAGTCTCAACGATTGAAGCCTGCTGTCTTTCAACTCCACTCTGCACTTCAGACTCAGCCGCTTTTCGAATCACAACAACATTATCATAATAACCCGTTTTCACAAGTGTCTTCTGAAGTCCCTCAGCGAGCATCAGAACCGCTGCGAAGACAAAAACAACGAGCGCCATGCCGGAGGTGGTGAGCACGGTCGTGAGCCTTCGCGTCCAGAGATTACGGAGGCTATATGAAAAAGGTATTTTCATTACCCTATCCTCCTCAGTCCGTCAGCTATCCTGATGTTTATGGCTCTCCATGCAGGGAAGATTGCTGCAACAAAAGCGACAATGAAAGAAGCTCCTATATCCAGATAGATAGTTTCGGTAGCAATATTGAATACGGGGAAGTAAGTACTGAGTGCTTTACTGAAGATTCTGGCAGCTGGAAATGTGAGGACAATACCAAGTGCAGCGCCCAACATTGTAATAAAGAGTGACTCACCGAATATCAGGCCAGATATATGAAAACTCCCGAATCCCAGTGTTTTGAAAATAGAATATTCACCGATCCGCTCCCGGGCTGTCATCGCCATAGTGTTGGCAACCACTGCCATAATGATAAAAATAATAACAAAGGAAACCATCTGTATTGCGATAACAATCGCCTCTGTCATTGCAATGAAGCTCAAGTGGAATGCCTTTTCAGTTTCAGTGAGTGTTTCTGCAAGCGAGTTTTTGAAGGTCTGATCAATCTTCACTGCAACCTCAGCTGCCATGCTCGGAGAAGTTACCTCAACCATATACCAGCCTACCTGATCAGCCCAGGACCGACCGGCTTTTTTCAGCGCCTCGTTAAGATAATCCCAGTGAAAGAAAAAAGCTGTCTCGTCGACATTTTCGTCTCTCCCTTTGTAGATTCCACGAAGTATAAAATCCCAGTTGCCCGGGAAAATTGTTCCTTTCAAAGTTATGATATCACTGATCTTCCATCCATACCTTTCTGCTAGTTTACGTCCTGCAACTGCGGACTTGCGGTCTCTGAAAACGGCTGATTTCTGATCTGGAGAGAGTATTATCTCAGGGAACATTTCAAGATATGTTTTCGGTTCAACTGCATAGTTCGCGAAGAAATGTTTTTCATCGATGTAGATTCCGCCAAACCATGTCCCATAAGAGACGCCCTTTACCCCTTCAATCTGGCGGATCTTGTCTTTATAGGAAAGGGGAAGCGGAAAGACGAGGGAAACAGCATTTCTCGTGACAAGCCGGTTTGCAGAAGCCATCTCGGCACCTAAATACCATGTGCTTATTACTGTTCTGAGGAGTCCAAAGGCAAGGATAGCAATGGCAACACCAAGAATAGTCAAAAAGGTGCGGAGTTTGTGTCGGAAGGTATTTCTAAAGAGTAACTTGAGGATGTGCATTCAGAACACCTTTATCAAGATGCATGAAAATATGAGCCATCTTTGCAGCCCGTGGATCATGGGTAACCATAATAATAGTCTTTCCAAGCTCGTGAACAAGACGTTCCATCAGTTCCAATATTTCCTCAGCTGAAGCTCGATCCAGGTCACCGGTAGGCTCATCAGCCACCAGTATAGCCGGATCAGGGATAATAGCTCGGGCAATAGCAACACGCTGCTGCTGTCCCCCCGAAAGCTGACCAGGGTAATGATTCATTCGATCTGTAAGGTTGACCACCCGAAGGGCCATTTCTACATGTTCCCGCCGCTCTTTTCTGGAGAGGTTGGTCAGAAGCAATGGTAGCTCAACATTTTCAAAGGCAGTAAGAACAGGAATCAGATTGTAAAGCTGGAAGATAAAGCCCACATTCGTTGCACGCCAGTGGGCGAGTTCAGTTTCGGAGAGGGTAGTAATATCAATTCCACCGACTTTTATGATGCCACTGTCTGCTCTATCAATACCTGCAATCAGGTTTAACAAAGTAGTCTTGCCTGACCCAGATGGACCCATCAATGCAAGGAACTCCCCCTCATCAATATCAAGGGTAATGTCATTCAATACTGGCAGAATCTGGTTACCCCTTCGGTAGGACTTGAACAGGTTTCTTATTTCAACGATGTGTGTTCTGCTCGCCATCTACTTCTCTGCAATTTTTATTCTGGTGCCATCTTTCAACTTTTCCGGTCTCTTCACCACTATTCTGTCTCCTGCCTTTACCCCATCAAGAACCTCAACCATATCACCAAGGCGGTCTCCGATAGTGATTGGTGTCTCCACCACGCGGTTGCCCTCTACAACGTAAACCACATTTTTTCCTTTTCGGACTACCACAGCAGCAGGACTAATGACTATGCGAGATTTCTGTTCTTCGGGTTTTACATGCCTTGAAAGAAAAGCAACCTTCGCGCTCATCTCAGGTAATATCCGATTATCTTTGTCTATAAATCGCACCTTGACCATAACTGTTGCTTTGGTTCGGTCAGCAGTCGGAACAACCATATGAACTTCCCCGCGGAAACGGGATTCAGGTAAGGCGTCAAGCTGGATTTCACATGGCTGCCCAACCTTCACCTTCTCCAGGTTTGATTCAGAAACATCCGCCTCCACCTGGAGCGAGTTCATGTCAGCAATGGTAACCACTGCAGCCTTGGCTTCAGCAGCAGCACTTATAGGAGTAACGATGTCGCCTACATCTGCATTTTTTGTTAACACAACAGCATCAAAAGGTGCGCGTATAAGGGTATATTCAATGGAAACATTGGCCCCCTGAAGCACTGCTTCATTTGCTTTAACTGCTGCTTCTGCAGCGTCAACTGCTGCAATTGCTCTCTTATACCGGGCATCAGAAGCATCATACTCTGCCTGTGATACAAAATCATTGGCCAGCAACTCTTTATTCCGATTAAAGGAAAGCGTAGCGTCTTTTAGGTCTGCTCTTGTCTGTTCAAGATTAAAACGGGCTACATTCAGGTTGGCTTCTGCCTGATTTCTTGCAGCCATAACATCATTATTTTCCAGCCGGGCAATCACCTGTCCTTTCTTTACCCAGTTCCCTTCTTCGACCATTAACGACACGAGAAGACCTGTGACTTTGGGCGCTACAGCAGCCTTTCGCTGGGCAACCACATAACCACTGGCATTCAAGATGGTATAGGTCTGAGACGGGTACATCTGCACAACGCTGGCAACTTCTACACGAACAGCTGGTGTAAATATCCCGCCAAAGTAAAGGATTCCTGCTAAGACGATACAGAGTAATATCACCAACCAGTAAAACTTTTTTCTGCGCCTTCCTAACCGAATAGTCGCCGGAGATTTTTCAATCTTTAATTTTGAAAGATCTTCATCTGCCAATGAATTCTCTATCCTCCGTAATATAAGGACTTACGCCGGACTACAAAATAATATTATATCAGACTCTATAATAAGACAGTAGTGTCCAAAATAAGAGATGCTTCACTTCGTTCAGCATGACAGGCTGTGTGTTTGTCATTCCTTCACCCCATGTCATTCTGAGGTCGGATCGACCGAAGAATCTCATTTTGAGGAGTAAACAAAATCAAGGCTTCAAGTCTTATATTGATCAAATGAAAGCAGCTTACATAATCTGTTTGAAGCTCATAAAACATTCTGTTATAGTTTCTAGTATCTATGCACAGACATTCCTCTACTTACAACGAACTCATTCTCTTAGGTAAATGGACGTCGGAGAAATTGGATGTCCTTCTGCATGAATCCTCCAAAATTGATGATGTAGGCTGCCGGATAGATTCTCTTTCCAGACATTTTCTCGGAACACCATATCAAGAATCAACATTAATAGGGAACATGAATACACCGGAGGTCCTTGTCATAAATCTGGAAGGCGTTGATTGTTTTACTTTTCTTGATTATATAGAGTCAATGAGATCGTCATCCTCCTTTCATGAGTTCAAGGAAAATGTAAAAAAGGTGAGGTACCAAAAAGAAGGAACGGTTAGTTTTGAAAAGAGGAATCACTTTTTTACTGATTGGCATGAATTTAACGCAACCCGTATTGATGATGTTACTGAAGAAATCGGTGATGGAAAGGTTATAAGGGTTAAGAAATTGCTCAACAAGAAAGATGGTAGAACATACTTTCTGCCGGGAATTCAACCCAAGGAGCGCTTCATTCATTATATTCCTTTAAACGCCATTGACGATATTATGATTAAGAGGTTGGAAAACGGAAATTATATCGGGATATATGCAACAGAAAAAGGGTTGGATGTCTCCCATGTTGGAATCATCATTAAAGAAGGGGATAAAATTCATTTAAGACATGCATCTTCTCTCAGGAGAAAAGTGATTGACGAGGATTTCAAAAGCTATATACTTGGCAAACCAGGCATAGTTATATTGAGACCCAAACCGCTTTCAATAGTGTCCAAAATAAGAGATGCTTCACTTCCCCTTCACGGAGCCTGCCCTGAGGCCCGTTCAGGGCAGAAGGGTTCAGCATGACAGGCTGTGTGTTTGTCATTCTGGTCCGCCTAAGGCAGAGAGCAAAAATGCTACGCCCTGTGTATCATAAAATTTGTGAATTAATTTGTTTCACTTTTCAAATCCGATACTTCTTGACGGAGCCACCACAAAAGCAACAAACCAGGCAGAGCTACCAGAGTCGTAATGAAAAAGAAGCTGGCCCAACCGAATGCCTCAGCCAGATAACCAGAAGTAGGGCCAATGAATATACGTCCAAGGGCAGCAAGGGATGACAGCAATGCATATTGTGTTGCAGTGTAACGGTGGTTGCACATTGCCATAAGGAGTGAAACAAAAGCTGCTGTGCCCATACCACCACTCAGATTTTCAAAAGCTACAGCAAAAACCAGCATCCCGTAACTCTTACCTACCCAGGCAAGAATCACAAATGAGAGATTCGATACCGCCTGCAGCACTCCAAAGCTTAGCAAAGAACGGAACAGGCCAAGGCGTACCATCAGGGAGCCCCCGAACATGGCACCCACGATCAGTGAGACAAGACCAAAACCTTTGTTTATCGTACCTACCTCGCTTGCTGAGAACCCAATGCCCTTGATAAGAAAGGCTGTAGTTAAGACGCCTGCATAGGCGTCCCCAAACTTGTAGAGCACTATTAAAAGGAGCAGGGGAATGGCAGCATTCCTCGAAAAAAAATCCTTCAATGGACCTAATACCGCCTCTTGCAGGCTAAAAGGAGGAGTGATCTTCTCCTCTGGTTCAGGTCCCAACAATGTTGTTATCATTCCTATTGCCATTCCTGCTGCCATTATTAAATAGGTATTCTGCCAACCGATATAATCGGACAGAATAAGTGCCAGTGCGCCAGAGACAAGCATCGCAATACGATAGCCCATAACAAAAACAGCAGCCCCAGCTCCACGCTCTCTTTCCCTCAGCACATCAGTCCTGTAAGCGTCAATCACTATATCCTGTGAAGCAGAAGTAAAAGCCACTGATAGAGCAAGGGCAGCTAATATCCAGGGGAATCTTTGGGGAGAACCAAGGGCCATTGCTGAAATGCCGAACATGAGTATTCCTTGAGTGATAAGTATCCAGCCCCGTCGTCGCCCCAGCCATGGAGGCACAAAACGATCCATAAACGGAGACCAGAGAAATTTTATTGTATAGGGAAGTCCAACCAATGAAAAAATTCCTATGGTGCGCAGATCTACGCCAGTTACTGCCATCCATGCCTGCAGAGTACCGCTGGTTAAGGCTAAAGGAAGCCCTGAGGAAAAACCGAGGAATGTTATGACAGCAATACGAGGGCTGCGGAATACTTGAAGATAAGGAGTAATATCAAATTTTTTGGTTGTATTCATAAATTTAGTAAGGTTCTTCGTATGCCTCTGCGGACTCAGAATGACAAGCCGTTATCATTCTAAAAAGTTAAGTGTAACAGGAAGTCGTCCTTTGAAATCTACCTCTCCTGTTAAACACTTTACTGCAGCCTTTTGGGCCTGCTCTGTTGCTTCATAAGCAGCAATAAGCACATCGGCTTCCTTGAAATAGCGTAAAACATAAGGGCAACCAAAGGAGATGATTATAGAGGTTTTCCCCCCTTTGATGAGCTCAGAAATTCGTTTTCTCTCCATATCATCTATTCCTGAGGTACCTTTCCATGCAGCAATACTTGTAAAGATAGCAAATATTACTATTCGCTCCAAAAATACATTTTCCACCCTCTCCCTTACCCCCTCCCCTTGAGGGAAGGGGATGGTTGAGACATTCTTGAAAAAAGTCTTTAAGGGAGAGGACTCAAAAAATGTATTTTCTCCTGTCAATATTACGGTGACCTTACTTTCATCTGCAATCGGCAATCCTGCTGTATTTTTTAAGAGGGTTACAGACTTATCAGTAATTTGTGATGAAAGTATTTCATGACTCTTATAGTCAACTTCACGTCCTTCAGCATTTGGAATTCTTACTTTTGTCTTTAAAATGCGCCTTACGGCAACATCTATATCTTCTTCGGAAATCATCATTTCCTCAACCGCTACCGTGAGTTCCTTCACTGTTACATCAGCATCCAGAGGATGTAACAATATGTCCACACCAGCTTTTATACATTCGGTGGAAACATGTTCAAAACCTTTCAGTGCCTTCATATTCAGAGCATCCGTGAGTATCAGTCCATGAAAACCGAGCTTCTCTCTCAACAGATCAGTGATTATCCTTTTTGATAGACTTGCTGGTCTTGAATCAATGGCTGGAATACTCAAATGTCCTACCATGATACTTCTGACCCCTGTTTCGATGGCTTCAATAAAAGGCATTATATCTACTTTGAGTAACTCATCGAATGATTTGGTAATAACAGGAAGGGATATATGAGAATCTATAGCTGTATCACCGTGCCCAGGGAAATGCTTGGCACAGCTTATAAGACCTGAATCCTCAAGTTCTCTTATATACCTCAAGCCGAACCATGCCACATCCTCAGGATTATCAGAGAATGCCCTCGTACAGATAATAGGATTATCAGGATTTTGATTAACATCCAGGACCGGGATGAGAGGCATATTTATTCCAACGTCTATTGATTCCTCAGCTATAGCCTTTAGTGCATTTTCAAGAATACCAACATCTTCCGCTCTATCTTTATCGACAGCCGCTGTTATAGCCATCTGGCACGGGAAAAGGGTTGTATCCTGGATCTGTTGCCCTACCCCGCGTTCAACGTCTGAAGCTATGAATAAAGGAATCTCTGAGATGGATTGAATTTTCTTAATAAAATCCTTTATCTCATCTCTTCTCCCACCAAAGATTATAAATCCACCAATGCCTTTTTCAACGAGTTGAAATATCTTTTCCTTATATGCCTGAGAATGGATGTTGTACCCATCAAGCCTGCTGATTATTAATTGGTATAATTTTTTCTCTGATGTAAGTTTAAATGCTTGATCATTGAACATGGGAAAGTTTATCAGATTGCAGTTTATGGGGACAACAATTCGTTTAAATACAAAATTTCTCTCCTTTTACTGTGGAGGGCCAGTGTGTTAAGATTTATCGAGAAAAATACAGATTGAAAATATCTCTTTTTTATAATGAGCTTTATTTGTAAATAGGAATAAAAGGCAGGATATAGTATTTGAGCGGTTTCTTTTGCTGATAGTCCAATGATAATTTTCTAATATAAAGAGGCAAAAGCCTCGGAGGGCGATAGCCCGAGAATGAGCGAAAATACTATATCCTGCTATCATGGAATGAAAGATAACTACAAAGAGAGTTGTCTTGTAACACAGCAACATAAAAGAGGTAAGCATTGCACATAAAAAGATACAGACCTGTATCATTGAAGCGGGTTAAAACCTATTCCATAATCAAAAGAAGAAGCAAGGTTTCGATCCCCGCACTCGCAACTCCACCGGCAAAGGGAGACACCTTTAATAGCTTTATCGATAAGCTACCTCACATCCTTGCTGTTAATGACTTCAAGGACACTGTTAAGGCTATTGTCAGTGCAAGACAGAACAGGAGGCCCGTTATCCTCGGTATGGGTGCCCATCCAATTAAAGTAGGCCTTTCACCTGTTATCATTGACCTCATGAAAAAAGACATCATCACCGCAATAGCAACGAATGGTGCATGTATTATCCATGACTTTGAGCTCTCTTTTATAGGCCATACATCCGAGGATGTTGGGGAAGAACTGCAAAAGGCAACCTTTGGCATGGCGAGGGAAACAGGAAGGTATCTTAACAGGGCAATAAAAGAAGGTGTAAAGAGAGGATACGGGATAGGAAAGTCTGTTGGTGAGTTGATATCCAAGAGCAGATTCAAGTTCAAAGGAAAAAGTATCTTTGCTTCTGCCTATGAGCTTGATCTCCCTGCAACCGTGCATATCGCCATAGGAACAGATATCATCCATATGCATCCTGATGCGGAGGGCTCGACTCTTGGAGAAGGTAGTTTCAGAGATTTCAGGCTCTTCACCTCAGTAGTCTCTGACCTTGATGGTGGAGTATACATCAATCTCGGTTCTGCCGTCATTATGCCGGAGGTATTTTTAAAGGCCCTGACAGTGGCGAGGAATCTTGGCAACAGGGTTGAGAATATAACAAC
>CAZLFE010000089.1:0-9777 GCA_964558725.1 uncultured Nitrospiraceae bacterium | reverse complement strand
ATCATGCATTTTATTACTTGACAAATGGTTTCTCCATCATGCACAGTTATAATGTCTCCTGTTAATGACCCTTTAAGGGTTTAAAGGAGTACAAACAGTATTAAAGGAGGAAGGATGAGTACAAGGCTTTATGTGGGAAACATCTCCTTCAAGGGCACAGAAGACGATTTGAAGGAGCTGTTTTCTCAAGCAGGTGAAGTTGTTTCTGTCAAGTTGATTACGGATGCAGCTACAGGAAGGCTCAGAGGATTCGGTTTTGTGGAGATGGCCTCAGAGGAAGAGGCGCAGAAAGCGATCTCCATGTTGAACGGCAAGACTTTCATGGACAGAAACATTGTTGTTAATGAGGCAAAACCACAGGAAAGGCGCGAGCGAGGCGGCCCGCAAAGAGAAAGAGGTGGAGAAAGAGGTGGTTTTGGCGGCAGAGGGAGAAGAAGATAGGCTTTCCTTTTTAGTTAGCCAGCCAACAAGATCAGGATTTCTTGAGAAGCATCGAGCCAGTTGAAAGGCCAAGTTCTTTAGAAACCACATCACATTTGGATTGGAAGAGGAAAAATATTTTCTTTTGAATGGCGGTGAGGGTCTCGAAGTTGCCCTGTCCTTTGCTTAAGATGAGTTGAGCATCTTCGAACGTCTCTTGAAATGTTGAGGATGTCCATGCGAGTATTGTGCCTACAGCGTCAGAGCCATTGTCGATTACTTCACATACTCCTGTAATGCCTGATTCCAAAGCATCCTCCATAGTTGAGTCGTTGATTACAGGAGAACCCTTTACAACTGCCTTTATTTCTTTACCGATGGAGATGAGGGTCTCTATAAGAAGTCTGTCAAATACGATTTCTCCAGCATTGTCTGCTAGATAAAGTATTCTGTCTGCTTCAGAGATAGCATTCCTGAATGCCCTGTAGTCATCCACATCTAAGGGATTGTTAAGGGCTTTCCGGATGGCGCCTTCTATATCCACTGAGGTAAATATCCCGAAGTCTATGACATTCCCTGCAATCGCAAGCCTTGTAGCTGTCCATAAAGGATCAGGACTTTTTTCAATGGTGGTCTTCAATGTGGGATATAATCCGAGTGCCACCTGGTTATATTCAGACTTGAGCGCCTTGAATGGATCTTTGCCGAGCAACAGCCTTATTTTTCGGTGGATAAATGTAGTTGTGTAGGCAGGTGGTCTCGATATATCCGCCATCTGTATTTCTGGCAGGATGCTTTTTATAATCCTCTCCTGCAGTAGCTCGTCTTTTGTTCCAAGCCTGAGAGCAATAATGGACTGCCTCAGGAAGCAGGGAAAGCAATCGAGATGTACTGTCATTTTAGTAATGTTTTCTGAGCGCCTTTGCCTTCGTCTCAACCTCCTCAGACATCCTTTTTTTATAATCCCTCAACCTCTTCGCAATTCTTGAATCTTTCCTGCTTATAATCTGGGCTGAAAAGATTGCAGCATTTTTGGCACCTGCCTTGCCTATTGCCATTGCTGCAACCGGTACGCCGGGAGGCATCTGGACAGTGGAGAGGAGGGAGTCAAGTCCGTGAAGGGGCGATGAGTCTATCGGCACGCCTATCACTGGCAAGATTGTGTGAGATGCAAGTACACCTGCCAAGTGGGCTGCCATCCCGGCACCTGCAATAATTACCTCGATGCCCTCCTTTTCAGCCTCTGATGCGAGTTGTATTGTACGTTCTGGAGTTCTATGTGCTGAAGCAATAGTCATGGTATAAGAGATCCCAAGCTCCTTGAGCATCTTCTCTGCCTCTTCTATAATAGGCGTGTCTGAGTCACTTCCTATCACGATCAAAACCTGTGGTTTCATGCCCCCTCCTTAAATTATAAATTACCAATCACCAATAACCAAACACCGGATAAGCTCCAATACCCAATAATCAAACACTGTCAGTCATCAGTCTATAGTCACTTGTCATTGACCGGTAACAAATGTCTATCTTAAATTATGTTTGGTTATTGGTGATTGCGCATTGGTTATTATTTGGTTATTGGAATTTGGTTTTTGGTGATTATTTTATGCCAATATCTTTTCTATAGTACATTCCTTCGAAAAATATTTCTTCGACTGCTCTATATGCCTTAGCCCTGGCATCTTGTATGTCAGCTCCAAGAGCTGATACACTGATGACCCTTCCATCTGATGTAATAATGTCATCATTGTTATATGCAGTACCTGTATGGAATACAACAACATCCTTCATTTTTTTTGCTTTTTCGAGTCCTGATATAACAAGGCCCTTCTCATATTTGCCGGGATATCCTCCAGAAGAGACCACAATGCACACTGATGCCTCCTGCCTCCACTCTATTATATCCTGTATATCCGATAGTCTCTCGTCTGTAATCGCTAATGCAATTTCCATGAAATCTGTTTTAAGTCTTGGGAGAACTGCCTGGATTTCCGGGTCTCCGAAAGTGCAATCGAGTTCAAGGACATAAGGGTTGCCCCTGTCTATCAAAATGTCTGCGGTGAGGATGCCCCTATATCGTATGCCTTCCGAATTGAGTGCCCTGAGCATAGGCCGCATTATCTCCCCCATGATAACACTCTCGATTTCCTTTGTAATCACAGGTACAGGGCTATAAGCACCCATGCCTTGTGTGATCGGTCCCATATCACCATCAAACATTCGTTTGTAGTTCCTGGAAACAGCAAGGGGAACAAAGGTCTTTCCATCAGTAAATACCATAAAGGATATCTCCTCACCTTTGAGAGCCTCTTCTATGATAACCTGCTTGCCTGCTTCACCAAAAACTCTCTCCTTCATAATCAACCTGAGAGCATCTACTGCCTCATCCACAGTAAAGGCTACAAATGTACCATCGCCCTCTGCAGTCCCGTCTGCCTTTATTACCAAAGGAGTACCCTTTAACCTGACATAGTCCTCTGCATGGAGATAAAAAGTAAAGACTTTATACTTTGCTGTAGGGATCCCGTAAAGTCTCATCAGGTCTTTTGCAAAGACCCTGCTTGCCTTAAGCTGTGCAGCAGCCCTGTTTGGACCCAGTATCCTACAGCCTTCTTTCTCGAATGAATTGACAATACCACTTGAGAGAGGTTCCTCAGTACTCACAATCGTCAGGTCTAACCACTCGTATTTCACAAAATCAATGAGAGCAGTAAAGTCATGGGGACTTACATCTATGCACTCAGCAATCTCAGATATGCCTGCATTTCCAGGACTGCAGTAAATCCTGTCTACATGTCTGCTCTGGGATAGCTTCCAAACGATTGCATGTTCCTTACCGCCTCCACCAATAACAAGTACTTTCACTTTAAAAACCCCCCGTAGGGAATAATGAACTATCCGCAGCAGAGCTGTGAGGTACCAAAAAGACGAGAAATAGTCTGTCATTCTGGCTTGTCCAGAATCTTTCTTGAAAAAGGATTCCCGACAAGCGGGAATGACACAAAGAAACAATATTTACCCCGAAGCTGAGCTTCGAAGAATTCTTATGATTAAAACTAAAGGTTATCCTTCTTAGTCTTGTTTCATCCGGGGAATTATAAAACTCATTGTTGACGTTCATTAGAGGTTTCTTTTGCTGCCTTGGCAAGGTAAGCAGCAATTGCTTTATCATATTGAGATGTACGCTTGAAGACTTTCTTTGCGAGTCCTAATCGTGTCCTATAACTGAGGTCCCCTTTCAGCTTTTTCATCTCCTTGATGATCTTTTTGTAGTCTGACGGATTGACTATGACAGCAACATCCTGAAAGTTTTTAGAGCCTGAACGAAGCATTGCAGGACCACCAATGTCAATGTTCTCAATAGCCTCAGCAAAGGTAACTCCCGGCCTTGAGATTGTTTCTTCAAAGGGATAGAGATTCACGACTACCATGTCAATAGTACCGATCCCGTGCATCTGTATCTCTTCCATGTCTTTCGGGTTATTCCTTCTTGAAAGAAGGCCCCCGTGAATCTTTGGATGAAGGGTCTTCAGCCTTCCATCAAGCATCTCAGGAAAACCCGTGTATTCTGATACCTCTTTGACAGGAATACTCGCGTCTCTTAAAGCCTTTGCCGTTCCTCCTGTTGAGAGTATCTCTACGCCCATTGATGTAAGGGCTTTAACAAACTCTACAATACCCTCCTTGTTCGAAACACTTATCAGTGCCTTTTTTATCGCGGCCATATACTACCCCCTTGTTAACCTAAGTGTTGCAAAAAGTTAATGCTATTATACTGTCATTTCGGCTTGTCCGAAATCCTTCTTTAAGAAAAGTATAATGAAAATATCTCCCCCCCTTTGGAAAAGGGGGGCAAGGGGGGATTTTAAGAACAAATGTTTTATTTTATAATTCATAAAATCTCCCCTAACCCCTCTTTGCCAAAGAGGGGTATTTTCGTGTCAATGACAGAAAAGGAATAGAATCTTTTCCATTGGTTATTGTAATTTGATAAAAATTACACCCTGCGGTCTCTGCCGCAGTTCCATATTTCTGTCATTCTGGCTTGTCCAGAATCTTTCTTGCGATCCCGAACAAGTCGGAAGGATTCCCGACAAGCGGGAATGACACTGAAAACAAATATTCAATTTTCAGACGCCTTCGGTCTCTGCCGCAGGGTATTCACTATTGGTTACTTTCATTTTATATATCCCTTTTCCCTCATACTCGTATATTTTTCATCTCCGATGATTATGTGATCGAGAACCCTTATCCCGATCAACTCACCTGCACTGACAAGCCGTTCTGTTATCGAAATGTCTTCACGGCTTGGGCTTGGATCGCCGCTCGGATGGTTATGGACAAAGATAACAGACGCAGCTATTTCCTTTATTGCATCCCTGAAGGCTTCACGAGGATGTATCAATGAATTCGTGAGGGTCCCTTCAGAGATTTTGCAGTCTTTCAATATCCTGTTTTTTGCATCAAGCATTACACAGTAGAAGACCTCTTTTTTCAGATTCTTAAAACGACTATGGTAGTAGGAATATACGTCATGACCTGAGGAGAAAGCAGGGCCTCTTACGGATGGTTCTCCCATCAGCCTTCTTCCGAGCTCAAAGGCAGCCTTAAGCTGAGCGACCTTTGCCTTCCCCATGCCCTTAATATTCGCAAATTCTCTTAGAGATGCAGTTTCGATTTTCTTTAGGTCTCCAAAAGAGCTTAGGATCTCTATTGCAAGGTCAAGGGCGCTCCTGCCACCTCCCCCTGTCCCGAGTATTATTGCGAGAAGTTGGGCCTCCGATAGATTATGAGCACCGCTCATCAGAAGCCTTTCTCGAGGTCTCTCTCCTTCAGGCCAGTCTTTAATACTCTTATATCCCATATGTTTAATCACCAATTACCAAATTACAATAATCAAATAATCACCAATAGATGGAGAGATTTTAGCATCTGTAGTAACCAATGGTAAACCCCGCTATAAATATTTTTTCTAATGGATATGCAGTGGTGTCTATTACCCCACCTCGCCTCCCCTTACCTTAAGGGGAGGAATAAACCCCCTCTTAAGTTAAGAGGGGGACGGGGGAGTTATCCAATCTCACCCGTCACTAAAAGGGTCACGGGGTAAAGAGATTAATTGACGCCTCTTCACACCCTAAGCTAAAATAATAATAAAATCATTTGAATTTAGACTCTTCAGGGAATTGTGTGGATAAAGCCCCCCTTTGGAAAAGGGGGATGAGGGGGGATTTAAAAGGAAAGATGCTACGTTACAACAAGAGTCTTAAGGAGTGTTCCAGATCACTCAGAGTAAACATGACTGAAACTGAGAGACTATTGTGGGAGAAGATAAAAGGAAAACAATTAAAGGGATACCAATTTTACAGGCAGAAGACAATAGGTAACTATATTGTTGATTTCTATTGCCCAAAGGCAAAGCTTGTTATAGAACTTGAGGAGGACAGCATTACAGCCCTGAAGAAAAAGCGAAAGATAGAGCGAGAGATGGTTATATGAAAGGTTTTGGCTTGAGAGTCCTCAGGTTTTCTGACAAAGAGGTATTTGAGAATACAGAAGGTGTTCTTGAGAGAATATGGGGGTATTTGTGATCCTTAAAATCTCCCCTAACCCCTCTTTTCCAAAGAGGGGTCTAAAAGTATCCACAGAAAAGTAAGAAGAACCCGAATTTATTTGATTGTTGGTTATTGATGATTATTGGTTATTGGAGGATAGAATAAAGATGAAGATTACATTAGGCGAAAGAGATAAGCGGGGATTCACCCTTGTAGAACTCCTCATTGTCATGGTTATTATAGGCATGTTAGCAGCTCTTGTCTTCCCGAGGTTAATCCCCAAGGTCGGCAAGGGGAAACAATCTGCTGCGAAGGCCCAGATAGAGCTCCTCGGCCAGGCCATTGACCAGTTCAGGCTTGATACAGGAAGATATCCTACCACATCAGAGGGTCTGAATGCCCTCGCAGTCAACCCAGGGATACCAAATTGGGATGGGCCTTATTTAAGGAAGGCATTGCCAAATGACCCCTGGGGAAGACCATATCACTATGAGTCTCCAGGAAGCCACGGAGACTATGACCTTCTTTCCTATGGAGCTGATGGATCACCAGGTGGAGAAGAGGAAAGTAAAGACATTGTTAGCTGGGAATAAAAAAGCAGCCATCGAGCCTGCCTTAAAACTTGCAATACAGTGTAATATGTCATGCTGAACTGGTTTCAGCATCTAAAAAATCAATAGGTTAGGAGACCCTGAAATAAATTCAGGGTGACAATAAATGAGTTTTCTGGCAAGCTCCATCTCCATAAATTTAATCCTGCCGTTTTTTGTCAGTTAAATGACATTACGAGGACTATCTGCGATAATGTTTAAAATTTCATAACAGACTCTCAGAAAAAACAACTCTCCTAACCTATTGATTATAATTAATTTTCTACCTGTACCCCCAAGTAATAAACACATTCATATATTTGGCATAGAGTTTGTATTAGTCAAATGTAAAATAATTCTTTGTAAAGGAGGTGATGTAAAAAGAAGGTCCAATGGTTTTCAAAGGGTTAGGGTTTGAAGTAAGAAACTGTTTGATGAGAAAGGAGGTTACGATGTTTAAGGCAGTAAATAACTTAAGAGAGCAGAAGGGCTTTACCCTGATCGAGCTCTTGGTCGTGGTAGCAATCATTGGCATACTTGCAGCAATAGCAATCCCTGCTTATCTCGGTACTCAGGAGAAGGCAAAGAGGAGCTCTATGATTAAGGCTGGTGAGTCTGCCTCTGCGGAATTACAGAACTGGCTGAGTTCATCCGTCAAGACAGGATTAGGTGCTGGCCTTATTGAAGTGGATACGGATTTAAGCGGCAGTGTTGCTGCACCTGACTTAACCAATACAGCTTTAGCAACAGCTGGTGTATGCACTACATGGATTGCCTCCTACACAGCCGCGTCAGTACTATATCCTACACCGCCTCAATCACCATGGGCTGGTGGAAAGGTCGCAGCCGGTATCCCACTCTGGGTTGCTGCGCCTGGTCAGGGACAACTTTCCTGTGCGCAAGTTGCCAGCACGATCACTATAACAGGGACTGATGGAGATAATAATGTTATCTATTTAAAGAGTGTCTCTGCTGACTAAGATGAAATTGCAGATGCTAAAAGAGGATGGGCATACCCATCCTCTTTTTTTTCACTCGTTAGTGTAATAGTGTTATGAGTTTCTCATTGTGAGGTGTAAAAGGAAAGGAGGTTCATATGAAAACCAATAAAGGATTTACTCTTATAGAACTTATCATTGTCATGACCATCATCAGTATCCTTGCAGCGATAGCCATCCCTGCCTACATCGGACAGCAGAGGAAGGCTGCAAGGACCGAGGCATACTCAAACCTTGAAAACCTGAGGCTGCTTGAAGAGCAGTTTTTTGCAGAGAATGGGGAGTACGCCCCGGCTGGCGGAGGCGTAAGAAATTATAATGCAACTATCGGCGTGAATGATAACGGAATCGAAGACATACTCCCTGGATTCAGACCTGGAGGACAGGCTGCTCTACCTGGCTTGGGACTACATTTTACCTACCAAATAACAAGCAACGATACAAATGGCGATACCTTAGCTGATACTTTTAATGCTACTGCTACGCCTGTTCCTGGAACGAGGGTTGCTGGTGATCCTGTATGGACCATAGACCAGGATAATGTGAGGAACTGGTAATACTTACCATAGACTGCAATAATAACAGAACCTTCTGAGATTGGGCTTCACCTCGGTTTTCCGTAGAAATTCAAGCCTTATCCCATTCATCGCTGCTTATACCAGCCTGTCTAAGTATCTCTTTAACAAGACTTATGTGGATATCTCCGCTTCCGTGAGGATTAGGAATACGAATTTTCTTTTGTCCCTTTATCATGAAGTGATGTCTACCTCCAGAAAATGGGCCAGAATACTTCTTTAACATTTATATCTATGCCTTTCACAACAGGAATAGGGTCTTTATCCTTGATTTTTAGGATAAGCCACTCCTCTAAAACCTCTATAAGTTGTCTCCTGCATTCCTCAACTGTTTTTCCGTTAGCCCAAATACCTTCGAAGCCAGGAATCTCAGCAAACCAACTTCCATCTTCTAACTTTTTATATTCTGCATCCTCCATTGTTGCTTGAATATATTCAACTAACATGGACAATATCCTCCTCTTTTCTGCTTTACGTTTTATGTTTATTATATATCATCACTATTAATTAGGTCGTTTCACAAAGGTTGTTTCACAAAGGTTGTTTCACAAAGGTTCTTTCCGATTTTGTATGGAATTTCTTGTCATTCCCGCTTGACGGTTAACCCCCTTTCGTCCCCCTTAACTTAAGGGGGAAAGAGGGGGTTATCGAAGGCACCAGGCAGAATAACCTCAAACACATTAACCTCGAGTTTCGAACCCTTTCTCTGCAATTATATGGTTCCCGATGTCTAAAACGCATTCTATGGCAATATGGAGATTCCTTTCGACCGCACTCAGTAATGACAACAATACTGCTTTTAGCCTTTAACTAAGACGGCTATAAGTAAAGCTACATTGATGTCATTCCCGCTAGTCGGGAATCTTTCCGAAAAAACCAGAAGGATTGCGGACAAGCCGCAATAACAGAAAGTGATAAGAATGTCGCCTTACTAATAACCGCCTTAGTATATATGATTAGTATTTTAAAGCTCAGGAAATTCCAGTAGAAACCCTTCCATTTCGGTACCCTCAAAAAAGGTGTTAAAATACCTATATGTCCGAGAAGAAACTCCTCATCGAAGGTGCAAGGCAGAATAACCTCAAAAACATTAACCTCAGTTTGCCTCATAATAAGGTCATAGCAATAACAGGTGTATCAGGCTCAGGAAAATCCTCCCTCGCCTTTGATACGGTCTTTGCTGAAGGCCAGTGGAGATTTATGGAATCTCTTTCAACATATGCAAGACTCTTCCTCGAAAAGCTTGACAGGCCTGATGTTGAAGCTATTCATAATATAAGGCCAGCAATAGCTCTTGAGCAGAAAAATCCCATAAGGGGGTCACGCTCGACAGTCGGGACGCTCACAGAGCTTTATGACCTCTTCAGGCTCCTCTACTCAAAGATCGCTACATCTTTTTGTCCTAACTGCGGCAGGGAAATAAAGATATGGGATCCCTCAAAGGTGGTATCAGAGCTTTTAGGAAAATACTATGGTGAAAAGGCAATCATTGTCTTCGAGACCAAGGAACCAGGAGAAGAACTAAAAAAACGAGGTTTTTATAGGGTATGGATTAATGGCGAAGTACTAGATATCTCGGAATTACACGAAGGAGGAAATCCCCCAATCACCCCGATAATCCCTCCACACCCCCCTTTAG